>CANMDT010000009.1 GCA_947496715.1 Myxococcales bacterium
CTCGCCCTCGAGGTCCTCCAGATGCCCCACCGCGACAGCCGCGATGTGGTCGGGGCCTACCTCATCTCGCTGCTCGTCGCCGATGCCTTCGGCTGCAACCGGCGCTGGGAGCCGCGCCTCGACCGGTACCAGCAGCTCATCGAAGAGGCGATCTGGGCCGAGGCGCAGCTCGAACAGTCCGGCTTCGCTCCGAGCGACGACCCACTCTCTCGCCACCTCGATGAGCTCTCCGATGCTCTCGACTGCCCCTCGCGCGAGCTCGCCGAACTGTGCGGCGGTGCCGGTGCTGACGCCCGCCAGTCCATCCCCTTCTGCGTCGCGCTGCTCTGCGGCCGCGCCTGGGACTTCGACGAAGGGGTCACCGCGGCGGTGATGGGCGGCGGCGATGCCGACACCAACGGCGCCATCGTCGGCACCATCCTCGGCATCGCCTGCGGCGTGCGGAAGATGCCGCGCCGCTTCGTCGAAAAGATTGAGGAGGCCGAGCTCATCCGCGAGTCTGGCCAACTCCTCGCAGGTTGGCTCGGGCGCGAGAGCTAGGGCCCTAGGTCGCCAGCCGCGGGGCTCGCAGGGTCTGCCACGGGCTCGGGCACGGGCACCACGACAGCCTTCGGATCGGTCATCGCGCCCGCCTGGTCGCGGAGCATCACCCTGTTGTCTTCGCCCAGCACGAGTGTCTGCGTAGGTTCCTCTTTCGGCACGCAGGCGAGCGACTCTGCAGAGGGGGGAGACATCCTGTCGCGGTCATACTTGTAGATGTCTGCGAGGAACTCGGCCTGGCCCTCGTCGTTCACCCGGACGACGTAATACTCCACATGGACCGGCACCGGCGTCTTGAGGGTCAGCGTGGTCTCCTTCTTCTCCTCGAGCCTCTCGTTGTCGTCGTAGATCTTGGCGATCTTGGCTGCGTCATACTGGCCGTCTTCGGTGAGCATGTGTTCGAGCAGTTTCATTGGGTCCTGCACCCGCATGCAGCCGTGTGAGAAGGCCCGCACCGGGTAGGCGAAGAAGGCCTTCTTGTTGGTGTCGTGCATGTAGGTGCTGAACGGGTTGGGGAACATGAACTTCACCAGCCCCAGCGCGTTGTCTTCGCCGGGCCGCTGCCGAATCACCTCTTCGCCCCTGATCGTCACCCTCTCGATGCCGAGCCTCTCAAAGTAGTCTTCGGCCTCGAGCAGCTCAGGGAGGAGCTCCTCGTTGAGGATACGCTGCGGCACATTCCAGAAGGGGTTGAGCGTGATGTAGGTCATGCGGGCCGACTGCAGCGGCGTGGCATTGGCATACTTCCAGCTCTTCGTCTCGGGGTCGCACTCGCGCGTGGTGTTGCCCACCACGATGCGGAAGCGCATCGCCCGCTTGCCGTCGCGCCAGACCTCCGCGTGGAAGTCCGGGATGTTGACGAAGACGAAGTCGAGGTCGTCACCGATACGGCTCTCGCGCCAACGCTGCAGCGTCAGATCGAGCTGCTTCAGCCGCTGCTCCGCCGTCACATTCAGCGAGCTGAAGAGCTCCTTGTAGAGCCCCCGCTTGGGGTCAAGCTGGTGGCCAACCATGTAGTCCGCCACCGCCTTGCCGAGCGGCTCGTCGAAGCGGTCGTCGAGCGGGCCCACCGCGTAGCCCTCCTCCGACAGCCGGACTTTGAGGGTTGCCACCTGTGGTCCATGGGTTCCCCGCGAGCCGGTAAAGGCCGTCACCTTGGGCCAGCCGCCCTTGGCGACCAGCGCCGCATACCGCTTCCGAACCTCGAGCAACTTTCCATACTGATCGTGCCGCGGTGGCAGCGAAGAGAGAAGCGCATTGGCCACCTCGGAGCTCAGCGCAGCCGCGGCATCATCGAAGAGTTTGGCCAGCCGTGCCTCAACCACCTTCGCGCGGGCGGCAGGCTCCTTGGGGTCATCGAGCGTCGCCGCGTTGCCCAGCCCTTGGTCGGAGCCGTAGTCGAGGAGCGCGTCGGCAAGGAGCGCCTCCAAGGTCGCTCGTGCGCCGCGTGCGCCGCGCGCCAGCTCGAGCCTGGCCGCGTGGGCTCGGGCATACTCCGGAGCGGTCGAGGTCGCCGCATCGCCGAGCACCGCAGTCAGCGCCGCCATCGCAACATTGGGGGCAGAGGCCACGCTCGGAACATCGGTCGCCGCCACGAGCGCCTGCTTCAGCACCCGCTCAAACCCGAAAGGCGGCGCATGACGGAGCCCCGCATCCCACTCGGTAAGTGAGGTCAGCGCTTCGCGGATCTCGACCTGGTGGTAGGCCTTGGGGTCGAGCCCGTGTTCTGGCGAGAGCGCAACGGCATCAACAACCGACTGCCCGACCGGCGTGAGGCCCGACGCGGTGGTCAGGAAGGGGGCGCCTTTGCGGACCTCGTAGAGCCGCAGCAGCGTGCGCTCTCGCTTGAGGAGCTTGGCGAACTCGGTGCTCCGCAACACCGCCTCGACCGGGGCCTGCGTCAGCTGCGCATCGAACCAGGCAAGGTAGGTCGCTTCGAGCTGGTCTTCCAGCGCCTCACGCGCAGCGTCAGGCGTCGTCGGCAGTGCCGCCGAGCCCTCCCCCACCGCAGGGCTCTCGCCACTACATCCCGCAAGCGCCAAGGCCAGACCGAACACTGTCCGCAGCGCGCGGCGTGCGCCGGCTGCAGCGAGGTCGGAGGCCGAGTGGGCAAGGTTGCGGAACAGCATGGCAGACTCCCTGACGGTTGGTCGAGGTTGTGGGTACGATCGCCCGATCGCAGCGTCAAACTTCGGAGGTTTTCGCCTCCCGATCTGGCCCGCGCGAAGTCGTTGGCAGCGACGCCGAATCGGAATACCCTCGGGGGAGGAATTGTGTGCGTTCGAGGAAGAAGATGTGTCGTCTGTATGCACAACGCTCGTCGCAGTCGGAAGATGCGCGGGCCTCGCTCGTGGGTGATGGCCGCTCCATGGCCTCGCTCAGCGAGCACCACCCGGACGGCTGGGGGCTCGCTACCTTTGGCCCCGAGGGCGCCGTGCTGCACAAGCAGCCGCTCCGCGCCGGCAGCGACCCGCACTTTCATGCGGTTGCCGGTGCAGCCTGTGCGCCGACGCTCCTCTGCCATATCCGCAAGGCGACCCACGGCGGTCTCGCACAGGAGAACTGCCACCCCTTCCGGCACGGCCGCTGGGTCTTCGCCCACAACGGAACCTGCTACGGATTTGCTGGCTTCCGAGAGCGCCTCATCGCCGGTCTTCGAGAGCCCCTGCGGGCCCACATCGAGGGGCAGACCGACAGCGAGGTTCTCTTCTATCTGCTACTCAGCCGGCTCGACGCAGCGCTGATCGACCGAGATGCCCCTATCTCGCTCGATGACCTCGCCCGCGCCGCCCGGGAGGCGACCGACCTCATATGGGCCGAGATACCCGACCGACACCCCGCAACCTGCCATTACGAAGACCCTACCTGCCTCTCCTTCTTGCTCACCGACGGAGAGGTCTTGCTCGCCCATCAGGGCGGTCGCCCGCTCCACTTTGTGGTCGATGCACCGGGCGCGCAGACCACGCAGGCCCGCTGTGGTAGCCCGCTGCGGCGCCTCCGTGTCGCCAGCGAGCCGCTCAGCTGTTCCGACGCCTGGACCGCGCTCGATACCTTCGAGATGGTCGGCGCTGAGCCTCACGCAACGGACGGCTCGCTGCGGCTCCGCCGCTTCGCGCCCGGACTCCCCGCCACCGCTTTCTGACGCAGCCCCATCAGGAGTCTGACGCCGGGTGCGCAGTCCCCGCCTTTCGCGCGGCGCTGCAGCGGAGGATTGCTTGGCAGATCAGCATCGCAACGGATTTGGCACGGACCGTGCTTCACGCTAGGTTGCCGCGCGTTCTCTGCGCCTTTCTCCCGCTTTCGGAGTGTTGTCATGAAGACCAGTTCCCTGTTGTCCCTCTTGGTCCTCGCTGCGGCGATGTCCGCGGGTGCCGCGGCACACGCCACCGACTGCACCAGCGATGCCGATTGCGCCCGCGGTGAGGTCTGTTCCTACACCGATGGCGCGACCCCCTGCATCCCCGAAGACCCCACCTGCGGAACCGCCACATCCGGCATCTGTACCTCGGTCTCCATCTCGGGCGACTGTGCCACCGATGCCGACTGCCCGGATGGCCTCGCCTGCGAAGAGGTCGGCGGTTCGGTCTGCTCTTCGCCCGCCTGCCCGCCCGGCGAACCCTGCCCGGAGCCCACCCCCTGCGAGCCGACCATCTTCTACGGCTGCGTCGCTCCCCCGCCCCCGCCCTGCAACGCCGACAGCGATTGCGGCGACGGCCTGGCCTGCATCATTGAGAGCTATGAGGTCTGCAGCGGCGGCGGCTTCGGTGCCCCCGAGCCTATGCCCGGCGGAGAGTTCCCCGGCGCGCCCGATGGCAGCGGCACGGGCACCGAGCCCCCCGTCGACTGCACCACCGAGACCTACAGCTACTGCGCACCCCGCTGGATGGGTCCCTGCACCACCGCCGCCGACTGCGGCGACGGCTTCACCTGCGAGCCCGAACTCTCCTGCTACTGCTCCGGCAGCGGCGGCACCGATGTTCCGCCCGACACTGGCACCGGCTCGTCCGATGGTGGCTCCTCAGGCGGCAGCTCCGGCAGCGACGGCAGCGACTCCCCCGGCAGCGACTCCCCTGGCAGCGGCTCCAGCCTCCCCGCTCCCGATGGCAGCGGCACCGGTACCGACCCCTGCGCCTGCGAGCCCACGGGCAGCAACTACTGCGCGCTCCCCGACGAGCCCACCTCCTGCACATCGGCCTCCGACTGCCCGACCGAGTGGACCTGCGAAGAGCTCCCCTACGGCGACACCACCTGCGCGGTGAGCCCGGACGGCACCACCGACTGCCCTGAGCCGACCCCCGCCTTCTACTGCCTGCCGCCCCACTGGCGTGAGGCCATTGCCGCCTCCGACGCAGGCTCCGCCTACACCGGCTCCCGCAACGACGCACTCGGCGGCGGCGCGGAGAGCTCTACCTCCCCCCTCGACAACCTGCCCGGCGGCGCGCTTGATGCGGCGGCGAGCGGCTCGGGCACCGATTCGGCCCCGGCCACCAAGAAGGCCACCGACTCGGGTTGCTCCACCGTCGGCTCCAGCGCCGGCCTTGTCTCGATGCTCCTCGCGCTGGTTGGCCTTGTCGCCCTCCGCCGTCGCCGCATTCACGGCTAGTCACGGCGGCTTCGGCCGCTAGACTGCGGGCTGGTCGTTCGACCGGCCCGTCTCGTTTTTGGAGCAGCGTGTGAGCAAGCGGGAGAAGCAGGCGGCCAAGGCCGCAGCCCAGGGGCCCGACGCCTTCGACCGCTGGTTCGCGGCCCGCTACGGCGACCGCTGGCCCGCGCTCCTTGCGGCCATGAAGGGCACAGATGGGCAGGTCGCGCGGGCCAACCCCTTCGCGCAGCCCTCCGCTGTTGAAGCCCTGCTCGGACCCCTGCCGCGCACCGCCCTCGCAGGCTGCTCGTCCGGTGGCCCGCTGCCTCCGCCCGCACGCGACGGCGCAGGCCTCTGCACCCACTACAATCTCGACGCAGCCTCCGTGCGTGTCGCTCGCGCCCTCCCCATCACCGACGGCGCACGCATCCTTGATCTCTGCGCCGCACCAGGCGGCAAGAGCCTCATCCTCGCCGAGCGCATGGGCAGCGGCGAACTGGTCGCCAACGAGCTGTCGGCTGCCCGTCGCGGCCGCCTCAAGCAGACCCTCTCCGACTATCTACCGCCCGAGCTGCGGGAGCGGGTCCGGGTGACCGGCCACGATGCCACCCGCTGGAGCCTCTACGAGCGCGACGCCTACGACGCCATCCTGCTCGACGCCCCCTGCAGCTCCGAGGCCCACCTCGTCCGCCAGCCTCCGCTGCCCGCCGACTGGTCGCCCGCCCGCAGCCGCCAGCTCGCCATGCGCCAGTATGCCATGCTCGCCGCTGCGCTCGATGCGGTCCGCGCGGGCGGCTTCATCCTCTACGCCACCTGCTCCATCTCCGCCGAAGAGAACGACGGCGTGGTGGCGCGGCTGTTGGAGCGCCGCTCGGGCCGCGTGGAGATCTGCAGACTCGAATGGCAGACCGGCGAGGCCACCGAGCATGGGCAGGCGCTGCTGCCCGATACGACCGGAGAAGGCCCCATGTTTGCAGCCCTGCTCCGACGCGTCAGCTGACGCTGCAGCCTGCGCTTAGGGGCAGATACATACGCTGAGGATGCAGTCGTCGTAGGTGGCGCCGTTCCAAGTCTTGGTGCCTGGCGCGAGCGGGAGCACGCCTTCGAGGCCCACACCCAGCGGAGCGAGGCAGTCCTGCACGTCGTTGGTGCAGACGCCGTTCTCGATGTGGAATCCGACACCGCAGACGCAGGCGTTGCTGCAGCTGTCGTCGTTGACGAGGTTGCCGTCGTCGCAGAACTCGGTCAACTGAAGCGCACCATCGCCGCAGTAGGTCGTGGCACCCGGGGCGAGCGTGCAGGTCGAACTGCAGACGGTGCAGGAGGTCTGTCCGTAGGTGCAGCTCTCGGAGACCGCGTTGCCATCGTCGCAGGTCTCCGCGCCACCGATGAGGGTATCGCCGCAGACCACAAGACAGGCATTGCCGACGAGGCTGTACCCCGGCTCGCAGCTGGCGATGGTGCAGCTCCCGTAGGCGCTTCCGTTCCAGACCTGGGTTGCCTCGGTTGCCCGCTCCTTCGAGCAGGCGATGGTGTCAACGTCGCAGATGCTGCCGCTGCTGTGGTAGCCTGCGGGGCAGGTCGGAACCTGCGGAAGGACGGCGGTACGGGCGATGCGGAGGCCCAGGTCGGAGTTGCGATAGACGGGCGAGGTGCCATACCGCGAGGCTCCTCGGGCGCGTGATGCGTCGAGGCTCCAGCTGCCGCCGCGGAAGATGCGGCGGACGTCAGCGGTGGCGCCGAGCGGGTCGGTCGCGGTTGCGTTGGTCAGCGTGCCGAGCCGGTCCCAGACCCACTCCGAGACGTTGCCGCTGGTGTCCACCAGGCCATAGATGTTGGTCTTGTCGGGGCTCGCAACCGTGCCGCTGATGTGGGTCCTGTTGCCGCCGTTGCTGACCATCCAGAGGTTGCTGGCAGTCGCCACCGAACCCCAGAAGTAGGTGGTCTTGGTTGTCGCACGGGCTGCATACTCCCACTCGGCCTCGGTGGGCAGGCGGTAGCCCGTGCAGGAGAGGCCAGCGAAGGTGGCAGAGGTACAGCCGCTGTGCAGGCCGTCCTTCCAGCCGCCGGCCTCATCATTGCAGAAGGTGAGCGCGTAACAGGCAGGCAGACCCTCGAGCACCGAACGCGCGTTGGCGTAGGCAATGGCCGAGAACCAGTCGAGCCGCTCAACGGGCGAGCCATCGTTGCTGTTCAGCGTGGTGCACTCGTATGCTCCCGTGGTCGTGCTCTGCGTGCAGGAGGGGTTGGTGCCGCCTGCCACGCTCTTCCAGCCGCTCTGCGAGAGCTCCGCCGCGCCGAGGAAGAAGGGACGCGAGATGGTCACCTGGTGCTGCGTCTCGTCTGTGCCGCGGCTGACTTCGCCGATGGGCGAGCCCATGACGAAGGTGCCGGGCGGAATCCAGTTCATGCCAGGCGGCGCGCACCGGTCGTTTGCCGTTCCGGCAGGCGCTGTCGCGCAGAAGTTGGAGAAACACTGCGGGTTGGTGGTGCAGGCGCCACCCAAGTCTACCTTGGGCAGACACTCGGTGCCAGACTGGTAGGCGAGGGCGCCACAGGCGAGCGAGACGCAGGCGTCGTAGCTGGCGCCGTTCCAGACCTGGTAGCCGGTGTCGACACCCACGGCGCAGTCGCGGGTATCGGGGAGGCAGGCGCCGGCCTCAAGGTGGAAGCCGAAGCCGCAGACGCAGCTGTTGCTGCAGGTGTCTGCGTTGTCGGTGTTTCCATCGTCGCAGTACTCGGCGTTCTCGATGAGTCCGTTGCCGCAGCGTGTGATGACGCAGGTGCCGAGGTTGAGGGTGTTTCCGAGCTGGCAGCTGGTGGCGTAGCAGGTGCTGTAGGCGCTGATGCCATCCCAGGTCTGGGTGCCGTCGCCGCCCTCGACGAAGCAGGCGCGGGTCTCTGCAGCGCAGCCGCCCAACTCTTCGTGGAAGGTGGGGTTGCAACTGACGACGGTGCAGGCGCCGTAGGCGGTGCTGGCCCAGGTCTGTTGGCCCGAGCCATTGGCGATGAGGCAGCCGCGCGTGTCGCTGGCGCAGGCCCCCGCCTCCACATGGAAGCCGCCGTTGCAGTAGTCCGGAATACAGGAGCCCCATGCTCCGGCGGAGTAGGTCTCTGTGCCGAAACCGTTGGCGGGCAGACAGATCCGGACGTCGCTCACGCAGAGGTCGGCCTCCACATGGAAGCCCGCGTCGCAGGTGGCCGCGATGCAGGTTCCCCACTCGGAGCCAAGCCAGGCCTGCGTTGCGGTCGCGGCGTTGGGGAGGGTGCAGGCCTGTGTGTCGCTGACGCAGGCGCCGGTGTCGAGGTGGAAGGCGGCGTTGCAGGTCAAGGCCGTGCAATCACCGAAGCTGAGCCCGGTCCAGGACTGGGTGGCGGTTGCCGCGTTGGGAGCAGCGCAGCTGCGGTTGTCGCTGAAGCAGAGGCCGCCCTCGAGGTGGAAGCCGGCAAGGCAGGTGGGGGCCTCGCAGGCGCCCCAGGTGCCGCTGGTCCAGGTCTCAAGACCCGCAGAGCCGTCCGAGCGGATGCAGGTGCGGGTGTCGTTGGCGCAGAGTCCGCCGTCGGTGTGGAATCCCGCAACGCAGCTGGTTGCAACGCAGCCGCTCCACGAACCGGCGATGTAGGTGTCTACCGCGGCGGTGGCGTTGGCGATGGTGCAGGAGCGGGTATCGCTCTCGCAGGCGCCGGAGAGGAGATGGTAGGTCGTGTTGCAGCCTGTCGCGTAGCAGCTGCCCCATGCGGCGCCGTCCCACTCCTGCTCGGCTGCGCTTGCGTTGGCGAGCGTGCAGGTTCGCAGGTCGCTGACGCAGAGCCCCTGCGCGAGGTGCTCGCCCGCGGGGCAGCTGCCCGCGCCGCAGAAGCCCGCCGCACAGGAGAGGCCGGCCGTGCAGTCGGCGGCGATGGTGCAGGGCTGGCCGGTGATGCGGCAGCCGCCGCCCTCGTCAATGATCCCGTCGCAGTCGTTGTCCACGCCGTCGCAGCTCTCCACGATGTTCATGACCACGCGGCCGGTGAAGGTGAAGCGTCCGCCGGCGTTCGCGAAGACCCAGGGGCGGGTGTTGGCGTTTCCGGGGCCAGGCGCGGCGGCAAAATCGCCGTAGGCCCACGAGCCCAGACCACTCGACGAGCCGGGAATCACATCGCCGTTCTGCACCGAGTAGCCCGTCGATGGAGCCTGGGTGAGGATCTGAGCAAAGACCTGCGGTTTGAAGGTCGTGTAAAAAGATCGAACCGTCACTTCGCCGCAGAAGAGGGGCGAGGCAAAGTAGCCGAAGCACTCCTCATTATATCCGGTGCTCTCGGTGACCAGCTCGATGGAGTTGGCGGGGCCGGATCCGGGCACGCCGTCCTGGATGATGTTCATCTCGCAGACGCCCTGATGCAGCCGCCGAAGCGCAGGGTCGGTCGATGCATCGAGCGGCAGAATGTTTACAGTAAGTTCGCCCGTGATCGGGTCTGCAACGCCCGTAAACTCGGCGATTGTGGTGAGGTCGTCTGCCGGAATCGCCGCCGCTCCTGCATCAGCAAGACCGGTCGCGCCGCCATCGAGCGACAGGCCAGCATCGGCACCGGAGCCTGCGAGGTCGGGCGCATCGCACCCTGCACCCACCGACAGCAGCAGCGCAGCGACGAGCAGGAGCCGCCGAGAAATGTTTCCGCTGGGGATGGAGTGCATGGCAACCATGAGCGCAGAGTTTAGGTCGAACTTATCCTAAAGTATGCCACGGCCCTGCTCCCTCCGCAAGCAATTTGGGGCGCGCCGCTCAGCGCAACGGGGTGCCGGCGCCGCGGCTTCGAACCGCCACTTCGGGTCGCTGTGAAGAGAATCAGGGCGTTTGAGTCCCGCCGGCCCGGCTCTCGGCCAACTCCTGCAGACGGCTGGCAGCCCGCCGGTTGCGCGGGTCGAGTTCGAGGATGCGGTGCAGCTGATCCTCTGCGTGCTCCCAGTCTTCCTTGAAGAGGGCCATCTCGGCCTGCTTCTCGTAGAGGTCGACAGCGCTGCTGCGGGCAAAGTCATCGATCAGTTTGGCCCGCACAGCCTCCCGCAGCGGACGGGTGGAGAGCCGGTCTGCGACCGCCCTGAGCCCCATCGTGAGCCGGCGGGCCGACTGCTGCGTCTCGGCCGGCCCGTGCTCCGATAGGTAGGGCAGGTCGAGGCCGTCGATGACCCGTTTGGCAGCCGCTCCGATCACGGTGTCGTAGTCCGACCAGTGGGTGTCGAGCGTGGCGAAGAGGTTGGCCTGTTGGAGCTCGCTCAGTTTCTGCTCGATCTGGGGTTGGGCCCGCATCGCGCGCAGCTCCGCCACATCGTGGCGAATCCACTCAAGGTAGCCCATGCGATCAAGCGTTGCGAGCAAGACCAAGGTGGCGTGGCGCCGCACGGGCGACTTGGAGAGCAGCGCGCCCACGCTGGTGGAGCCGTTCGCCTCGCTCTCCACGAAGGCGAGCTCGCGGGCGGCGATGCCGTACCGCTGGAGCGGAATGCGGAGGTCTGTCCGCGCTTTCGGAAAACCCGGTGTCTGGCGCGCCCATTCTTCGAGTGCAGCCGGCGGCTGCTTGTCGAACAGGTCGTGGATGCGCCCGAAGGCGAGCGTCGCGAAGGAGACGGTCTGGCCGGAGGCAAGCGGCTCGATCCGGTCGTAGGCCTCCGCCTTGAACTGGGTTGGGTGGGAGGTGGCAAGGGCCGCGAACAGCATCCGAAGCCGGGTGGCGAGGATGGCGTCGAGCTCGCGGAAGCGGAGCGCGCCGGTGGTCGTCAGCAGCTGCTCGAGCGGTTCGCCCGTGCGCTGATGTTGAGCGAGCGCCTCCTGCAGCCGCACCGGCTCCGCGAGGCCCGACTTGGTGACCAGCGCTTCGATGGTCAGGTCGGGCCGCATGGGTGCAACCTCGATGTCGAGCAGCAGGTCTTCGAGCGTGGTCACCCGCCAGTGCTCGGCGGGGGTTTCGAGCAGGAGCACGACACCGGGGTAGGTGACGGCCTGGCGCATGAGGGCGCCGATGGGTCCCTCGGGGCCGACCGCTCCTTGTAAGGCGTGGAGCAGGTGGCCGGTCTTCGGACGAGGCCGCGCGGCGTCGAAGGTAGCCAAGCGGGCTGTCGCGGAGAAGGAGGCGGTGGGTGGCGCTGGCGTCGTGTCGGCGACCGGCGGGGCTGCAGGTTGCGTGGCAACTGCAGGCGCAGCGGCGCTCTGCGGCTGTCGGCTCACCTCTAAGAGCGTTCCGCGCGGCGAAGAGGGGCCTGTGCGGGCGGTAACGATGAAGGGCCGGCTCTGCCAGGGGACCTCGACGCGGAGCTCGAGGTCCCGGCCGGGTGCCGGAGCGGGGTTCAGCATGAGGCGGAGCTGCCGCCCCGGCGCGAGCGCGCCGCGCACCCGCGCCTCGGCCTGCTGGCTCATGGGCAGGACCTCGATGGCGCCGGCCTTGTCGTCGTAGAGCACGACCGCGCCGAGCCCTTCGGTGATGGCCGAGCCCTCCATCGGTGTCGGTCCGTCGGGCGCAGTCTGGAGCGGGACCGTCGGGCGCGGCGGGATACTGGCGGTAGCGGCTTGGAGCGTGACTGCCTGGCGAGGGGGGAGACCGGCGAGCGGTCTCGTCGGTTGCTGGGGTGTGGGACGGGCGGGTGCAGCTCCTCCAAGCGCGGGCATGCTCAAGGAGGGGCGGGTCTGGCGGATCGTTGGTGTGCCCTGGACGGTCGGGCTGTTCTGGGTTGGTGCGGCAGGACGAGCCGACGGGTTGCTGATGGTGTAGCTGCCGGAGAGGTTCCCGTGGCGCGGCTCAGTGGGGGGTCGGAGAGCGGGGAGGTTGCCGCTTAAGCTGTCTTTGCGGAGCCGGTCAGGCGTGGAGCGGAGCGAGGGGCCGCGTTGGTCGTCGAGCACGGAGCGGCCGGCATCGGGGGCAGCACCCTTGCTGCTCATGGCTCGCAGGTTGGTGCTGCTGCGAGAGACCTCGGAGCGTCGGACCACCTCGAACTGCTGCACGAGGTCTCCGACCAGCAGATTGACCTGCTCTGTCGTCAGTGGGGGATGAGCGCCGGCAATGGCGTGAAGCAGCTCTGCCTCGAAGCCCTGCCGGAGCGCATCGTCGCTTGCGAAGGGTCCGGCGCTCATGGCCGGCAGCGGGCCTCCCATGCGCCCGAAGCGCATCGCGCCCTCAGCAGCCCGATAGAGCTGTTCGCGGTCGAGCTTGCGGTAGCTGTCGCGCAGCAACGCAAGGAGTTGATCGCGGAGCGCATCGCTCTGCGGGTATCGGTGGGCGGTCATGGCCGGCAACATAGAGGTGGCGTGTGAAACATCCTCTGGTGGAAGTTGACGCGAATCGCAACAATTGTGAGGCGTTCGCGGTCGCACCGTGGCGGTTGCCTGCTACGGGGCGGTTGAGATAGTGGGGCGGAGGGCGCAGCGTTGTTCTCTGTGCCCGGTGGAGTGAGCGAAGCCGATGCGATTCACTGCTTGGAAGATAGTTGCGATGGTGGCTCTCACGGGCTCGGTGGCAGCGTGCGACGGTCTCAACAAGGAGACCCCGCCCTTGCCGGCCCCGCCCGACACAGGCGGCGATGCAGCGACCGACACAGCGACCGACACAGCGACCGACATAGCGACCGACATAGCGACCGACATAGCGGCTGATACTGCCGCAGACACAACCGTAGATGCCGAGGTGGATGGCAGCGGCGCGGCTCCAGCATTCCTGCTCGGCCGGATGGTGGATGTCAGCGGCGCAACCTTCACAATGGGCTCGCCCGACATCGCGGCTGGTGCCCGCGAGATCGGCCGCGACCAGGACGAGGCGCAGCACGAGGTGACGGTCGCGAACTTCGCCATCATGCCCTACGAGGTCACCCAGCTTCAGTGGCGGGCCTCCTCGGGCAACCAGAACCCGTCGGACCATGCAGCCTGTGACGACTGCCCGATGGATTCGGTGGACTGGTATGCCGCCGCAGCCTTTGCCAACTGGGTGTCGCGGCGGGAGGGGCTGCAGGAGTGCTACGGCTTCTCCGGCGATTGCGAGGGCGCTGCGGTGTGGGGCGATGGCGATGCCGAGTGCGGGAGCGTGACCTTCCTTGGGTCTAGCTGCGCTGGCTACCGGCTCCCCACCGAGGCGGAGTGGGAGTTCGCCTATCGGGCCGGCACGGCGACGGCCTATTATACGGGCACGCCAACTGCGGCCGATGACTGCGAGCCGCTCGCGACCCGCATGGCCTGGCTCGGCTGTAACACCGACGAGACCAAGCCGGTCGGCGGCCGAGAGGCCAACAGCCTCGGCCTCTTCGACATGGGTGGCAACGTCCAGGAGTGGGTGAACGACACCTACGCGCTCTACAACGCGCCGGCTGTGCCAGCCTTCTGGGGCGCCGTGGACAAGGTCTACCGCGGCGGGAGTTTCCGCAGCACGGCGAAGTTGGCGCGGGCGGCGAACCGTGGGTTTGGGGTTTTGATGGGCGATAGCCTGAACGACATCGGGTTCCGGCTGGCGCGCGCTCGCTGAACCTTCACTTGTCTGCAGCGTCGGTTTTTCGCACCGTGTGACAGCCCCGAATTTGCTTGCCAACGCTACGACGAAGCGTCGAAGAGAGGAAGGTCATTATCTGCTCTGATTTGCGAAGTTGAGGATCTTATGAAGTTTCTGTCTCCCATGATTCATAGATTTTCGGACGCCCGCGTTCGCGCCCTGTTCTGCCTGACCGTTGCCGGTCTGCTCGTCGCCTGCGAGGCACCCGCGGAGAAGGTGGCGCCCGCTGACGACACCAGCACGACGGCCGACACGGCCGTTGATGCGGCAGATACGGGCGCAGACACCGCCGACAGCACCTCCGGGGAGGTTACCGAAGATACCGCTCCCGACGGCGCCGACACGGCACCCGATACCGCTCCCGACACCGCTCCCGACACCGCTCCCGACACCGCCACCGATACTGGCGAACCGCCTGCGACCTGCGATGAGCAGCTCGGCCTGTTGCCTTCGACCGACTGCGGCTGCGGCGGCCAGCTGATCTGCCGCGACCAGGCTGCTCCGCCCGTCTGCGTCGGTGCGCTGCCGGAGAACGCCTGCGGCGGCTGCGGCGGCATCGCCGTGGAGATTGGCGCAGGCTGCGGATTCTGCGGCGACGGGGTCTGGACCTGCGACGCTGCCAACCCCGATGTTCCGAACTGCGTTGGCGAGACGCCGCAGAACAGCTGTGGAGGCTGCGCGGCGCTGCCAGGGATGGAGGGCGACAGCTGTAGCGCCGATGGGTTCTTCCTCTGCGTAACCGAGGAGGAGCTTGCCTGTGTTGGCCCCGGCCAGAACGCCTGCGGCGGCTTCTCTGCGCTCGGCGAGGCGCTCGGCGGCCCCTGCGGCGAGTGCGGCGCGGGCCGGTTCGTCTGCGACGGCGCCGACACGGTGCGGTGCGAAGAGGCAGCCGAGCCGCGCAACGCCTGCGGCGGATGTGGCACGCTGCCCAACAGGCTGGGCGACGCGTGTGGCGATTGCGACGGCACCTGGGCCTGCGACCCGAGCAACAGCGACGGTCTGGTCTGCTCGCAGAGCCGCAACGTCTGTGGCAGCTGCGGCTCGCCGGGTGCGGGCGCGCTAGGTGAGGCCTGCACGGGCGGTCGCCTGGTCTGCGGCATCGACGGCCAGCTCAGCTGCGAATCGAACGACCGCAACCTCTGCGGCGGGACGTCGGCGCTTGCGGACGAGCCCGGCTCAGACTGCGGCAGCTGCGGCGGCGTCAACATCTGCGCCGGCTTGGAGCGGGTTGTCTGCATCGGCAGCGCGCCCGTGAACGGCTGCGGCGGCTGTGGCTTCCTTCCCGCCTTCCCTGGAACCTTTTGCGGCGTCGACCACACCTGGGAGTGTAACGCCGACGGCACGATGGCCTGCGAGCAGACGACGGCATCTGTCGTGGTGAGCGGCGGTGTTGGTGGAACCACTGGGGTGGCACAGGGTCAGGTAACGGTGCCGGCCGGCGCAGTGCCCGACCCCATCCGGATCACGATCCGGGTGCGTAACGGGATGACAATTCCGGGCTACCAACTCACCTCGCCGGTGCTCGAGTTTGGACCGGCCGGGACCGAGTTCGCCACGCCCATCGAGGTGCAGATCATCAGCGACGACGCCCCTGCCTCGGACATGGTCTGGTCCAATCGCCCCACCGAGGGCGGAGGGTACAGCGAGGTTCCTGACGCCACCGTCAACGGCGATGCGCTGGTGGGCGATGTCTCGCACTTCAGCCTCGGCTTTACGGGCATCCCGCTCGCGGCCACGGAGCGTTGCGACGACCTGCTCGACAACGACAGCGACGGGCTCACCGACTGCGACGACAGCGACTGCGCGAGGGTTCCCAGCTGTGAGCCCGTAGGCGTGGAAGACTGCAGCAATGGCGTCGATGACGATCGGGACCTGTTCGTCGACTGCGAGGACAATGACTGCATCGGAGCGCCCGGCTGCGGTGTGCTGCTCGTAGAGCTCTGCGCCAACCGAATCGATGACGACAGCGACGGCATGACCGACTGCGCCGACGTGGACTGCGTGCGTGACCCCGCCTGCCGGGTGTTGCCGCTGGAGGTGTGCGGCGATGGGCTCGACAACGATGAGAACGGTCTCACCGATTGCGATGATTCTGCCTGTGCAGGCGATGCCGCCTGCATCGCAGCCGACGCGGGCGGCGACACCGAGCCCGACGCGCTGACGGACACAGGAACTGCGCTGCTTTGTGGCGGTGTTGCCTGCGTGGGCGCGGAGGTCTGCAAAACGACGCCTGCCGGTGACCTCTGTCTGGTTCCCTGTGTGACGCAGATCGACTGCGCGGCAGGTTCCATCTGTACGCTCTGGGGATGCGTGAACGATGCCGACGCGGGCGGCGACATCGAGCCCGACGCGGCCACCGACACGGGCACCATCACCGATACGGGCACCAGAGCAGAGACCTGCGACGACGACATCGACAACAACGGCAACGGCTGGATCGATTGCCAGGAAGGCGCCTGCTCGGTCGCCTGCGGCGGTGACGCCTCCTGCGACAACGTCTCTGACCGAGGGACGTTCGCGACGCTTTCGTCGGGCACGCTCTTCAACACCTGCTCGAGTCTTGGGAATCAGGCCGCCATCAGCGACTGCTTCGCGACGGGCGGCTTTGGGACGGGATGCGCCTCCTGCCTCGCCGCGTTTGTGCTCTGTGGGAGCTCGGCCGAGTGCACCGGGACCTTCAATTCCTGCTCGGGCTTGACGCTGTTCCCGCCTGAGGTCTGCAACAACCGCGTTGACGACAACGGCGACGCGCTGGTGGACTGTGCCGACCCGACCTGCAGTGGTGCAACGGTCTGTGGCGGCCCACCGCCCGCGGAGAACTGCAGCAACAGCTACGACGACGACGGCGACACGCTGGTTGACTGCGCCGATCCCGACTGCGCGAGCGCGGCCGTCTGCGGTGAGAGCAACTGTGCCGACAACGTGGACAACAACGGCGACACGCTGGTGGACTGCGCCGACCCCGACTGCGCCTCTGACGCCGCCTGCTTCGAGTTCGAATGCAACGACTACCTCGACGATGACGGCGATGGTCAGACCGACTGTCTCGACCCCGACTGCAATGGCCTGCCGCAGTGCCAGGAGCTCTGCAACGACGGCATCGACAACGACGGCGACGCGCTGGTGGACTGCTTTGATGTGGCCTGCCGCGGCTCGGCCCTCTGCCCGCAGCAGCGCTGCGCCGGTCTCGGCACCTACGTCTATAGCGCAGGCAACGGCGTCTACTATCAGGGATTCGGTGAGCCCATGACCCCGTGCGCCCCCCGCGAGGGCTGCAGCCTTATCTCGCCTCCGACGGAGGTCGCGGTGGCCGGTGCCTTGGTGCCAACCTACGAGGGCGTCTGCGCGCCCCGACTCGCCGACGGCGCGAGCTGCACCGCCGAGCCCGCCGACGGCTACTGCTCCGGTAGCAGCTACGGCGGCGCGGGCTGCATCGGCGGCCGCTGCCGCACAGAGCGCAACTACTGCGACGCCGGCGATGCTGTCGGCTACCGCACCACCTTCCTCGGTGACACTCGCGCCTACTGCGTCCCGACGGCTCAGGTTGTGGCGACCGGCGCCTCCTGCGGCGACCTCTCGGGTACCCTCTGCGGCCGCTCCGACGACCGCTGCCTCTCTCGCACAGACCTCGTGGAGAACAACAGCGATGGCATCTGCGTCAGACGCGTCTCCTCCCCCGGTGAGTGCCCCGCCGGTACGGGCTTCCAGCGCGAGTCGATCACCGCTGGCCAGCGCGCCGGCCTTTGCCTTCCTGTCGTCGGAGACGGCGCAGCCTGCGGCGTGGCGCAGCGCTGCGACGAGACGCTTGGCCTGGTCTGCGGCTCTGGCGGCACCTGTCGCGCGGCCGTTCAAGCGGAGGCCTGTGCCTCGCCGAGCCCGCTCACGGCCAACACGAGCGCAGAGGGCCCCGACTTCTTCGCGGTTGACCGGCTCGACGGGCTGACGGCCGCCGATGAGAGCCTCAACTGCTCGGGGACAGTCGGGCCGGAGAAGGTCTACTTCTACACGGCCACGGCGCCCGTCGAGCTCCGCGTGGAGGCCGGCAGTCTCGATCGCAACGGGCCGATGATCTCCTGGTATACGCGGCGTTCGACCTGCGGCGATATCTTCGCAGAGGCGGCATGCGGCAGCGCAAGCCTGCAGGGAAGCAGCGGCACGCTGCAGGTGGCAGCCGGAGAGACCATCTACATCATCGTCGACTCCGAGTCCCGCTGGGCGGGCGGCGATGGAGTCGCCGCAGAGTTCTTCGTTTCGGTCACCGAGGCACCCATTGCGCAGGCGGGCGAGAGCTGTCTCGCAGCGACCTGCACTGCCGGGCTGAACTGTACGCTTACGAAGGTGTGCGCAGTGCCCTTCTGCGGCGACGGTCAGACCGGCGCGGGCGAGCAGTGCGATGATGGCAACAGCGCCGCGGGCGACGGCTGCGCTGCCTGCACCATCGAGAGCTACGCGGAGGTGGAGCCGAACAACGAGGTAGCGACGGCAAACCTGGTGACCAACGCGCAACGCGTCTCAGGCGATTCGAGTTACGAGAATGACGTGTTCTGCTTCCCGCTGGCCACGGTTGGTGGGCGTCTCACCTTGCGTCCTGTGGCGGACATCCTCATTGACGGCAGCTGGCTCTATGCGGGGCAGACTCGCATCAAGTCCTTCACCTCTCCGCAGGGATGTTTCACCGTCTCTGGCTACATTGTCAGTTATCAGGTGGATGTCGTCGTCGACCCGTTTGAGGCCCTGGCGTCCGGCGAGGCCTGCGGACTGGTACTCGCTACCGGCGCCTTCTGCGGCGACATCGGCGGAAACGCCGCTGTCTGCCGGGAGACCGACCCTCGCCGGCACCTTGGAACCTGCGAAGTGACCAGCTGCGGCGACGGCTACCTCGACAAGTCTTCGGGTGAGGCGTGCGACGACGGCAACGTGGCGGCCGGTGATGGCTGTTCTGCTGCCTGCGCGCTGGAGGACTACGCGGAGGTGGAGCCCAATAATGGGACCCTGACCGCGCGCAACATCGGCGGCTACCGACGGGTCTCAGGCGCGATCGACGGCGCGACGGACTACGACTACTTCAAGGTCACGCTGGCCCGTCGCTCCCATCTGGAGTTCGACGCCGAGGCGCCTGCCTTCCCGGTCAACAGCAGCGGGCTCGGTGTCCAGCTCCTGTCGGCGAGCGCCGCAGTCCTCTTCACGGGTGCAATTGACAACTCCTCGACGCGGAGCGGTTCGCGGGGCGGCTATGAGTTGAACGGCACGGGCTACGGCTACGTCTACCGAGAACAGGGGCTCGCCTTCCTCGAGCCCGGCACCTACACGATTCGCGTCTCGGCGGCCTCTACAATCACGGGAGCCTACACGCTCTTCATCCGCGAGTTCGCGACCTCCGTCGTCACCTCCGGCAGCGCCTGTGAGCCGAGCGACTACAAGCCCTGCCTGGACGGTCTCGCCTGCTCGGTGCTGTCGCAAACCTGCCAGTCGCCGGTCTGTGGAAACGGCGATGTGACGGTGGGTGAGCAGTGCGACGACGGCAACACCACGGGCGGCGACGGCTGCAGCACCGCCTGTCTGATCGAGCCCTTTGCCGCTGATAGCATCCCCACAGGTACCGCGCCTTCTGCGCCCATCGAGGGCGGCCCGTTCTACCCCTTCACAGGCGGGAGCGCGGCACGCGCGATCGCCATCTCCGGCCCATGGGACACCGGCTACACCCACTACGTCACGCTGCACGTTGACGCCCCGACCCGCATCCGTGCGCTCAATCTTTATGCGCCCTTCACGCGGAACCGGATCTGGAAGCTGGACGCCCCCTCTTCCTACAGCACGGCAGGTACGCAGGTCGTCGCCATCCAGGTTACCAACACCGCCTACCCCAGCTGGTTCTCTGCTCTGACGCCGGCCGTGGAGAGCGACGTAAACTGCGATACCGCCACTGCGGATGGCGTCTGCACCAGCCCGGGCACGGGCACAGACTGTGCCGACTGCGGGGCCCGTTACGGCTCTACGCCGAGCATTACCTACGGGTTCGATACGGCATTGGCGCCGGGCGACTACCTCGTCGAGTTCTACAACTACAATTATTCTTTGCCGAGCTGGCTCTTCCTGGGCGAGTCGCCGTCGGAGCGCCGGACGTTCCGGTAGCGGGGAAGGGAGGGGCGCTGGGGCGCCCCGGGCCCCTACCAGTCGAAGCGGACCGTCGCGCCTGTGGGCGAGACCCGCAGCGAGGCGCGGGCCGTCTCTTCCTTGTCCATCCAGTCGAGGAGGAGGAAGGTGCCGCCCGTGCCCAGCGCTGCTGCGCCAAAGCCGTAGAGGATGGCGAGCGGGAGTTTGGCGTCGTCGATCTTGGCGGCGAGCGTGGTGACGGCGTCGCGGTCGCAGCCGGCGAGGTCTGCTGTGCAGAGGGCGTAGGCGTCGTCGTAGTCGCTCCGGGTGGAGGCGCCGGAGGCGTTGTAGACGAGGCCGCCGACGACCGAGGCGGCGCCGGCCGAGAGGAGGGAGTAGCCCCAGGTGCGCATGGGGCGGGCCGGCTTGGGCGGCGCCTCCGCGATGGGCTTGCTGGTGTCGACGCAGCTGTTGACCGCTGCCGAGATGGCCGCCGTCTGGTCGGCGTCGAGCGCGGCCGCGGGCAGGTTGCTCCGCTTGCCGAACCAGCCGCGGGCCTTGATGCACTCGCCGCCCTCTGCGGCGAAGTAGGCCAGCTCACCGACGACGCCGGCATAGACCTGCTCAAGCGTGGTGCGGTCATCGCCAACCCAGTTGGTGTCTGCGAGCCAGCCCTCGTGCAGCATGGCGCACTCCCAGCGGCTGGTGATAACCGCAGCCTTCTTCGCTGCGGTCTCGGTCCTGTCTGCGGTGAGGAGCGCCTGATCGGCTGCATCCATCTTCGCGTTGCAGGCGTTGTAGGCCACTTCGGTGAAGGGGACCCCCTTTGCGCTCGCCGTGACAGGGAGCCCGGCGAGGCCGAGAGCGAGGATGGCAGACAGTTGCGTGAGGTGTGCCATGGGGAGCAGACAGGCGGAGGAGAGGATGTGCAATCGCGTAGGAGGCAACGTTACTTTCTTGGGGCAACCGGTGGCAAGCGGAACCTCCGCATGATAGCCTCTCGTGAGACCTCTTTGTTCGGGTTCGCAGCCATGTCAGAGCGCGTTGATACAGAGCCCGCCTTGGAGGGGAGCGAGACGCGCGCCTTCCCGGCCGGCGTGGAGTCTGTGATCGGCGGGCGCTACCGTGTCTTGCGGAAGCTTGGCGAAGGCGGCTTTGCCTACGTCTTCGAGGCCAGCCATGTGGAGCTTCCGGACCTTCACTACGCCATCAAGGTGTTGCGCGGCGAGCATGCGGGCGAGGCAGAGGTCATCCGGAAGTTCCGCCACGAGGCGGTGCTGCTGAGCGGGCTGAAGTGCCCGCAGACAGTGCGGGTGGTGGACTTTGGTATCACCGGTGAGGGCTCGCCCTTTTTTGTGATGGAGTTCGTGAAGGGGGTGACGCTCGAGACGCTTTTGGCGCGTGCGAAGCGGCTCCGTCCGACTGATGTTGCCCGGCTGACGATGGATGTTCTGGAGTCGCTCGATGAGGCCCACAACGCCCGCATCGTGCATCGCGACATCAAGCCTGCAAACATCCTTGTTGTGCCCGGTTCTGCGGGCGGCCACCCGCGCGCAAAGGTGCTGGATTTTGGCATCGCGAAGGTGCTCGCCGGGCAGGGCGAAGGGGCCGCTGCGGCCAACCAGACCATTGGCGATTTTGTCTTCTGCACGCCGCTCTACGCGCCGGCAGAGGTGCTACGCCGAGACCCCAAGCCGCAGTCCGATCTCTACTCGCTCGGCCATGTGATGGCGGAGCTGCTCGACGGTCAGGCTCCCTTCGTTGCCGATGTGCCAGTCATGAGCGCCTATCGCCACCTCTCGGGCGAGGCGATCGCGCTCGGGCCGCATTCGGAGGCGAGCGGGCTGGCAGCGGTCATCCGCAAGGCGACGGCCCACAAGGTGGAGGACCGCTACGAAACCGCAGCCGAGATGATCGTCGCGCTCCGAGAGGTGACCCAGAAGCTGGTGGCGGCGGCGGGGAGCGAGCGTGTGCTTGCTGTGGAGATTGATGATCGGGCCATGGGCGAGAGCGCCGAGCAGCTCGGCGCGCCGGAGATCGATACCAGCCTGCCCGCAAAGACCGACGCCTTCCTGCAGAGTGGGATGACAGGGGCAAATCCGGCGAACCACACGCCATCGCCCACGCTCGAATTGGGCGGGGAGACGGTGATGCATGCCAAGGCGCCGGCCTCCTTCCGCCCCGCGGAGCAGAAGGCTGCCGCGTCGCCGGTGGTTGGCGCGGAGGCTGCGCGCGCTGCTGCGGCTGCGCAGGTTGGCCCTGCGACCGAGGCCGTGGTGGGACGGATGCAGGCGAAGAACCGGCAGCTGCAGTTCGTCGCTGGTGGGGTGGCGGTCGCGGTGGTGGCTGCGGCAGGGGCGCTTGCCTGGACGGTCACGCGGAGCGAACCGCCCGCGGCGCCGGTACCTGCAACTGCGCAGGATGCTGTTCCCACTCCGGCTGCCGAAGCTGCGCCGGTGCCTGCAGCTGCGCCTGTGGCTGCCGCGCCGGCCGCTGCCCCCGTCGAAGGCTCGGCTGTGGCTGCGACCCCGGACGAGGCGCCCAAGGTGGCCCCGGCGGAGGCCGCGCGTCGCAAGGCGCCGAAGGCCGTCGCGCCGGCTGCTCAGCCGCCGCCTGCTCCTGTGGTCGTGCCGGCTGTGGAGGCGCCCAAGGCTGAGCCGAAGCCCGAGCCGAGGCCCGAACCCGTGGTGGCGCCCAAGCCTGCGGAGCCTGCGCCTGCGCCCAAGCCGCGCATCCGCGGTCGCGACTCCATCTTCATCCCGACGGCGCCCAAGTAGGGCTCAGGCGCGGCTGCGAAGGAGCGGCTGCGGCGCGGCGGTTGCAGGCCTGAGCTCCGACGGGTCGGGCCAGCCGTCAGCGTCGTTCATCACCGTGGTTGGCGCGGGTGCAATCATGGCTGAAGGTGCAGCTTCGGCTGGCTCATGCTCGGCGATGAAGACCCGGTTCCGGCCCGCATGTTTGGCGCGGTAGAGCGCACCGTCGGCCGACTCGACGAGGCGGTTGGCGCGGCTCTCGTCCGGGAAGGCGGCGATGCCGCAGGAGTAGGTCACGAAGATGGGGCGACCCTCATACATGTGGCGCACCCGTGAGAAGCCGTCGCGGATCTCGTCGAGGACCCGCTGCGCCACCGAGGCCGGTGTATCGGGCAGCACGACGGCGAACTCCTCGCCGCCCCAGCGCCCTACGAAGTCGGTGCGCCGGAGCCGCTGCCGGAGCATCAGCGAGAGGCTGCGGAGCACTCGGTCGCCAAAGGCGTGGCCATAGGTGTCGTTGATTTTCTTGAAGCCATCCAAGTCGATCATCGCCACCGAGCAGGGGGCGTTGCGCCGCTGCGCGCGGAAGACCTCGACCTCGAGCTGGTTCTCGATGCGGCTGTGGTTGAGCAGGCCGGTGAGGCCATCCTTTTCCATGTAGGAGCGGAGCACGCGGGCCCGGTCGGCGCGGGCGGCGATGGCGGAGGAGATGCGCTTGATGGAGAGGTCGCCGCTGAGGAATTCGTCGGCGCCGACGCGGATGGCGGCTGTCTGGCGCACCTCGTTCACCTCGTCCGAGAGGAAGAGGATGGGGATGCCGACGAACTGGTCGTCCTGGCGCAGCATCGAGGCGAGCTCCATGCCGGTGCAGCTCCGGTAGCGGGTCTCCAGTACGATGACCTCGGGCTGGAACTCGGCGATGGGGTCGAGGAGCTCCGACGACTCGTCGACGAGCGAGACCAGCATGTTGAGCTGGCCGAGGCCGAGCGCGACCTCGCGGGCGCGGGTGCCGATCTCGCTGACGAGCATGACCCGGTAGGGGGCCTTGGGGCCGTCGAAGGTGAGGTTGTCGATCTTGTCGAGCAGCACCGAGAGGTCGACCGGCTTGGTGAGGAAGGCGGTACCGCCGGCGCGCACCGACTCGAGCCGCGCATCCATGTCGGTGCGGCCCGAGACGGTGATGATGTGGGCAGGCCTGACCCGCTTCTCCCGCATCACCCGGAGGATCTCCATGGTGACCGCGCAGTCGGACTCGGCGGGCGAGCCCATGATGAGCAGGTCTGGGGTGTTGCGGGCGAAGGCGGCCTCCACCTGGGCGACGCTCGAGAGCTGCCGAACCGCGTAGCCGAAGTGCTCGAGCTGGTCGCCGTAGGCGCCCTCGTCGGAGGGCTGCTCGACGACAAAGATGGTGCGCTGTTTTGGGAGCGCTGCATCGGGCACCGTCTCCCCTGCAACGGCGGGGAAGTTGCCTGAAACAGCGCGGTAGTCGCCCGTCACACCGGAGGCGCGCAGGGTGCCGAAGGTTAGGGACTGGCGCACCTCCTCCATGGCCTCTGCGAGTGTCCAGCGCTCCTGCGAACTGAAGTTCTGGGGGGCGAGGCGGCGGCGCTCTGCGAGCGACTGGATCTGGCGGCCGGCGCGGCCCAGTCCCGGATGACCGAAGGTGGTAGCGGCGCCGATGATCCGATGGGCGAGGCCCATGATGTTCGTCCACCGCTCCGAGGTGGAGCCGGCGCCCAGCGCGCGCACCTCTTCTTCGAGCGCCGCGACGGTCTTGGGCAGGTTGGCGCGATACTCCCGCTGCAGCGTCTGCAGGCGCTCCTCGAAGGCGCGACGTGAGTCGACGGGGATAGACATGCAGATCGGTCCAGAGGGAGTTGCAGATGGGATGGCGGTACGGAGCGGCCTCCGGCGAGGCAACTTTTCGCCGGTCCGCGCCGCTCGACGGGGCGGGGCGAAGCAGGGTAGAGAGCTTGCATGCGAAAGGTCATCACGCTGGCGCTCGCCACAGGATTCGCGGGGCTCCTTCCTGCGGTTGCGCGGGCGGAGGAGCGTCTCGATCTCTCCCTTCTGCCGCTCACAAAAGCGGGGCTTGAACTCCGCTACGGGCAGGCCGAGGCGGGGAGCGGCTTTGAGGTGGCGGCGGGGCTGCTGCCCCTCTCCGTGGCGAACGAGGCGTCTAAGGATGAGGGCTGGCTTGGGTTGCTCCGAGCGGGTTACTTGGTGCCGCTCTCGGGCGCCGACGGGAGCGCGTCGAAGTCGGATATGCCGCTGGGCCTTCGGCTGTCGGCGGTACTCCTGCAGGCAGGGCTGGACGACGGCCTCCGCGACCGCTCGCTCTACCAGACGGGCGCCGCTGCGGAGGCGGTTGTCACCTTGCGCTGGCGTCCACGCGCCGACATCGAGGTGAGCGGCGAAGCGGGACTGCTCGGCGGCTACGGCTGGGGGATGGCGACAGCGGCGCGGAAGAACGAGACCGGTCGCACCGAGGGGCTCTTCTGGGCGCCGTCGCTGCACCTGCTTGTGGGGCGCCGCTGGTAGCCGTGACAGCCCGCGCTGGCTCGTGGTAACGCCCGCTTATTGCCTGCTCGGAGGAAGTCGATGAAGGTCCGTACCCTGGTTCCGATCCTGCTGCTGTTCGCCGCCTGTGGCGATGATGAGAAGGCTGTCACGGGCGAGGTCGACAGCGGACTCGGCGACGGCTCGTCTGCGACCGATGCAGCTGGTTCGGGTGATGCGAGTGGCAGCGCCGACAGCTCGGACGGCTCGGCTGAGGACACCAGTGAAGAGGTCCCGCTCACGCCCCCCGACGATGCGACCGTTTCAGGCGGCGCAACCCGGGTCGAGGTCAGCTTCGCACCGTTCGGCCTCCGCGTGCTCGCTGCAGACGGCAGCGAAGTGGGCGCGACGAGCGGCTCCGATGAGGCCGCCTTTGCCCCCTTCGCGGTTGGCATCGCGCCCTCGTATCGGGCAACCAACTACTACGATCCCCGACTGATGGAGAACGCGGGGAGCGGCCGCGGCCTCGTCTGGTGCAAACCGGTGAACTGGCAGGCTGCTGCGCTGCAGGGCGGCGGCCTCCGCGCCTCCGCGTCGCTTGACTGCGGCGACACCGAAACTGCTGCGACCATCGAACTTGACCTCCTCCCGAGCCTCGCGGAGGCAACCGCGCCGGACCGTGCGGAGGGTGTGATGGCCGAACTCCGCGTCGTCGGCGACACGGCGAAGGTCGCCATGGTGGCGACCAGCTGGAGCCGGGTGGAGGGCGAGGGCAACTTCGGACTCGGCGAGATGTTCGACACGCTCGATGCAGCCGGTTCGATTCGCGAGATGCAGATCCGCGCGGAGGGCCGCTCCGAGTCGGCCACCAACGAGGTGCATGTACCCGTCTCCTTCTTCCAGACCACGAGTGGCCTCGGCCTCTTCGCTGACCAGCGCGAGCCCGGCGCCTTCGACTTCGGCGTGGGTCGCCCGGCGTTCAACCGGGTGGCCTACAACGGCACCCGCCTCCGCCTCCACCTCTGGGCTGAAGCGGCGAGCAACGAGCGGCCGCTGCGGCTGTTGCAGCGCTACCTCGACCTGACGGGCTATCCCAAGCAGGTGCCCTTCTGGTCGCTCGGGCCGCAGTGGTGGCGCAACGAGAACCGCGACGCCGCAGAGGTGCTTGACGATGCCCGCCGCGCCATCGCCAACGACATCCCGAGCACCGTCATCTGGATCGACCGGCCCTGGTCCTCCGCCTACCACAACTGGCGGTTCAACGCGGCCCAGTTCCCCGACCCGCAGGCGCTCTTCGATGAACTCCGGGCCATGGGCCACCCGGTGCTGCTCCACCACTCGCCGCAGCTCAATCCGGTGGGACAGACAGACCTGGGCGCAAACGAAGACACCTCCGAGGCCATCTTCGAGCGGTATGAGGCCAACGGCTGGCTCGTTACCTTCCAGGGCCGCACCCAGCCCGTCATGTTGCCCTGGGGCGGCGGTACGGGCGGCTTCATCGACTACAGCCATCCCGACGCGGTGGCCGATCAGCAGGAGCTCATCCGACGGGTCACCGACCTCGGCGCCATCGGCGTGAAGATGGACTGGGACGAGTACCTGCAGGCCAACGTAGGGCCGCAGCGGCTCTACATGCAGTTCTTCAACGGCGAGACCAACCAGACCATGCATGGCTGGTACTCGGCGCTCTACCACCGCACCAACATCGAGGCCTTCGACCGGGCGCTCGGCGGCCCCTCCTTCAGCATCTCGCGCTCCGGCATGGCGCGTGACCAGGTCTGGAACAGCTGCATCTGGCCCGGCGACCTTGGCAACGACTGGACCGAGAACACCACGGCGAAGATGCCCGCAGAGGGTGAGTGGAAGGTTGGCGGCCTGCCCTCCGCCTACTACGGCGCGCTCAGCCTCGGCATGAGCGGCTATCCCTGTTACGGCAGCGACATCGGCGGCTACCGGGGCGGCCTCTCCACCGAAGAGGTCCTGTTGCGCTGGCTCGAGCTCGGCATCTTCCATCCCGTGACCCAGCTCGGCGGCGCCGGCTCAGCCCACATGCCCTGGGTCGCCGGCTCACCCTACTCGGCCGACGCCGTCGCCGTGACCCGCGACTACTTCAAGCTCCGCAACCAGCTCACGCTCTACGCCTACGGCGAGCTGACGAAGGCTGCCCAGACCGGCGCCCCCTTCGTGCGGAGCCTCTGGTTCCAGTATTTCGACCTCCCCGAGGCGCGCGCCTTCGACCGCGAATTCCTCTTCGGCCCCGACCTGCTCGTTGCGCCCGTGACGCGCGAGGGCGAGACTGCCGTCACGCTGCTGCTCCCGCCCGGCGGCTGGTTCGACTGGTGGAGCGGCGAGCGGCGCGAAGGCCCCGCCATCATCACCGTCGATGCGCCCATCGGACGGGTGCCGCTCTTCTTCCGCGAGGGTGCGGTGCTACCGCTCCTCGACCCCCGCCTGCACAGCCTCAAGCCGGCCTCTGACCCCACTGTGATCGGCTACGACGAACTCCGAGACACCGAGGTGGTGGTGGCCGCGACGCCCGTCACAAAGACGCTGCCGAACGGAGTCGAGGTGACGGTCGCGGAACCGGGGTGGCTTACCGTCGCAGTGCGCTTCGGCGCCCCCGCGCCGGCCTCTACGGAGGAGGATTGGTTCGCGCCCGATTCGGTGCTGGTCCGTCTGCTGCTAGGCGGCACGGCGCTCGCCGATGTGGGCCCCGCAACGGTGTTCATCACCGACGATGCTGGCACGCGGGAACTGGCCCCATCCGAGTGGAGCTTTGATGCCGCGCGGCGTCAGCTGCAGGTGCGGCTGACGACCGACGCGACCATCGAGATCCGCTAGGAGCGGAGCGCTTCGAGCGGCGAGATGCGCGAGGCGCGGACCGCTGGGAGGAAGCCGCCGAGCAGCCCCATGCCGACCGAGAAGAGGCCGGCGGTGACGAAGGCCTGCGTCGAGGGTGCGAGTGCGAAGACGAGCTCCGACCAGGTGGCCGGGTTCATCATGGAGATCTTGGTCGTGCTGAGCGCGAGCGCGCCGAGCAGGCCGATGGCGCCGCCGGTGACGGTCATCACGAGCGCCTCCATGAGGAAGCCCATGAGGATGGCGTAGCGAGAGAAGCCGAGTGCGCGCAGCGTGCCGATCTCGCGGGTGCGGTGGGCGACGGCGGCATGCATCGTGATGGTGGCGCCGATGATGGCACCGAGCGAGAAGAAGAGCGAGACGATGAAGCCCATGATAGTGAGGAACTTGGAGAGTCCTTCGGACTGGGCGGCGAGGAAATCCGGCTCGCTCTTGACCTTGAGGCCGAGCCGCTTGTCGGACTCGATGACGGCGCGGAAGGCGTCGATGCCGCCGGCCGAGGCGAGGCGGGCGCGGACGACCGAGACGCCGCTCTGCCGACCGAAGGCGGCGCGGACCGTGACCACGTCGGCCCAGATCTCGGACTCTGCACCCGAGCCGCCATCTTCGAAGACGCCGACGATGCGGAGCGGCCGGTTCTTGCGTACGGAGATCTGGTCGCCGAGCGTGAGCCCCTTGAAGCGGCCGAGGATGCCGCGGCCCACCATGGCCTCGTCGGTGCCGGGCTTGGGGAGCGCGCCTTCGACCACCTTGAGGTTGGGTCGGAGCTTGAGCGACTGGTCGCTGTAGCCGCGCATGTTGACGTTGGAGAAGCCGATGGCGCCGAGCTTGTCGAGCGCGACGACGACGACGATTTCGCCACCGCCGATGGGCTTGCCGTTCTCCTGCGCGAGGCCCGGCTGCGATAGCACGAGGCCGACGGCAGCCTCGTCTACACCGCTCTCAAGCTCGCCGGTTGCGCCTGCCCGCATGATGATGGCGACATCGTCCTGGCCGCCGACAGCGACCGACTTCTTGACGCCTGCTGCGAGCATGAGCGCAGCGGCGAGGACGGCGGTGACGAGAGCCACGCCAAGCACCGTGATGATGGCGGTGACCCGGCGGACCCAGATGCTGCGAAGGTTGTACTGGTAGGGAATCATGATGCTCCTAGGCCACGCGACGGAGGTTTTCGACCACGTTCAGGCGCGCAACGGTGAGCGCTGGAACGATGCCGGCGAGGAGGCCGATGACGGTCGCTGCTGCGACCGCCTCTGCGTAGGTCCAGATCTTCACGCGGAAGACCGGGAAGAAGTTGGCGAGGTTGTATTCGAGGAAGTCGCCGAGGGCGACGTCGACGATGAGATACGAGAGGATGACGCCGGGGATGGCGCCCGCCAGCGCGATGAGCGTGCTCTCGGTGAGGATGAGCGAGGCCAGCGTCTTGGCGTGGAAGCCGATGGCCTTCATGCTCGCATACTCGTTGGTCCGCTCACGCACGCTCATGCTGATGGCGTTTGCAAGGATGAGGCCGAGGATGGCGAGGATGATGTAGGAGAGGTAGCTCATGATGGCGAGGACCGAGGAGACCATGCCCATGAAGCCCTGAAAGAAGGTGGCCTCATCTTGGGTGAGCGTCTGGGTGTCGGCATCGTCGAACCGCTTGTCGATGGCTGCGGTGACCTCGGCGGCGTGTGCGGCATCGACGGAGCGGCTGGCGATCCAGCCCACCCGGTCTTTGGCCTCGGCGCGGACGCCGTCGTTCATGTAGTCCCAGCGAAAGTAGAAGGTCAGCCGATCCACCGCCTTGGAGGTGGTGGAGTAGAGGCCGACAATCTTGAAGGCCCACGGCTCTCCGTTCTCGCGCGCTCCGAAGATGGGGCTCTCGAGGGTGATGTTGTCTCCCACCTTCCAGTTGAACTTGGCGGCGAGCAGGTCGCCGACAACGGCGCCGTTTCGGGTCTCGTTGAAGGCCTTGAGCTGGTCGTCGGGGATCTTGATCTCGTCGTAGACCGTCAGGAAGGTGGTGTGGTCTGCGGCGATGGTGGCGAAGAAGTCGTTCTCGTGCGCGGGGTCCTTTCCTCCGAACCAGTTGAGGAAGGTAGAGGCACGGATGAGCGGCTTTCCGTCTGCCCCCTTGAGGTCACGGACATCGTCGGCGTAATTTTTTGGCAGGTCCATCACAAAGGTGACTTTGTGACGGGTGACGAGCCGGTCTTTGAGGGTGTAGTTCTTGGCCTCATCCCACGACATGACGGCGGTACGGAGTGTCACGAAGGTGAGCAGCGCGACGGCGACGCCTGCGATGGTGAGCGCGAGGCGGACCGGGTTACGGTAGATGTTGCGAACAGCGAGTCCGGGGAGGTTCATGCCAACACTCCCTTGTTGAGGCGGCGAATGACGGTGGCCCGCTCAGCAGCCTCGGGGTCGTGGGTGACCATGATAATGGTCTTGCCGAGCTCGCGGTTGAGCTGTTCGAAGAGCTTGAGGATCTCGTCGGCGCTGTTGCGGTCGAGGTCGCCCGTGGGCTCGTCGCCGATGATGACCTTGGGGTCGTTGACGATGGCGCGGGCGATGGCGACGCGCTGCTCCTGGCCGCCCGAGAGCATGCGGGGGTAGTGGCCCATACGGTCGGAGAGGCCGACGATGTCGAGCGCGATCTGGGCCCGCTTCTTGCGCTCCGCTGAACTCATCTTGTGGAGGAGCAGAGGCAGCTCAACGTTCTCGAGTGCGGTCAGGACAGGCAGCAGGTTGTAGCTCTGGAAGACGATGCCCACGTTGGCGGCGCGCCAGGCGGTGATCTCAGCGTCGCTCATTTTGTCGAGCCGGGCGCCGGCGACGGTGATCTCGCCGCTGGTCGGCTTGTCGAGGCCGGCGATGAGGTTGAGCAGCGTCGACTTGCCGGAGCCCGAGGGGCCCATGAGCGCCTCGAAGGAGCCTTCGGGCACATTGAGGTCGAGCGAGTCGAGCACGCGCAGCGTCTGGCCGCCGCGGGTGAACTCCTTGACGACGCCTTTGATGCTGATGGCGCTGCCGACCGACTTGGACTGTTCTGCACTCATGGGGTCTCCTGTTCCACGGCCGCGCCCTCTGTGAGCGTGGCGGGAGGTGATTGAATCAGACGGGTGCCCGGCGAGACGCCGCCGAGGACTTCGAAGCCGTCGCCGATGGCGGGGCCGGTGGTGATGACCACCTTCTTGGCTTTGCCCTCCACAATCTCGAAGCCGCACTGGCTGCCACCGCAGGCGACGAGGGCCGAGGCAGGCACGACGGTCTTGGGCGCGGCCTCCTTCTTGGCGGCCTCTTTGAGGAAGCGGATGCGGGTGGCCATGTCGGGCATGAGGCCTGCAACAGGAGGGTCGAGCTTGATGCGGACGACGCCGGTCGCCTTCGCGCGGTCGACCTTGGCCGAGAAGCTGACGATGCGGCCGGCGAGGCGTGCGTCGGGGCGGCTGTCGAGGATGATCTCGGCGGGCATGTTGAGCGAGAGTTGGGCGAGGCGCGACTCCGGCACATCGGCCTCGACGAGCAGGGAGTTGGGATCGATGATCTCCACGAGCGTTGCGCCGGGTGCGGCAACGGTGCCGGGCGCGACAGGGCGCGTAGAGATGATGCCCGTGAAGGGCGCGGCGACGGCGAACTTGCCGAGGCCGGTCTGCAGGGCGGAGACCTCTGCGTCGGAGGCCTTCACATCGGCCTTGGAGGAGGCGATGCGGGCGTCGAGCATGGTGAGCTTACGACCAAGGTCGTCAAGGTTGGCGGCGAGCGAGACACCGGAGGCAACCAGCCCCTTCTCCCGCTCAAGCAGGCCTGCCGTGTCGGCCCGCTCTGTTTCTGCGACCTTCACCCGGCTCTGCGCTGCTGCGCGCCTCGCCTCTGCGGAGGCAACCGCGGCCTCGGCATCCTTGGCGTCGAGTTCGAAGAGACCCGAACCCTCTGCGACGAGGTCGCCCTCTGCGATGAGCGTCTTGACGACGGTGGCGGCCACCTGTGCGCCAACCTTCGCGGTCACCTGAGGCACGAGGTAGCCTGTGGCCGTGAGCGCCACGAGGCTGTCTGTCGCGGAGTAGACGCTGACCGTGGTGGTCTTGACCTTGAGGACATTCATCTTGGCGCGGAGGGCGCCGATGCCGGCGTAGAGCGCGCCTCCGAGGACAACAGCTGCGACGACCCAACCCAGCCAGCCTGGAAGGCCGCGGGAGGGCGGAGGCGGAGGGGAACGGTCAATGCGGAGAGCATCGAGGCGAGAGGAGAGCGATTCAGACATCTGTTACCGTGGGTGCGGGCGCCGCTTCATAGATGCGGGGCGCGGCTTCGGGGTGCGGCGCTGAGGCGAGAATCAGGCGGCGGGCTCACCGCGCAGGACGTAACGCCGGTGGAGCCAGCGGCCGGCCTCTGCGGCGGGGAAAAAGAGCGAGATGCCGACCATCGCCATCCAGGGAGGGTGGGGAATCTGCATCATCGTCAACAGGGCGCCCGCGAGCATGGAGCCGGCCACGACAAGTGCCGGCCAGCGCTCTCTGCCACCGGTCAGCAGGCTGGCAAGAAAGGCGCCTGCCATCGTGCCATCGAACCAGGCGACCAGCACCATGATCAAGGCGCCGAGCGGGAGCGACCGCATGTAGGCCTCCATGGCGACCTTGTCGTGCATGTCGAGGCCTGGCGGCGCAGGATAGATGGAGCTGCTGAGCGATTCGACGAGCCCTACGACCAGGGCGGCGACGACGAGCCCCGCGAACGTGGCTCCGATGGAACGAAACATGGGCAAACCTCCGTCAGGCGCGGGCAGGGTAGTCCGCATGGACGACTGACGCAAAACTCTCTCCTCCGCGCGCGTTGACAGCCCCAGAGGCCGAATCTACCTTCGTGCTTCACTTTACGCCTCGCGTCACCTTCTGGTGGCGCCCACCAGCGAGTCATCATGTCGAAGCCTGCGCTCCCCGAACTCTCCTATCCTCTCGATGCGCTCGAGCCCTTCGTTGACGCCCGCACCATGGGCATTCACCACGGCAAGCATCACGCCGCCTACGTGAACAACCTCATCGTCGCGCTCGACAAGCACCCCGCCCTCTACGAGAAGTCGGTGCATGAGCTCGTAGCCAACCTCGAGACGCTCCCCGACGACATCCGCAACGCGGTCCGCAACAACGGCGGCGGCCACCTCAACCACACCCTCTTCTGGGAGATCATGTCGCCCGGCGCCGGCGGCGACCCGACCGGCCCCGTCGCGGAGGCCATCACCGGTACCTTCGGTGACTACGGTACCCTCAAGGAGAAGCTCAAGGCCGCCGCGCTCGGCCAGTTCGGCTCCGGCTGGGCCTGGCTCTCGGTTGCGGCCGACGGCAAGCTCATCGTCGAGGCAACCGCCAACCAGGATAGCCCCATCTCCAAGGGCCACTCCCCCGTCATCGGCATCGACGTCTGGGAGCACGCCTATTACCTGCAGTACCAGAACCCCCGCGCCAACTACGTTGATGCCTGGTTCAACACGGTGAACTGGAGCAAGGTCAACGCGCTCTTCCTCGCCGCGCAGCGCTAGTCACACACTCGCACGACCGTCCTCTTAGGAGTCCGCCTTGAAGCTTCGTACGCTCACCCTTTTGTCTCTGCTCCTCGCCGCATGCGGCTCCACCGCCGGCTCGCAGTCGCTCGTTGGCCCCGAAGTCCTCGCCGATGCCGACGGCAGCGGCGGTGATACCGCGTTTGCCGATGTCGGCGGTGACGACAGTGGCGCTGAGCAGGACGCCGGCTCCGATACCGCAACCGACAGCGCCGTCTCGCTCGACACCCAAGTGGAGGACGTGGGCGACACGACGGCCGACACGACGGTGGACGATACGACCACAATCGATACGACCGTTGACGACACCACCGTGTCCGACACAACGGCCGACACGACGGTCGATGATACGACCACAATCGATACGACCGTGGATGATACCACCGTTACCGACACAACCCCGCCGGTCTGCGAGCCCTCTTCGACCTCCTGCGTCGGCAATGTGCTCATCACCTGCGCCGCCGACGGCTCGGCGCTCGGCCGGACCCGCTGCTCCAGCACGGCGCAGATTTGTGCGACCGATGCAGACGGCCGCTCCGGCTGCATCGACCCGGTCTGTACCCCCGCTGCTGCCTACTGTGTCGATGCCGTCACCCGAGGCATCTGCGACGGGACGGGAGCGGGCCCGGCGTCGACCGAGGTCTGCCCGGCCGGTTGCAACGGAACCACCGGGGCCTGCAACGCGCTGCCTGGTGCTGGCTGCACGGTCGAGGACTCCACCCCCATTGTCGTCGGAGCTCTGCTCGAATTCGACCTCTGCGGCGCAGGCGATGATGTCGAGAGCGTGGGCGGCACCAATGACTGTACGGGCGGCTACATGTCGGACGACGAGGATGCGATCTTCGAGCTCACCCTCGATGCCCCGGCCACCCTGCTCTTTGACCTTCAGGATGCCGACAGCAGCGCCGCAATCGACACGCTGCTCTACCTCCGGAGCAGCTGCGACGTGGCCGAGAGCGAGCTGGTCTGCGCCGATGACATCCTCTGCGCCGACTCGGATATCACGAACGGTTGCACCGGCGAGGTACAGCCGCGCCAGTCGCAGTTCGAGGCCACGCTTGATGCCGGCACCTACTACATCGTTGCTGAGCAGTTCACGCGGAGCACCTTCACCTGCGGCAATGTGCAGCTCAGCGTGACCGAGCTCTAACCGGGTTCGCCCGAGGCGGTGGCTCGCTGCCTCCTCCGTCCGAGCAGAGTTAGGGCACCGGCCAACAGCGCCGCGGCCGCAGCAAGCCACCCCGTCCATTGCTTCGGCGCGGCTGGTTGAACTGGCAACTGCCAGCTGTCGCACTGCGCCGCCGTAAGCCGCGCCGCAGGGACCAGCACCTTGCCCGTCTCGGTCGCAAGTTCGAGCAGTTCAAGCCCTTCCGGCAGGCAGCTTGCCGGCGTCACGAAGAGCGCCTGCCCTTCGCCGAGGAGCCGCTGCGAGACCACGGCGTTGCCACCCGAGATCAACCCGCCCATCAGGCAGTTTCCGCCGGCGCCCGCGAGTGCGGTGCAGAAGGGGGACCAGGCGCTGCCGGCCTCAGGTGCGGTTCGCACGCCCGCGCTCTTGAGCTGTGCCACGATGGGGTCTGTCTGGTAGGCGCCGGGCTGGCGCTCCGACTTGGGCGTTAGCGTGGCGGGCGGCTCCGTGAGCGTGAAGCTCTCGAGCAGCGCGACGCCGACACCGGCCAGCAGCGGGCCATCGGCAGCCGACAGTCGCGCCTCTTTGCCCGCCGTGAAGAGCAGCCAGACCAGCGTCTCGTTCGGCCCGGCGGTGGGTTGCACCATCTCCATGAGCGCTGCCATCCCGCGCGCGTCGAAGGACGCAGGCGCCGTCGTGGCAGGCCGGGTAGCACACTGCGCGCTGAGCCAGGCGAGCGCCTCGGCGGGGCGGTCTGTAGGCTCAAGGCGCGCAGCAGGCTTGCCGGTCTCCAGCAGCGTGATGGCATACCGCTCGCCCGGTGTGAAGGTGTGTCGCAGCGCATTGGCGAGGTCGCGCAGCCGGTAGCGCGCCGCAGCGAGGTCGGAGGCGGGGCAGACCGCCGCCGCATCGATGACAAGTTCGGTGCGCAGGCCCAGCCCGCTGCGAAGGAGCGGCTCTCCATGGGCATGCTCGGCGAAGCGGGCGCCCGTGCGCGGGTCGGTGAGTGTCGCCGGGTCGGCCTCGATCGCCGGGCCGGTATCAGTACGGTGACGCACGATGAGCCGCGGGCTCACGCCGTCGGGCGGCGCAATGCCGACCAAGCTCGGCCGTGTAGGACCATGCTCGATGCGCCGAGAGTGCGCCTGCGCCGTCGCACCCTGCAGCCCCACGACGAGCCCTGCTGCGGTGGCCCACAGCACTGCGTGGCGGTGGCTCATCGGGCGAAGAACCGCTGGACCGTCCGGCGGGCAGACTCGAGCGCGTCGCGGTCGAGGTCGGGGTGATAGTTGACCGTCAGCCGCGGCGTCATGCGCAGCTCCTTGGCAGCGTTGTCACGCACGCGCCTGTCTTTGTGGATCATGGCGTCGAGGAGCCAGGCGAGGCGTCCGTCCGGGCCGTGTGCCTTGTGCCACTTGGTCCAGGCGGCAGCGTCGAGATCGCTCGGCAGGAAGGCGATTCGGGTGAGCGCGGTCGCTGCCCTGTCGTGCAAGCTCGGGTGGCCGAGGAGTTCGATGAGCGCCGGGATGCAGAGCTCGTCCCGCAGAATCATCAGCGCGGAGATGGCGGCGCTTCGGCTGTGTTCGTCACCCTCTCGGAGCCGGAGCCGGATGGCCGGAATCTGGGCGTTCATGGGGCGCGAGCCGCGCACCGACTCAACGAACCGCAGTGCGATGCCGCGGGTCTGGTCGTCGCGGTCGAAGATGCGTTCCACAATGTCCGAGATAAACTCGTCGGACCCGTCCCGCGTGACAATCAGCGTGGCGTAGTAGCGGGTGTCATCGTTGTCGCTGCGCATGAGCGGCACGAGCAGTGGAGCGTAGATCGCGGGCTGAAGTCCGGCGAGCCAGAGGATGCTTCCGTGCTCCTCGAGGGGGCGGAGCGCCTGCTCTGGGATGCGCCGTTCGATTTTGCGGTGGCCGGGAAAGCGGTCGATGACCTCGGTTGCTGCAGCCTTGCCGCGGCCGAGCAGCTCCTGCATGGCGGCACGAGAGAGGACGGTGTCGCTGCCCTCGAGCGCCTCGAGTAGGGCCACGGTTGAGCGGTCGCGGGTGCTGCCCGCCAGCAGGGCCTCAACATTCGCCGGCCGCGGCTCCGTCTGGGTGATGGCGAGTTCCAGGTCGAGCTCCACAGGCTCTGCCGCGATGCCGCGGAGCCGGTGGGTGTGGGCATCGTGGTGGCGGACGGGCTCTGCGGCCTCGGCCAAGACGGCAGCATGGCTGGCGGAGCGGGCCGCGAGCCAGGACTCCGCCGCTGTCCGAATCTCGGCGGTTGCCTTGAAGGGTTCCGGGTGGGTGGCCGAGAGAGCGCTGTTCCCGGCCGCAGCGGTCTCCTCGAGGAGCTCTGCAAGGATGCCGGTGACCCGCTGGAGGGGTGTCGAGGCTTCGAGCGCCTGGGTGGCGGAGAGGACCAAAGCGTAGGCGCCGCTTGGCAGCTCGGGGACTTCGTCGGTCCCGCCAGCGCTGGCGCGGAGCGAGGCGGCGCGAACACGGGCATCGGAGAAGGCGAGCTGCGCAACGAACTGTTCTGTGAGCGGCGAAGGCCGTTCCGGCCCCGTCTCCGCCAGGCTCTCGTCGCTGCTCTCATTGAGCTGCACAGCGTTGGCAACGGGCGACAGCGCCGAGGTCGAGCGGCCTTGGCCCAGCGCTGAGAGAGGGACGGTGGCGGACCGCTGCACTGCAGCTTCGGCTGCGATGCGAAGGGCCTCGAACTCATCTGCCGAACCCTGCTGAGGCAGCGGGGCTTGCTCTGCAAAGAGCGAAAGGTCGAGGTTCGGCATCGGCAGCGTGGACAGCGCCGCAAGCGCTCGGACGGCGGTCGCGCTGACGGCGGTCGGTGGGGACGCGCTCGTCATTGGCTCCGCCGGCCTCAGGGTGGATAGGTCGGTGCGGGAGCCCTTGCGGACAAGGATGAGCCGCTGGAGAGCCTCGCTCATGCGTGTGATTGCGCCCAGCACCACGGCCAGCGCGCTGAAATCGTGGCCCTCCGTGAGGTCGCAGATGGCGAGCATGGCCGTCCGGTTGGCGATGCGTATGGGAATCGCCAGCAGTTCGTCTGGCGGAGCGACGCCCAGTCCGTGGTAGAGCGGCGCAAGACCGGCACGGTGAGGCGGGCCGCGGAAGGGCTCGTCTCGTTCGCAGAGCAGCGCGAGCGCGCTGCCGGCCGGTGGCTTGAGCTCCAGCGACTCGATCGGACGGGCAGGGGTGTCGAGCCCCTGATACCCGTAGCCCTGCACCTTGCCCTTGCCCACTGCGAGCAGGATGCGGCGCGGAAAGTAGACGCCGAGAAAGGAGAGGGCGGCGAGCAGGATCTCGTCGCGGTCGGAAGAGGCATCGAAGAGTGCGATGACCTCCGCGGTGCTCCAGTTGCGGCCGCCCCAGCGGTCTGCGCCCGGCGCTGGCGCGAGCGAGATCCGGAAGGGGTCGGCCATCACCGCCAGGACCGCAGCCACCTTGGCTGGCAGCGGAGCTCCGTGCAGCAGGTGGAGCGCCTGCGTGATTCTGAACTCCGGCGTCACATACTGCCGCACCGCTTTGCCGCTCTCCGCCTCGAGCCGTTCGCGCTCCGCCAGGGGCAGCGGCGATGAGACCGCAACGCGCAGGTCGCTCGCATCTTCGTGGAAGGGGACAGCAGAGAGCTGCCGCGCCCGGTGCAGAGGAAGCCGCCCAAGCACGCCAGGTAGCACCGCGTAGAAGTCATCCGGCCCCACGGTAGGGAGCCCGCAGGCACGCCCAAGATAACGGGTTAGCACGGCTTCGTTCAGCCTCTGGGAGAGCAACAGCTCGGTCGCCAGATCGCTCTTCATCGCCTGTCTCGATGCATCAGCCGTTGCGAGGTCCTCTGCGGTGAGGACCCCGTCCGCGAGGAGCATGGAGCGGAGGCGGGTGAGCATGGTGAGCGATGGGTTGCTGGCGCCGCCCGAGCCGAGCCGGACCCTCGTCTGGGGCTGGTTGCCGATCGGTGGACGCCGCTAACGAGGATAGCCTGTCGAGGTGGAGGGGTCAAAGCCCGCAGCCGCCGCGCTGTGATTGCCACTGCGGGCGGGAATCGGTAGGCAGGCGGCGCTGTTAAAGCCTCCCCGTCTGCGCGAAGTGTTTCCATGATTGAGTCAGTCATTGCCAAGGTCATCGGCACCAAGCACGATCGTAGCATGAAGCGCCTTCGGCCCGTCGCCCAGCGCATCAACGAGCTCGAATCGTCGCTGACCAACCTCACTGACGACGAACTCCGAAGCCGCGTTGCCGAGTTCCGCCGCCGCTGCGAAAAGGGTGAGTCAACCAAGAGCATGCTCCCGGAGGCCTTCGCAGTCTGCCGTGAAGGCGGGCGCCGCGCGCTCGGCATGCGCCACTACGACGTGCAGCTTGTCGGAGGCATGGTGCTTTTTGAAGGCTCCATCGCCGAGATGAAGACGGGCGAAGGAAAGACGCTTACCGCCACCCTACCGCTCTTCCTCACCGCGCTCGAAGGCAAGGGCGCCCACCTCGTTACGGTCAACGACTACCTCGCGCGGCGCGATGCTGCCTGGATGGGCAAACTCTACGGGTTCCTCGGGCTCAGCACCGGCGTGGTCTACCCCGACCAGTCGCTCACCGACACGGCCCGTCGCGCCGCCTACGCCTGCGACATCACCTACGTGACGAACAACGAGATCGGCTTCGACTACCTCCGCGACAACATGAAGCGCGACGTCGCCGGCCTCGTCCAGCGCGGCCTCCACTTTGCCATTGTCGACGAGGTTGACTCCATCCTGATTGACGAGGCGCGCACGCCGCTCATCATCTCGGGCGACGCCGGTGAGGCCGCCGAACTCTACCTCCGCCTCAACACGGTCGTGGGCCTGCTCAAGCGCGACCGCGACTACATCGTGGACGAGGAGCACCGCTCCGTCTCGCTCCTCGACGCCGGCGTCGAAGCCATCGAAGAGCAGATGGGGGTCAACAACCTCTACGACGCAGCCAACATCGAGCTCGTTCACCATGTGAACAAGGCGCTGGAGGCCCACACCCTCTACAAGCGCGACGAAAAGTATGTGGTCCAGGACGACAAGGTCGTCATCGTCGACGAGTTCACCGGTCGCCTCATGCATGGCCGCCGCTGGTCCGACGGCCTCCACCAGTCCATCGAGGCCAAGGAGGGCGTCTCCATCAAGAGTGAGTCGGTCACCATGGCGACCATCACCTTCCAGAACTTCTTCCGCATGTACTCCAAGCTCGCCGGCATGACAGGTACCGCGCAGACGGAAGAGGAGGAGCTGAAGAAGACCTACAACCTCGAAGTCATCGCCATCCCGACCAATCGCAAGACCATCCGGACCGACCACGGCGACCTCGTCTATCGGACGGAGCCGGAGAAGTTCAACGCGATCATCGAGCAGATCGAGGCCTGCCACAAGAAGCAGCAGCCCGTGCTGGTCGGTACCGTCTCGGTCGACAAGTCGGAGGTCATCTCCAAGATTCTGACCAAGAACGGCATCGCTCACGAGGTGCTCAACGCCAAGCAGCATGCCCGTGAGGCGACCATCATCGCGCAGGCCGGCCGCAAGGGCGCCGTCACCATCTCGACCAACATGGCCGGTCGCGGCACCGACATCCTCCTTGGCGGCAACCCCGAGCTGATGGCCAAACTCGAGGTCGGTGACGACACCTCGCCCGAGTTCGAGGCAGCGCATGAGCGGTTCAAGGTCTCCTCCAAGGCGGAGCGCGAAGAGGTACTCAAGGCGGGAGGCCTCTTCATCCTCGGCACCGAGCGGCACGAGTCGCGACGCATCGACAACCAGCTCCGCGGCCGCGCCGGCCGTCAGGGTGATGTGGGCGAGTCTCGCTTCATGATCTCGCTGGAAGATGAGCTGATGAAGCGCTTCGGCGCCGACCGCATCCAGGGCCTCATGGCCCGCCTCGGTATGGAAGAGGGGATGCCCATCGAGTCGGGCATGGTCTCGCGCTCCATCGAAGGGGCGCAGAAGCGGGTTGAAGGGCGTAACTTCGACATGCGCAAGCACCTGCTCGAATACGACGACGTCATGGATATGCAGCGCAAGACCATCTATTCGCTGCGCCGAAAGGTGCTCCACAAGGAGAAGCTCGAGGAGCTGGTCCTCGACGCCCTCGAAGACACCGTCCGCAAGCTGCTCGAGCACTACGCCAACCCCGACGCCCGGCTCGACGAGCGCGACTACTCGGGCCTCGTTCGCGAGCTCAAGGATGTCTTCGGCGTGGAGACCGAGGAGGAGGCCATCCCGCGCGGCCGGCAGGATGCCGAGGAGTTCATCTGGCGCCGCGTGAAGCAGGCCTACAACGCCAAGTGCGAGGCCGCGGCCGATCGCGCAGCCTTCATCAATGAGCGGTTCGCAGACGATCCGGACTACACGCCGATGACCCCCAAGGAGGTCTTCCTCGAGTTCGCCCGCGAGCGTTATCTCATCGAGATCGATCGCCGCTGGGTCGATCAGCTCGAAGGGATGCGGTCGCTGCGTGAGTCGGTAGGTCTGCACGGTTACGCGCAGCGCGACCCCAAGCAGATCTACAAGAAGGAGGGCTTCGAGCAGTTCACTGCGCTGGTCGCCGAGACCCAGGTGGAGATCACCCGGGTCATCATGCGCACCGACCTCTCCCTCAGCATCCAGCAGCAGCGTCCGGCGCCCCGTCCCGCCGCTCCAGTGGCAATCACGGCCACCGCGCCGGTTGCACAGGCCCAACCCGCCGCGCCGGTGGAGCTGCCGCCGCCGCCCAAGTTCGTGGCAACGCTCGGCCGCAACGACCTCTGCTGGTGTGGCAGCAGCAAGAAGTACAAGCTCTGCCACATGGCCGAAGACCAGGCCTCGGGCCGGGTTGCAGCGGCCGACGCAGACGACAAGGGCTAGGCCCTCACCGACCGTAACGGCAGAAGTGCGGAGGGGAAGCGGAGACCGGAACGGGTCTCCTGCTCCCCCGCGAGCGCCTTAGTTGAAGACCGCGATGGTCTGGGCGCAGCAGTTGTCGAGCAGGCAGTTCTGCGTCGGGTCGCAGTTGTTGTCAGCGTTGCAGGCCGGGGTCTCTTCGAGCTGGCTGCAGCCGTTGGCTGCGTCGCATTGCTCGAGTGCGATCCAGGGGCCGTTGCAGGCCGCGTCGCCCGTGATGCCGGCGTCGTCCTTGCAGGAGCTGGCGCAGGCCGCGATGGTCGCGGGGTCGAAGGGGTTGCCGGCGAAGATGCAGCTGGTGAGGCAGGTGCCGTAGGGCTCCAGGTAGGGGCAGCAGGGGCCGGTGCAGACGTCGGGGTTGGCAGCGCAGCTGCCGCCACCACCGCCGGTGTCTGCGGTGCCGGTGTCGGTCTCAACCGGGGCGGCGCAGTTGGCCGAACCATCGCTGGTGACGACGGTCGCACGGAAGCTGCCCGAGAGGGTGCCGTCGGGCGACTGGGTGGTCACATTGTTCAGCGCCACATTCTCGAAGGAGCCCGAGATGGTGGTACCGGCGGTGTTGGGGCACTGGCCAATGCGGATGGCGCCGCCGCTGCTCTCGCGGATGCCGGTTGCACCCGTGGTGGTGAGCCAGGTGCCCTCGGGCGGTGCGCCGGTGATGGCGACGCTGCCGGGCAGCTCCGTGCCGGTCGTGTCGACTTGGAAGGAGATGATGGTGCCGTCGGCCGAGGCGAGGTTAACGATGAGTGCGCCCTGGAGGACCGAGGCGGTGTACTGTCCCTCAACCGCCGCTTCGGTGCTTCCGGTGAAGCTGCCGGGAGCGGAGCCGCCCGAAACCGTCGCATCGACTTGGTAATCAGGGCCGGCGCCGGCGCCTGTGTCGGAGCCCGTATCGGTGCTTCCGCCACCGCCACCGCCTCCACCGCCGCTCTCGCGGGTGTTGACGGTGACCTCGGTGGTGCAGGCTGCGAAGAGAAGGAGAGCAGAGAGGCTGCTGATACGCATCAGAGACATGGACAATTCCGTAGGGGGTAACGGCCGCGCAGGGCGGCGGATCAGGGGATGGTGATCGAGATGGTGGTGGTGCCCGCATTGCCGTGCAGGTCGGTGACGCTCACCACCGCTTCCCAGACGCCGCTCGTGAGCGTCGAGACATCGATGTTGTAGGTGGTGACGGGGCGGCGCGGTCCGCCATCCTGACCAACGGTGGTGAGGGTGATGGCGCCTGCCGGAAGCGCGGCTGCAGAGGTTCCCTGCCGAAGGGTGAGATCGAAGCTGCTCTCGGTTACATCGGTGCCCGCGACGGCCGGCGGCTCGGAGCCCGAGGGCGTCCAGCTGTTGCGAAGTCGGTAGTTGCCCGAGACCGCGCCGGGGTCAGCATCGAAGTTGAGCGAGAAGTTCATCTGCGCGTCGGCGTCGTAGCCGAGCGTGCCGGTGATGGTGTTGCCGCTCTGCGTCGCCGTCACATTCAGCCCTGTCGGGAGCAGCTCGAAGGGCCTGCTGTTGATGACATAGGGGGTGAAGGTCGTGTCGGTCAGCGAGGAGAGGTAGCTGCCCGAGACATAGAAGCGGTAGGTGCCGGCGGGGAAGTTGTAGAGCTCCTCCCAGCGCACAACCCACTGCCACTCCACCTCGTCGGGCTGCCGGATACGGGTGAGGAAGCGGCTCGACCGGTTGGAGTAGGTGGTGAAGTCGGGGAGGATGACATTCTCGAAGGTCACGCCATCGCTGCCGAGCTTCTGGAGGATGACCAGCGGCGCCTGCGGCATCTCGGCACCGGGGTCGCCACCGACCCAGGCGAACTCCGCGGGCTGCAGCCGCTCGACGGTCTCGGGCATGTCCTGAAGGATCAGGCCGACCCGCTCGATCGGCGTGGTGTCGATGGGGAAGGGCTCCTCTTCGACGTCTGTGAACTGGCTCGGCAGTGCGGTCGCCACGCCGGGTGTTGCGGTGCGGTCGCCGAGGATCTTCATGGCGTCGACGGCCCGGTCGCGCATGTAGTCGCCGAGCTTGGGACCCCAGGGGCTCACGGTGCTCTCGTAGCCACCCTGCAGGAAGGAGAAGGTGTAGTCGGGGAAGTCATCCGGTGCGTAGTCGTCCACAAAGCCGGGGAAGGGGGGCTTGTCGCCACGGAGGTTGGTGGGGAGCAGATAGAAGAAGTGGTCCTGGGCGTAGCCGAAGGTCCATGCGGTGAGCGGGTCGATACCGAGGTCGTTTCTGGCCTTCTGGAGCACATCCCAGGAGAGCTCTTCGGCAAGCTCACCGGGCATGGTGACGAGCGTGAGGCCGTCGACCTTGAGCGCCGTGATCTGCGAGCGCAGCAGCATGGTCGGCGGCCGGTTGAAGATGAGGAAGTGGAGGGCGGCGGAGCAGACCAGATGGTCTGTGCGCTGGAAGGTGGTGGGGTCCTGGTCGTTGGTCGGGCGCTGGCCGTCGACGCAGGAGAGGCCGCCGTAGTGGTACTCTCCGCCGAAGGGGCGGGGCGGTGTGGCGGAGAACTCATCGCGCTCGTAGCCGAGCAGGTCGTAGGTGACGGGGAAACGGTAGGTGAAGCCGTCGAGCTCCACATCGGTCTTGGTCTCGAGCGCGTCGAGCTCTCCCTTCACCTTCTCGGTGAAGGCCTGGCCGAGCCGCTCTGCGGAGGCGGGGAAGGAGTGGCCGCCGTAGTCGCCGGCGGGGCTCATGGAGCCGGAGTTCTGGTTGAAGTACATGGTCTGAACGTTGGCATCGGCATCGGCGCTGAGCGCATAGCCGAGCTCTTCTTCCGCGCCGCCGAGCGCATCGCCGGTCACGTAGTCGGAGCCGTTGAGTGTGCCGTGGGCAGCAAAGGAGAAGAGCACTCCGCGGGTGCGGCCGTCGAGTTCGGCCACCTTGAAGAGGAGCACGCGGTTGTCGTCGAAGTGGGGGGTCTGGCTCCAGCGGTCGCGGCCCACCTGATCATCGGTGTCGAAGGCCTCGACAATCTTCGCGCCGAACTTGGCAGGGCGGAGGTCATCGAGGGCGGCGTCGGCCGACTCGATGGTGGAGTCGATGAGCCAGTCGAAGAACTGCTGGTGGAAGTTGCCGATGCCAAAGGCGCCGATGGGGGCCGCATTGTCGCTGGGCATGTGCCAGTGGCGGCAGGGGCCGGAGTGGGTGTGGGTGGTCGAGATGACGAGGCTGTCGCGCCAGTCCTTGCCGGTGCGCTCCTGGAGGTGGCGGGCGATGGCCTCGTGGAAGGCGGAGTCGATGAAGATAACGGGGAGCCGGATGAACATGAGCTGCCGGCTGCCGTTATCGATGACCATGGTCCTGGCGAACAGGCCCTGCGTCTCGCCCACAGAGGCGCGGAGCGTTGTCGCATAGCGGCCGTCTTCGAAGGCAGCGCGCTCGCCGAAACCGCCCATCTCCGTGCCGATGGGGAAGTTCATCAGCGTGCTCGAAAAGCCTGCGCGGAAGGTGCCAGGCACATCACCGCCTGGAGCCTCACCGGTGACCTCGCTGGTGAACGGACGGCACTCGCCGAAGTCGGTGCAGGTCTCACCCTCGATGCACTCCGAGTCGAGCGTGCAGCGGACGCGGCAGACGCGGTCGATGCAGGCTGCGAAGCGACCGAGGTCGGGCTTGATGGCGTTGAGGAGGCGTTGGCACTTCGGCCAATCGTCGAGTGCGCGGCAGGTAGGTGCGGCCTGGCAGAGGCTATCGACGCAGAGCCCGAACTCGGGGCAGTCGCGGTCGGCCGTGCAGGAGACCGTCGGATAGACATCAGCGCTTGTGTCTTCGCCGGAGCCGGAGCCGTCAGACTCGGTCGTGTCTGCAAGGCCGGAACCGTCGCCGGAGCCGTCCGCCGTGCCGGTGTCGGCCACGGCACTGGTCTTGGCCTCGTCGCCGCAGGCAGCCAGAGAGAGGGTCAGTCCGGCGAGCAGACAGAGCAGAGAGCGCACGAGGGATCGGGACATTTCAAACCTCTTTCGAAAGAGTCACACAAGCGACACGCGACTTTAGCCCCTTTTGGTACCTGCGCCAACTTGCGCGGGCTGCGACTGCAGGACGGATTGGGGTCACCGATTGCGCAGCGCGTCACCGCTTCGGAGCGCAAGGAATGTTGTCAGCCTTCGGTTCACAAGTAGGGTCACAATGCCTAGCTCGGCTCCTTCGAGCTCCGCCGCCGGCGCCAGGGAGAGACCATGTCCGACACCGACTACGACTACATCATCATCGGCTCGGGCTTTGGCGGCAGTGTCTCGGCCTACCGACTGGCAAGCAAGGGGTACAAAGTCGCGGTCATTGAGCAGGGCCGGCGCTTCGTGACGGGCGAGTATGCCAAGAGCAACTGGAACCTCTGGAAGTCGATCTGGGCGCCCCTCTTCGGCATGCACGGCATCCTCTCGATCACCACCTTCAAAGATGTCGTCATCTTCCACGGTGCCGGCGTCGGTGGCGGCTCGCTCGTCTATGCCAACACCCACCTCGAGCCCTTCGACGGCTTCTTCAACGACCCCCGCTGGAAGGAGCTCGGCCCCGACTGGCGCGCCGAACTCGCCCCCTACTACGCGGAGGCCCGCCGCATGCTGGGCTCCCACGAGCCGCCCGCCATCTTCGAGTCCGACCGTGCCCTCAAAGAGGTCCTCGACGACATGGGCACAGGGGACTCTTTCAAGAAGCACACCGTCGGCGTCTTCTTCGGAGAGCCCGGCAAGGAGGTCGCAGACCCCTACTTCGGCGGCGAAGGTCCCACCCGCACCGGCTGCACCTTCTGCGGCGCCTGCATGATCGGCTGCAACGTCGGCGCCAAGAACTCGCTCGATAAGAACTACCTCTACCTTGCCGAGAAGCTCGGAGCGGAGGTCATCCCAGACACCAAGGTGCGCGACGTTCGGCCACTCCCCGATGCATCGGGAAGGCGTGACGGCTCGGCCGGCTACGAGGTGGTGACCACACCGACCGGCTGGCTCGGCTTCAGCCGCAAGACGCTTCGCGCCAAACAGGTCATCTTCGCTGCCGGCGTGCTCGGCACCGTCAAGCTGCTGTCCGAGTGCAAGGACCGAGGCTCGCTCGCGCAGGTCTCCGACACGCTGGGCACCTATGTGCGGACCAACTCGGAGTCGATTCAGGGGGTAATGGTGCCCGGAAAGGACATCTCCCGCGGCGTGGCAATCAGCTCGGGCGGTCTCACGCCGGACGGCACCCACATCGAGATTGTTCGCTACGGGCCGAACGCCGACGCCATGGCCTTTCTGACCACCGTCCACGCAGGCGGTGGACCGCTCCCGCGCCAGTTCTACTGGCTCAAGGAGATCGTCAAACATCCCCGTCATTTCCTGCGCAGCCTCTGGCCCTTCGGCTGGTCGAAGACGGTGGCCATCGTGCTCGCAATGCAGGCCGTCGACAACTCCATGCGGCTCAACCACAAGCGCCACTGGTGGTGGCCTTTCAGCAAGACCCTCTCCAGCGACTGGGGCGACAAGAAGGCCCCGCCCACCTTCATGCCCGCGGCCAACGAGGTTGCGCAGCGGCTGGCAGCCAAGATGGGCGGCGTACCCGGCTCCGTGCTCCCCGAGGTGGCCCTCGACACCACCACCACCGCCCACATCCTCGGCGGCTGCCCCATGGGCAAAGATGCGGCCGACGGCGTTATCGACACCGACAACCGGGTCTTTAACTACAAGGGGCTGTATGTGGTCGACGGCTCGATGATCGGCGCCAACCTCGGCGTCAACCCGACGCTCACCATTACCGCGATGGCGGAGCGAGCGATGGCCAAGATTCCGCCGAAGAACGCGGTCGCCTGACGGAGAGCAACGATGTCACTCTGCTTCGATCTCGGTGAAGAACAGCTCATGGTCCGCGACGGGGTGCGAAAGCTCCTCGCCCGCTTCGCGCCGCGCCGCCGAGAGCTCCGGCAGGCGATGTACCGCCGCGAATTCCCCACCGAGCTCTGGGCGGCGGTGGCCGACGCAGGCTTCATGGGCGCCATGATCCCCGAGGCCTACGGCGGCACCAACATGGGCATCATGTCGATGGTCTTCCTCTCCGAGGAGATGGCGGCCTTCGGCGTCTCGCACCCGCTCTTTGCGCTCACCTCCATGGACGCGCTCTGCATCGTGCGGGGTGCCTCCGAGGAGATGAAGCGGGCCTGGCTCCCCGAGATCGCCGCAGGCCGCCGCAAGCTCGCATTCGCGGTCACCGAGGCCGATGCCGGCACCAACACCTTCCGCATCTCCACCATGGCGAAGCGCGACGGCGACTCCTTCCTCCTCACGGGCGAGAAGCAGTGGATCACCGCTGCCGACTGCGCCGACTACATCCTCGTCGTTGCCCGCACCACGAGCCGCCACGACTGCGATGCGCTGGGGCTGCCGCGCGCGCACGGCCTCACCCTCTTCCTCGTCGACCCCCGCGCCGAGGGCGTTACGCTCACCCCGATGGCGACCGGCAGCATCGAAGGCGCCCGCCAGTTCACCGTCACCTTCGACAACGCCCGCGTCCCCGCCGAGAACATCATCGGCGAGGTAGATCAGGGCGCGCTGCCGCTCTTCCTTGCCCTCAATCCCGAGCGCATCCTCATCGCCGCCACCATCGTCGGCGTGACCGAGTACTGCCTCGAGATCGCCTGCGACTATGCCCGGGAGCGAAAGGTCTTCCGCAACGCCCCCATTGGCTCCTACCAGGCCATCCAACACCCGCTCGCCCAGGTGAAGATCCAGCAGGAGGCCACCCGCCTCATGACCTGGCGCGCGGCCACCTCCTTCGACCGCGGCGACGACCTCGCGCAGACCGGCGTCTGGTCCAACATGGCCAAGTACATGGCCTCCGACCTCGGCGTCTTCGCTGTTGACCGGACCATCCAGACATTGGGCGGCAACGGCTTCGATCAGGAGATCGGGGTCATCCAACTCTGGGAGGGGATGCGGCTCTTCAAGACCGCGCCCATCTCCAACGAGATGATCCTCAACTTCCTCGCCGAGCAGACGCTCGGCCTGCCGCGATCCTACTGAGCGCCCCTCCGTGTCTCCCCTGCTGCCCACGCCCGTGACCCCCGCCGGAGCCCCAGACTGCCTCATGCGCTGGGGCAACGGCCCTGTGCACCTCTTCGCGCTGCACGGCTGGGGCGGGAGCCACGAGACCTTTGCCGCGCTCGCCCAGCACCTCGACCCCCGCTTCACGCTCTGGGCCCCCGACATGCCCGGCTACGGAGCATCGGCGCCGCTCGAGCACTGGGAGCGAACCGCCTATCTGAGACGCATCGAGGCGCTCCTGCAGCTGCTCCCCGATGCGCCCCTTCACCTGCTCGGAAACTGCAGCGGAGCCATCGCCGGACTTGCGGCCATGCAGCAGCAGCCGGGTAGATTCGAGCGGCTGGTGCTGGTCGATCCCTTCGCCTTCATGCCCTGGTATCTTAAAATCTTCCTCGTACCGCTCGTGGGCCGGCTCTTCTTCTGGTCCACCTTCGCCAATCCGATCGGCCGATGGTTCACCAACCTCTCGCTCGCCAGCAAGCGCGAGGCCGACACCGACCTCACAGCCTCCTTCTCCGCGGTGCCTCCAGCCACCGCCTGGAACACCCTCCGCATCCTCGACGAGGTCGGCTCGGTTGCCCCCTTCGCGGTCTACAAACAGCCCGCGCTCATCCTGCGCGGAGGCAAGACCTTCGCGGCCATTCACGCCTCCATCCTCTGCTGGCGCGCCATCTGGCCCTCGGTGGAGGTGGTCGAGGTTCCGCGCACAGGCCACCTGCCGCTCACCGAGGCGCCCGAGGAGGTCGCCCGCCAGCTCGCAGCCTTCCTGCTACCTGCGGAAGAAGCTGGCGGGTAGCGCGGAGACCTCTGCGCAGCTCGCCCCTGCGGCCATGCGCCGCGACGAAAACCAGTTGGCCTCCGGCTTGGGATCGGGCCGGGTCTCCGGCCCGCTCGAGAGGAACCTAGAGCTGGCCCCCAAGATGGTCTGCGTCTGACGCCAGCGCACCGAGCCGCTGATGCTGTCGGCCGTCACCCGCTCCGGCCGCAGCTCCGACCAACCCTTCTGTGTCACGAAGATCTCGCCGTCGATCATGCCTCGCACGGCGACGGTGACGCCGGGCTTACCATCGCCATCCTGATCGAAAACCCGCGCGTCGCTCGCCTCGGTCGGCAGCTTCTCGCTGTCGGGTGCAGAGAGCCGCGCGCCGAGCACATCCCAGCGTGCCCATGGCGCGAGCTGGAGCTTGCCATCGCTGGCGCTGAGCCTGGTCTGCCAGCTCTGCTCTGGCATCGCCCGCACGAGCGCTGGCGGGATGGAGGTACGCACCAGCTTGGAGCCCTCGATGTGCATCCCACAGACCTTGGCGCGTGCCTGCACCAGACCACCCTCTTGCGACAGCGTCACGAGCA
>CANMDT010000010.1 GCA_947496715.1 Myxococcales bacterium
CTCGGGGCGAGGGCCACGGTCATCACGGCGAGGACCACGATCGCCGCCTTCGGGGCGAGGGCCACGGTCATCACGGCGAGGACCACGATCGCCGCCTTCGGGGCGGGGGCCACGGTCGTCACGGCGCGGACCACGATCACCACCCTCGGGGCGGGGGCCACGGTCGTCACGGCGAGGACCACGGTCACCACCCTCGGGGCGGGGGCCACGGTCGTCACGGCGCGGACCACGATCACCACCCTCGGGGCGGGGGCCACGGTCGTCACGGCGCGGGCCGCGATCGTCGCGAGCAATGCGCGGCGCAACACCGGGCGGGTAGATCTCCACAGCCCAGAAGTTGCCAGCCTTAAGGAGCTCCACGAGCTCCGCATGGTTCGACGGGGTGCCGCTCAGCAGCGTCGCCCAGCGAGGCTCATTGGCCTGCACGCCCGTGGCAGCAGAGCCGCCGAAGGCAGGCACGCCGGAGTAGCCGACAGCCTCGAGCGCCACAGCGTTGGACGAGGGGTGAGAGCCGTTGCTGCCCACCTCGATGCCCGAGAGCCGCTGGTGCACAAACATGCGGTCGCGCGGGCTCAGCTTGCGGTCGCGGTCGTAGGGATGCGCGAGCAGCACCACGCCGCCTTCGCGCTCTGCGTAGTTCACCACATCTTCGAGCGTCGGGCGACCGAAGGCGATCAGCTCACGCCACTCTTCGCGGGTCAGGTAGGGGTCGATCTGCGGCAGCACCAGGATGGCATCGCCACCGCGGGTCGACAGCTCAACGCCGACAAACACGCGGAAGTCTCCGAACGTGCCGCGGGCGATGCCACGCGCCACTTCGGCAGAGGCTTCGCGGTCCGCGAACAGAACGGCGTCGAGGCCGGCGGCGCGAGCAGCGCTCACAACGTTGTCGACGGAAGCGCCACCCGAGGCACGCGAGTAGGTATGAAGATCAATCAGCACGGCAAAACCCCTAAGAAGGCGGGCGGCGGATACCACGCGACGCAGGTGATGTCCACAATCGCACCTCCGCGCGGACCGCACAGAAAGCGCGTCGCGGCCGCGCAAGGTTTGCCTCCGGAGCCCACTCCCCCTAACCCAGAGAGCACCCTCGGAGGCCCATGCTACGCCACTTCGCCACCCGCTCCACCTGCGCGCTGCTGCTGCTGCTCTCTGCAGCCTGCAGCGACGAGCCGACGGCGCCCTCCCGCGAGGAGCTCATTGAACAACTCCGAACGGCAGCAGCAGCCGCGGCACTCGCTACGCCACCGACTCCCGCGACGGCCTCGCCAGAGGCCCTCGCGCTCGGTCAGGCACTCTTCACCAGCAAGCTCCTCTCCGGCAACCGCGACACCTCCTGCGCCACCTGCCACGACCCCCTCTTCGCCACCACCGACGCCCTCTCGCTCTCCATCGGCACAGGCGGCGTCGGACGCGGGCCCAACCGGCAGCTCACCCCCTATCGCAGGCTGCATCCCCGCAACGCGCCCGACCTCTTTCTCCGCGCCACCGACCTGCAGACCACCCTGCTCCGTGACGGCGGCGCTACCAGGCTCGACGACGGCACCTTCACGCCGCCCGAAGAGGCCGAGCAGCCCTACCGCGAAGGTGTCGCTGGGCTCTTTTCCGCGGTCGCCCTCTTCCATGTGACGCAGCGCTTCGACATGCGCGGAAACGCCGGCGAAAACGCCATCGACGGCACACCCAACGAGATTGCCGCCATCGACGAAGACGACTGGCACAGCATGTGGGATGCCCTCGCAGTACGGCTCGTCAGCGACGCCCAGATGCGCCTGCTCATCGCGGCCGCCTTCCCCGGCGAAGCGCCCGAATCCCTCTCGCTTGAGCGCCTCTTCTCCGCGCTCGAGGCCTTCGCCGCACAGGCCTTCGACAGCCGCGAGACACCCTTCGACAGCTTCCTCGCAGGCGACGACAGCGCCCTCTCCGACCAGGCCCTCCGCGGAGCCATCCTCTTCTCCACCTCCGCCGGCTGCACCAGCTGCCACAACGGCCCCCTCCTCGCCGACAACGCCTTCCACAACCTCGGTGTCCCCTTCATCGGGCTCGGCCAGGAGTATGAAGAGCCCTACGACTTCGGCCGCGCATCGCAGACAGAACGCACAACAGACCGCTACGCCTTCGCGACCGCGCCGCTACGCAACACCGCCGCCACCGGCCCCTGGATGCACAACGGCGCCTACACCACCCTCGAGGCCGCCGTCCGCCACCACCTCGACCCGCGCGACGCCATCCTCCGCTACGACTGGCAGCAGCTCGACCCGCTCCTCCAGTCCACCTGGCATGGCGCACCCATCGACAACGCGCGTCTGCTCTCCACCCTCGACCCGCTCGTCGCTACACCTGTGACCATGACAGACCGCGACTTTGACGACCTCATCGCCTTCCTCCGCGAAGGGCTCACCGACGCAGACGCACTCGATCGCGTCGCCACCATCCAGGCACCATGAAGCAGCTCGCAACACACCTGGCTTCGCTCCTCGCGCTGGCCACGCTCCTCGCCTGTGGCACCAGCGGCGGTACCACAAAAGCCGCTACCGATGCCGCCATCGAAGACAGCGCGAACGGCTCAGCCGATGACACCGCGACCGACACTGTTGCTGACGCTGCGGCAGACACCGCTGTGGATACTGCGACCGTCGACACAGGCTCCGGAAGCGACACGACTGCAGACACCTCGGAGACGGCCGACACTGCGGCCGACACAGCAGTCGACACCACGCTTGAAGACACTGCGGCCGATACAGCAGTCGACACCACGCTTGAAGACACTGCGGCCGATACAGCAGTCGACACCACGCTTGAAGACACGGCTGCTGACACAGCGGCAGACACAGCTGCCGACACCACGCCCATCCCCGAAGACTGGATTCCCAGCCGCTGCTCACCCATCGAGGCCGACCTCGCCGCCGCACGCGAAGAGATGGCGCTCTGCGACCGCTCGTCGCAGTGCGCCACCCAGCTCAACCCGCTCTGCCCCTATGGCGGCGGCTGCTACGAGTTCTTCCGCCTCGACAAAGACCGCTCGCTCCTCACCTCCGTCTACGACCGCTTCGTTGCCGGCGACTGCGGCGACTTTGTCTGCCGCTGCGCCTCTCCGCCGCCCTCCGGTTGCATCGACGGAAGCTGCCAGGCCTGCCCCGATGTCTGCACCACCGCCTGCCCCGCCGACTGCCTCTGCGCCACCGACGGCTGCGGCTGCGACATCCCCGTCTGCGCCGGCTCCCTCACCGACTGCGGCGGCCTGCTCGACGCCATGCGCACCGCCATCGCCGACATGCAGCCCTGCAACGCTGACTCCGACTGCGCCGCCGAACTCGCCCCGGCCTGCGCCGAGCTCGGCTGCTACTACGCCCACAACACGATGGCGCAGACCTCGCATCTCGCTTCGCTCACTGCCTCCTACGACAGCCTCTCCTGCAGCTCCCTCTCCACCTCTGCCTGCCGCTGCGGCCCCGCCCCCGCGGCCGTCTGCCGCGCCAATCGCTGTGTCACCGAATGAACCTCCTCGACCTCATCGCACGCCGCATCGGTGCCCATCCCGAACGGCTCCGCGAGCACCTCTCTGCGGCGCCCAACACCCTCGCCGTGCTGAAGCAGACCGGCCTGCTTCACGAGCTCACCCGCAACCCCATCGAGAGCTACCGCGCGCTCGGCGGGCAGCGGCCGTCGCTCAAAAACCTGCACCGCATCATGGCCGCCAAGGAGCCAAACCGCATCGCCGTCTGCGACCCCGACCGGACGCTCACCTACGCCGAGATGGATGAGGCGATCGACCGGGTCGCCGCGCTCCTCAGAAGCCGATTCAGCATCGCCGCCCGGAGCCGCGTTGTGCTGATGTCGGAGAACCGGGTCGAGTACCTCGTCTTCTGGTTCGCGCTGCTCCGGCTCGGTGCCGCCGCCGTCCACGCCTCCTTCGAACTCCGCCCTGCCGAGCTCGACCATGTGCTCCGCAACAGCGGCGCAGAGCTCATCTGTGCGAGCAGCCAAGCGCTGCCCGTCGCCAGCGCCGCCACCGCCGCCTTCGACGACCGCACCGTCGCCCTCCTCCACATCGACGGCCTCGACACCGCTGATGCAGACAGCGGAACCTTCGGCGATGCGGTGCAGTCACTCCACCACCTCTTCTGCGCCTCGCAGAGCCGCGACTATGCGCCCGGCGAAGACGGCGAATCGGTGGTCTACACCTCCGGAACGACCGGCCGACCGAAGGGCGCTGTGCGCAACTTCTCGGCCATGACCATCACCGAACTCGCCGCCATTCTCGAGCGGCTCCCCTTCGTCGCAGGCGAGCGCCACATGGTCGTCGGCCGCCTCTACCACAGCGCCGCGCAGGCCTTCACCGGCCTCATCACCGCGCTCGGCGGCACGCTCGTCTTGCGCCCCCGCTTCGACGCAGCGAACCTCTTCGACGACCTCCGCCGCGAGCGCATCGAGAGCCTCTTCCTCGTCCCCAACATGCTCGACAAGGCGCTCACCCTCGAGCCCACCGCCTCGCGCACGCAGCCCCTCCCCCACCTCCGCGCCATCGTCTGCGGCGCCGCCCCCTTCCTGCAGCCACTGCGCGAACGGGCAGCGCACCGGCTCGGCGCCGGCATCCTCAACGACTTCTACGGCGCCACCGAGCTCGGCTGGGTCACCTGCGTCAACGGCCACGAGATGCTCAAGCGACCCGCCACGCTCGGCCGCGCCATCCGCGGCCACGAGATCACCATCCGCGATGCCGAAGGCGCCATCGTCCCCGCAAACACGGTCGGCGTTGTCTGGACCCGGAGCGCCCAGCGCATGGAGCGCTACCTCGGCGACGAGGGCGCAACCTCCGACATCATGAAGGGGGGCTGGACCACCTGCGAAGACCTCGGCTTCCTCGACAGCGAGGGCTACCTCTTCCTCGCCGGCCGCGCCCGCGAGCTCATCATCTCGGGCGGCATCAACGTCTATCCTGCAGAGGTCGAGGCGGCGCTGTTGCATCACCCCGCGATCGCCGACGCAGCGGTCTTCGGTCTGCCCGATGCACAGTGGGGCGAATCGGTCGCAACCGCCATCGTCCTGCGCGAGCCCATCACAGCTGGCGAGCTCCGCCGCTGGGCCCTCTCCGAGATGCTCCCCGCCAAGGCGCCACGCCGCTGGTTCATCGTCGACGAGCTGCCACGCAACCCCACAGGCAAAATCATCAAGCGGGAGCTGCAGCAGCGTTACGCCGAGCCCGCTGAGAGCAGCCCGGCCTGATGCATCGAAGCCTCCCCATCACCCGCTGGGAGCAGGGCCAGGCCACGCTCCGCAGCGACGAGGTCGCCCTCGAGGCGCCGCTCGAGCTCCGCCTCTCCTTCCTGCGCGACGGCCGCCGCCTCGAGCGGCCACTCCTCACCACCCTCCGCACCCCGGGCGACGACGATGCGCTCGCACTTGGCTGGCTCTTCGCAGAGCAGGTCATCACGCGCGCCGACCAGGTCGAGGCGATCACCGAAGAGGCGCTGCTGCCCGCCGCCGACGAACCCGTCGCATCGAGGCTCCTCATCCGCCTCTCAGACAGCGTGACGGTCGACCTCGAACGGCTCGCACGCGCCACCGTCGCCAGCTCCGCCTGCGGCCTCTGCGGACGCCTCACGCTCGGCGCGATCGGCCGCACCGAACCCATCGTCGCAACCTCCACGCACTGGCCCGCGCACGCCGACCTTGCAGCATGGTCGGAGAGGGTCGCGGCGCATCAGCGCGCCTTCGACGCAACCGGCGGCATCCATGCAGTCGCCCGCTTCTCGCTCGCAGGCGAACTGCTCGATCTGGCGGAAGATGTGGGCCGCCACAACGCCCTCGACAAGGTCATCGGACGCGCCCTCCGCGCAGGCGCGCTGCCGCTCGCTGCCGAAGCGCTCTGGCTCTCCGGCCGCGCCGGCTTCGAGATGGTCGACAAGGCCGCGCGGGCCGGCGCTCCGCTGGTCGTCTCGGTCGGCGCGCCCACCACCATGGCCGTCGAAGTTGCACAGACCGCAGGCCTCACGCTCGTCGGCTTTCTTCGCAACGGCCGCCACAATGTCTATGCCCACCCGGAGCGCTTCACGCGCCACTCCTCCGCACCCGGCGCCTGACCGCATGGCGACAGCTCCCCACACCGCGCCGGGCCACCCGCTCGTCCCCGTCGACCGCGACGACTCGCCCCGCGTCGGCCGCCGCGCATCGCACGCCGGCGGCCTCGGCTCGCTCGCCGCAACCGTCCGCTACACGCTGCCCGAGAGCGGCCTTGCGCGGGGCCTCTCCACGCTCGGAAACCTGAACCAGCAGCAGGGCTTCGACTGCCCCGGCTGCGCCTGGCCCGAAGGCCACGACCGCTCCTTCGCCGAGTTCTGCGAGAACGGCGCAAAGCATGTGGCAGACGAGGCCACCACGAAGCGGCTCGATGCCTCCTGGTTCGCCGCACACAGCCTCGAATCACTCGCCGCAGAGAGCGACTTCTGGCTCAACCGCCAAGGCCGCATCACCGAGCCGATGATCTGCCGCGAAGGCGACAGCCACTACCGCCCCATCGCCTGGGAGGAGCTCTTCGCCGAGCTCGGAAGCGCGCTCGGCCGCCTCGACTCGCCCCACCGCGCCGCCTTCTACACCAGCGGCCGCGCCAGCAACGAGGCCGCCTTCCTCTACCAGGCCTTCGTCCGGGCGCTGGGCACCAACAACCTCCCCGACTGCTCCAACCTCTGCCACGAGTCCTCCGGCTGGGCGCTGCGCGACTCCGTCGGCGTCGGCAAAGGCACCGTCTCGCTCGCCGACTTCGACCAGGCCGACACCATCCTCGTCATCGGCCAGAACCCCGGCACCAACCATCCCCGCATGCTCTCCACCCTCCAGGAGGCAGCGCGCCGCGGCGCCAACATCATCGCCATCAACCCGCTCATCGAGCCCGGCCTGCAGCGCTTCGCCCACCCCAAGGAGCCCTGGACCTTCCCCGTCGGCGGCACCCGGCTCGCCACCCACTACCTGCAGGTCCGCATCGGCGGCGACGGCGCCCTCATGAAGGGCCTCATGAAGGAGCTGCTCGACCTCGACGCCACCTCGCCGGGCGCCATCGACCGCACCTTCATCGACCAGCACACCGAGGGCTTCGAGGCCCTCTGCGCAGACCTCGACCGCCACGATTTCGAGACGCTCGTGGCCCGCTCCGGCATCAGCCGCGCCACCATGCGCGAGACCGCCGAGCTCCTCGCCCGCTCGCCCCGCGCCATCTACTGCTGGGCCATGGGCCTCACCCAGCACGAGCATGCCACCGACCTCATCCAGGAGGTGGTCAACCTGGCCCTGCTCTGCGGCCATCTCGGCAAACAGGGCGCAGGCCTCTGCCCCGTCCGCGGCCACAGCAATGTACAGGGCGATCGCACCATGGGCATCGACGAGAAGCCCTCCGAATCCTTCCTCGCCCGCATGGACGCCGCGCTCGGCTTCCGCAGCCCGCGCGAGCACGGCTTCGACGCCGTCGAAGCCATCCACGCCATGCACCGCGGCGACCTCGACATCTTCGTCGCGCTCGGCGGCAACTTCCTCTCCGCGGTGCCCGATACCGCCTACGCAGCAGAGGCACTCCAGCGCTGCAACTGGACCGCGCAGATCTCCACCAAGCTCAACCGCTCCCACCTCATCGGCGGCCGCAACAAGCTCATCCTCCCCTGCCTCGGCCGCACCGAGATCGACCGCCAGACAGCCGGCCTCCAGCGCGTCTCGGTCGAAGACTCCATGTCCTGCGTCCACGCCTCGCACGGCCACCTCGAACCGGCCTCCGCCCACCTGCTCTCCGAGCCCATGATCGTGGCCCGCATGGCCCAGGCGACGCTCGGCGACAACCCGCTCCCCTGGGTCGATCTCGCCTCCGACTACCCCCGCATCCGAAGCCTCATCGAGCGGGCCATCCCCGGCTTCGACAACTACGACGCCCGGCTCGACGCGCCCGACGGGTTCGTCCTCCCCAACCCGGCCCGCCAGCGGCGCTGGAACACCGCCTCCGAACGGGCCGGCTTCCGCTGCCTGCCGCTGCCCACCGACCGCCAGCAGCCCGGCGAGCTGCTCCTCATGACCATCCGAAGCCACGACCAGTTCAACACCACCATCTACGGTCTCGACGACCGCTACCGTGGCGTGACACGCGGCCGCATGGTCCTCTTCGCCAACGCCGACGACCTCGCCGAGCGCGGCCTCCTGCCCGGCCAGAAGGTCACAGTCGCACATGAGCGCGACGGCCGCCGGCTCGCCGCCAACGGCTTCACACTCGTCCCCTACGACCTGCCCCGCGGCAACCTCGCCGGCTACTTCCCCGAGCTCAACCCCATCGTCCCCATGAACCGCGTGGCCCGCAACAGCGGCACCCCCATCTACAAGTCGGTGCCTGTCACCATTCTCCGCTATGAGGAGCCGCAGACCGCTGCTCCCAACTCCACGCCCGAACCATGAACAAAAGATACCTCTCCGGCATCCAGCCCAACGGCGACCTCCACCTCGGCAACTACTTCGGCGCCATCCGAAAGCACATCGAGGCGCAAGACAACGCCTTCTACTTCCTCGCAAACTACCACGCCCTCAACACCATCCACGACGCGGCCACGCTCGACCGCCTCACCACCGAAGCCGCCGCAACCTACCTCGCGCTTGGCCTCGACCCCGACCGCGCAACCCTCTTCCGCCAGAGCGATGTGCCCGAGGTCTGCGAGCTCGCCTGGCTCCTCGCCACCGCCACCGGCAAAGGGCTCCTCGACCGGGCCCACTCCTACAAAGACAAGGTCAACCGCGGCCTCCCCGCCAGCATGGGCCTCTTCTTCTACCCCGTGCTCATGGCCGCAGACATCCTCGCCTGCGACACCGACGTTGTGCCCGTCGGCTCCGACCAGGTGCAGCATGTGGAGATGTGCCGCGACATGGCCACCCTCTTCAACAACCAGTATGGCCGCGAGGTCTTCAAGCTCCCCGTCTACGAGCTCGGCACGCCCGTCCCAGTGCCCGGCATCGACGGCCTCAAGATGAGCAAGAGCCACGACAACACCATCCCCATCTTTGCGCCAGCCAAGCAGCTCAAGGCGAGGGTCATGCTCATCAAAACCGACGGCACGCCGCTCGAGGCCCCCAAAGACCCCGACACCTGCAACGTCATGGCCCTCTACAAGCTGGTCGCCTCGCCCGAAGAGGTCGCCATCCTCGAGGTGAAGTACCGCAACGGCGGCTACGGCCACGGCCATGCCAAGCTCGACCTGCTCGCCGCACTCGAGGAGCGTTTTGGCGCCGCACGCGAACGCTACAACGCCCTCATGCAGGACCGCGCCTCCGTGGACAAGGCGCTGGCACACGGCGCACTCCGAGCCCGCGCCGTCGCAGGCCAGGTCACCGACCGCGCACGCGAAGCAACCGGCCTCCGCTAGGTCGCTCTGCCCAGCTGAAAGGGCTGCCAGGCCGCGGCCTCATAGAGCCCGGAGGCCTCGCGGTGGCCGAGCAGGAAACTGCGCGCGTCGGAGGTCTCGGGGAAGATCCGGAGCAGCATCGTCTGGCGCAGATAGGTCAGCCCCGACCCCTTCTGGCCGCCTGTGGAGAGGCGGCCGCCGCCAAGCACATGGCTCACCATCTCGATGTGGCGACCGCGCCAGGTGATGATGCCCTGATCGAGCGTGAGCACCCCCTCGAGCAGCTCCTTGGGCCAGGTGAGCAGCGGCAGGTGGGCATACTGCAGAATGAAGAGCATCGCGCAGCGGGCCGGCGACGAAACGAACCAGTCGAGCCGTGCCAGCGCCTGGGCAACATCGGCGTCGTCGTGCGACGAACGGCCCGCGCCCGGGCCACCCGGATCGGCACCGCGCGCCTGCTCCAGATCGCGGCGAAAGGCCTCTTCGAACCGGCCACGGTACCGGGCCACAAAGGTATCACGATGCGTCGGAGACGGCGCGCCGCCCGCAGGGTCGGGATAGGGCGTGCGCTCCAGCCAGGTCATGATGAGCGCCCGCACGCTGCTGTCGGACAACGTCCGGTCCCGCCCCTTCAGGATGGCGGTCGAAGGATCCACCACCGTCTCCATCCGCCGGTGCCAGAAGCTCTGATAACGCGTCGCGGTCGCCTCGAACTCCTCGCCACCCGAAAAGTGGGGCGCACGCTCCGACGCGTAGGCCAGATAGCCGTTGTCGATGAGGCCGGCGAGCCACTCGAACTCACGGAACCGGAACGAATCAAAACCGGCGGCGCCAAAGAGGTTCTGGCGGAAGTCGAAGAAGTCGATCGACGACAACGTCTCCAGCACCCCCATGTGCTCCGTCAGCAGCGCGGTGATCGTCGTGCAACGGGCCACATGCCGCGCCACATCGCTCACCTCCGCCTCTTCCACGTGGGGCTGCGAGAGCACCGTCCGCGCATACTCCAGCTCGTCGTTCATCTGGTCGAACCAGATCTCCATTGCCTGGTGGGTGCGGATAAAGAGCTTCTCGTGCGGCGCCGCAATCGTCGGCTCCGTCGGCTCCACCAGCGGGAGCCCGCGCGACAGCACACCCTCGTGGCCGCTCCGCAGAATGTAACCCTTCGGACCGTAGTACTGTACCGGCATTGCCTACCTCTCCGCGCACGCTTCAACGAGGCAGGGCACCTACCACCCTCGTCGCGCATCTCACAAGCAAACCCCTCTCGCGGCAGGCCCCGTTGAAACCCACACTCCTCCTCCTTGCCACACTCCTCCTCCTCCCCGCAACCACCCGCGCCGCCGGCTGGACCGCCCCCACCGGAACCACCTACGCCGAGCTCGGCGCCTACGCACTCTGGGGCCCCGTCACCCGCACCAGCGACGGCATCGTCGAGGGCCCCGACAGCACCAACCTCAACCTCCGGCTCTACGCCGAGACCCACCTCCTGCCCTCGGTCGAGCTCCTGATCAATGCACCGCTCCTCGACTACGCAGCGCTCGGCGACGACGGCTTCCTCCGCTTCGGAGACCCCACCGCCGGCCTCCGCTGGGTTGCCCTGCAGCGCGAGCTGAGCGCCCTCTCGCTCACCGTCGCACACACCTTCCACACGCAGGAGCAGACCCTCTACGCTATCCGCGAAGTGCCGGCCGACGACACCACCCTCTATGCCCCCAAGGGCCCCGACTACGAGACCACCGAGGCCGGCCTCCACCTCACCGCCACCAACCGCACAAGCTGGTATGGTGCCGACCTCGCCTACGCCCACCGCGGCGATGCGGCAGACCAGATCGTCGCCGGCGCCTCGCTCTGGTCGCCCTGGGGCGACAGCCCCCGCTGGTCCTACACCGTCGGGCTCGTCGCCCGGCTGAATGTGGAAGAGGAGCGACCCGCAGCAGAGGTCTATCCCGCACTCAACCTCGCCCCGTCGGGAGCACTGCAGCTCTCGAACGGCTGGGGCGAACAGGCGCAGAACGTGGGCTTCTACGGACGCGCCGACTACGCCCTCACCTCCTCCCTCTCGGTTGGCGGCGGACTCGACGGCGGCTTCTGGTACACGGGCTATCCCGCCGGCCCCGGTCTGATCCTCCGGATGGCCTGGCGGAACTGACTACTTCGAGGCGCCCAGCAGCGTCTGAAGCTCACCCGACTGGAACATCTCCGTCGTGATGTCGCAGCCGCCCACGAGCTCACCGTCGATGTAGAGCTGCGGGATCGTCGGCCACTTGCCGTACACCTTCACAGCGTCGCGCTTCTCGGGGTCCACAAGGATGTCGCTCGAGCCGAACTCGGCACCCAGGTGCTGCAGGATCTGCACCACGCGGGCCGAGAAGCCACACTGCGGAAAATCGGGCGTCCCCTTCATGTAGAGGAAGACCTTCCGGCCCTTCACCTCGGCCTCGATCTCGCTCATTACGTCGCCGCCCTGGGCGCGCGTGCGGGGTGCACTCTGCTGGCCGGGGCCACTCTGGTTTGCTGCGATGGGCAACGAAATCTTCTCGCTCATGATGCTCTCCTCAGGGTTCGTTGGTTCAAAAATCAGGGGGCCATCGTCTTCAGCGCCAGCGCATGAATGCGGTCGCGAAAGGCATCGCCCAGCGCCTCATACACGGCCTGATGCTGACGCACACGCGACAGCGTCCGGAAGCTCTCCTCGACCACCACCGCATCGAAGTGGTCGAAGGTGCCTGTCGTGTCCACGACCTGCACCCGCGCCTGCGGAAAGGCCTCCAACAACTTCGCGCGAATCTCTTCTGCCGTTATCATCGCTTCATCCTCGCTCTCGGGTAGGCCGGCGAGTTAGGTTTGTTGCCGACCACACGCAAGCATCCGGCCCCACATGCTCGACATTCAGCACCACCAGGTCCCCAACCACGACGGCTGGAACCTCCAGCTCCGGCAGGCCCGCCACCGCACGCTCCACAACCCGGCGCTTGCCCCCATCGCCATCATCCCCGGCTACGGGATGAACAGCTTCCTCTTCGGCTTCCACCCGCGCGGCACCTCCATGGAGCTCTGCCTCGCCGAGGCCGGCTTCGAGGTCTGGTCACTCAACCTCCGCGCCCAGGGCGGCTCCCGCGCCACCTCACCCGACGCAGAGCCCCCCTCCTTCGCAGCCTTCGCCGGCGTCGACCTGCCTGCAGCGATTGCGTTCATCACACGCAACTCCGCCAGCCCCGGCCACCCCATCTCGCTCATCGGCTGCAGCCTCGGCGGGACCATCGGCTACACCTACCTGGCGCTCCATCCGCAGCAGAGCCGAGTCGGCGCCCTCGTCACCATCGGCTCCCCCATCCACTGGGACCGACCGCCGCTCCTCTTCAAACTGCTCGGCGTCCGCCCCGACCTCATCGAGCGCATCAAGCTCCGCGGCTCCCGCTCCATCGTCCGCGCCGCGCTCCCGCTGCTGGAGCGCATGCCACGGCTCGCCCACCTCTACCTCAACCCGGCCCACGTCGACCTCCACGCGCTGCACGAGCTGGCCCGCACCGTCGAGAACCCTCAGCCCCGCCTCAACCGTGAGCTCTCCGAATGGCTCGCCGCCGGCACCCTCACGGTCCGTGGCCGCGACATCGCCGAGGAGGTCCGCAAGGTAACGGTGCCCCTGCTGGTCACCCGCGCCAACCGCGACGGCATCGTCCCCACCGACTCGGTCGCCTCGGTCCGAACCCGCTGGGGCGGCCGCGCAGATGAGCTCGTCGTCGGCACGCGGGAAGACTGGTACTCCCACGCCGACCTCTTCATCGGCAACGAGGCCCCCGCCAAGGTCTTCGCCCCCATCGCCGCCTGGCTCGCCGAGCGGAGCTCCGAGCGGGCATGAAGGCCTTCACCTGAAACGCGCCGCCTGGCCCCGATTCCTCGCCATGTGTGGCCCTAGGGCGGCCCCATGAGCAGGTAGAGGCCGGGGCCGAGGTTCCCCTCGATGCCCGTGTCGAGCGCCGTCACGGTCAGGTCCACAGACCGGCCATCGTCGGGCAGCAGCGACTCCACATGGACTGCGCCATCGTCAAAGCGGCGGAGCGTGGGCGCCAGCGCCTCGGTGGTCGCAATCGGCGTCAGCATACGGCCCGTCGCCACCTCACGCAGCGAGGCAACGCAGCCCGTGCTGGCAGGGCAGAGGTGGCCGGCCGGCTCGCCCAGCGCACCGCACCAGAAGTTGTTGTCGCCCGGGTGGTGCTGCGTGGTGAAGCCATCAGCAAAGAGCACCCCGCGCGACCGTGTCTCGAACAGCGCAAAGTCGTCCACCTCCCAGCGGGAGTCGCCGGCGTAGCTGCCCGCCAGCGTCATCGTCTGGCCCGGCGCACGGGTGATGCAGAGCTCCACCTGGTGCACAATCGTCGGCGCCTGCGGACAGAAGATGAAGTTCTCCGCAAACAGATCGTTTCGCGCTCCGTTGGCCGTCAGATACTGCTGCGTCGAGCGGAGGGTCACGGCCGGCGCCACCTGCAGCGAGCGGTAGGCGGCACCATCGATGCAGAAGGGGATCTTGCTGCCGCCGCCGATGGCCTGCAGCACCGCCGCAGCACGCGACCGCGGCAGCTCGCACCGCTCGCGGTGCAGCGACACCGTGAGGCCGGCCAGCTCGCTCGTGCTCACCACCATCGCGGTGCCCGTGATGCGGCCCGGCCGCAGCGCATCGGTCTGCATCGTTGCCCGGGGACCCGTCACCGAGACGCCGCTCAGCGCGAGCCCGGTCGCAGAGAAGGAGGCCGGATCGATCGAAATCGACCAGCTCTCCAGCCGCAGCTCGCCGGCCGTCGCGGGACCGGCACCCATCACCTCGATCGTCACGTCGAGCAGGTCGCCCTCCTCGAGCGGGTCGCCGTTGCGATCCACCAGCCGCACACCGGCATAGAGCGTCTCGCCCTCATCGCAGCTCACCGCCGTGTCGCCGCCCGTATCCGTCGCACCGGTGTCAGCAGGTCCGGTATCCACCGCGGTGTCGGCGCTGCTGTCCGCCGTGGTATCGGCGGCGGTGTCAGCGGTCGAATCGGCCTCCGTATCGGCCACCGCCGTGTCGCTGCTATCGGCCGCGGTATCCACGGAGGTGTCGGAGTTCGCGTCACTGTTGGTCGTGTCGTTCAGCCCCGGCCGGTTCGTGTCCTCGTCGGTATCGGTCGCCACATCGGGAGCCTTGCCGTTGCTCAGGTCTGTCGCCGCGCAGGCCAGCAGCAGCGGCAGCAGGGCGGGGATGAGTCGATGCAGCGTCATGGCGAGGGCTCCTTTCGGCGCGCGGCGGCGCAACCGCGAACCGTCCGTTAACCACGCCCGCTCCACCCGCGCAACTACCGCGCACCCGCGGCTCCTCAGCCCCGCACGGCGGCGACACTTTCCACCATATCGCACCTCTCCTAAACAGGAGCCTGCCCCATTTCATGCTGCATCGCGCCATCGCGATTTAGACCGATTAAGGAATGCAGCCCTACGCTTCACGCTAGGGTGGCGGAATTCCCCCGCACACCCGGTCCGATTCATGTCCTACCTCCGCGCCACACTGCTGCTCTGTTGTCTCCCGCTCGTCGCCTGCACCGACAGCAGTGCCGCCAAGTCCACCGAGGATACCGGCTGCATCGGACGCGGCTGCCTCCAGAACGACACCGGTGCCGGCGACACCACCGCTGCTGACACCACTGCCGATACAGCCACCGTCGCAGACACCGACGACGGCATCTGCGGCCCCGGCGAGCTCACCTGCGTGAGCGCCACCATCTCCGGCATCTGCCTCGCAGACGGCTCTGTCCGAGAGCTTCCCTGCGCCACCGGCGAGACCTGCCGCAACGGCAGCTGCGAGGTCGGCACCGCGCCCCTCTGCAGCCCCTCAGACCCCACCACCTGCGTGAGCGGCGGCTTCACCCGCACCTGCAACGCCGACGGCACCGCCTTCGTCGACACCGCCTGCCCCACCGAGACCCCCTACTGCCGCGACGGCGCCTGCACCGCCCAGCTCTGCGACCCCGGAGCCCTCTCCTGCCGCGGCAACGATGTGGTCGCCTGCAACGCTGACGGCGCCACCCAGACCGCCCTCGAGTCCTGCGCCGGCATCTGCGTCGCCGGCCAGTGCCAGGATGCAGACCCCTGCACCTTCACAGACAAGGAGTACCTCGGCTGCGACTTCTGGGCCACCTACCTCGACAACGAGGCCCGCGGCCTCGGCTTCGCTGTGTCGGTCTCCAACCCGGGCCGCTCCTCCGTCAACGTGACCGTCACCCAGGGCTCCGCTGCTCCCATCTTCGAAGGCACCGTCGCCGCCGGCGACCTCACCCTCATCAACCTCGGCGCTGTCTCCCAGATCGACGGCACAGGCATCTCCAACGCCGCCTACCGGGTGCAGGCCGATGGCCCCGTCACCGTCCACCAGTTCAACCCGCCCAACAACCTCGGCGCAGGCTACTCCAACGACGCCTCGCTCCTGCTCCCCGCCAACGCGCTCGGCACCCAGTACCGGGTCATGGCCTACTACTCGGGCGACGACCTCGCCGTCTTCGCACGCCTCTCCGCCCGCTGGTATGTCACCATCGTCGCCTCCGCGCCCGGCACCACCGAGGTCACCGTCACCTCGCCCGCCGGCATCCGCGCAGGCTCCGGCGTGCCCGCCATCGCGCCCGGCGGAACCCAGACCCTCACCCTCACCCAGGGCCAGGTGGTCAACCTCATGGCAGACCGCAACAACGGCGACGATCCCGACGCCGACGACCCGGCCGACCTCACCGGCATGCTCATCAACGCCACCCAGCCCGTCGCCGTCTTCTCCGGCTCCGAGGCCTCCTACATCCCCGACGACACCGGCGCCGCAGACCACCTCGAGCAGCAGCTCTACCCCGTCTCCACCTGGGGCACCGAGCTGGTCCTCACCAAGTTCGCCCGCCGCGGCACCGAAGACGATGTCTACCGCGTCATGGCCGCCAACGCCGGCACCACCCTCCGCACCACCCCCGTCATACCGGGCGTCGATGGCCGCACCCTCCGCGAGGCGGGCGACGCCGTCGAGTTCAACTACAACGGCGACTTCGTCGTCAGCGCAGACGCACCCATCTCCGTCGGCCAGTTCATGGTTGGCTCCTTCTACCCTGGCCTCTCGGGCAACTGCAGCCGCAGCGTCACCTCGGGCTGTGCCATCCCCACCTCCAACGAGTGCCCCCTCGGCGACGGCACCTTCAAGCGCATCGGCGACCCCGCCTTCCTGCTCCCCAGCGCCGCCTCGCAGTTCCGCGCCGACTACACCTTCTACGTCCCAGAAGGGTACATCCAGAACTACATCGGCATCGCGCTCCCCACCGGCGCCTCGCTCATCCTCGACGACGCCACCGTGACCGCCACCCGCGACCCCATCCCCGGCACCAGCTGGGAGGTGGTCCGCCTCCCCGTCACGCCCGGAACCCACTCCCTCGTGGCCGGCCAGCCCGCAGGACTCTCCGTCTACGGCTACGGCTGCGACGTCTCCTACGCCTATCCCGGCGGACTCGACCTGGGCGACAGGTGAGCGAGCCAGCTGCACTGCCCGAATCGCTCAAGCTGGCCTGTGATGGCCTGCCGGAGCTCGAGGCGGCAGCGCGGCGCGAGCTGGCCCAAGGCACCACCGCCGAACGCATCGAACAGGCCACACGCGACCTCGCAGGGCTGCCCTCCGACCTCGACGGTGGAACCCTCGCGAACCAGCTCACCGCGCAGCTCCGCGACCTTGAGCCAGCGCAGCGACGGCTCCTCGCCGAGCTCGCGCTGCTGCCCGAGGGTGCACCCCTCCGCGAGCTCGCCGACCGCTGCCTCCTGAGCCGCAAATCGCTCGAAGCGGTCGCACTCTCGCTGGTGCCGCTCAACCTCATCCGCTGGAGCCTCGCGGGGCTCCGCCTCCCCCGCCCCGTGGCCGCGGCGCTCAGCAACCTGCAGGTGCTTGCACCCGAACTCACGACCGCCTTCGTGGCCAATCTCGACCGCCTCTCCGCACGCGACGCCGTCGCACCGGGCCCGGTCGATGGCACAACCTGGGACAGCATCGCCGCCTCGCTGGAGCGGCTCGAACTCCCGCAAACGCGACGCTGGCAGGCACTGCAACTCCTCGCCGACACCGCCGAACAGCCGGCGCGACGGCCCGCCCTCGCCCTGCTCGCCTACGACTCCGCATCAGACCCCGCGAGCCGCCTGCTCCGCGCCCGACTCCATCGCCAGGCGGGCGACATCGACGAGGCACTCCTGCTCACCTCACCGCTCGTCGATCACGCCGAGCTCGGCGACGAGGCCAACCTCGAGCAGGCGCGCGGCCTCTACACCGCCGGCCGGCTTCACGAGGCCGCCCAGCTCCTCGACCGAACCGCTACCCGCTTTGCCCCCCTCGCCGCCACCGACGCGCTCCGAGCCTCGGCCGCCATCAAGCTCGGTCTCGACGACGCCGACGGCGCGCGCGCCATCGCACGCGAGGCACTCCGCATCGCACGCGACAGCCGGCTCCACATCGCGGAGGCCCGCGCGCACGGACTGCTCTCCTCCATCGAGGCCGCCGATCTGCAGCTCGAGCGATCGCTCGAACACGCCCTCCGCGCACGCCTCGCCTTCGACCGGCAGGGCGACCTCTTCGACCGGGCCTGCGCCGCCGTCACCACCGCACAGGCTCTCCTGAACCTGCGCCGGCACGCCGAGGCGGAGGCCCAGCTCCGCGAAGCCACAGCCACCTTCACCGCCCTCCAGAGCCGCGCCATGAGGGCTACCACGGCCACCCTCTATGCCCTCTCCGCGCTCGACCGTGGCCGGCCGGACGAGGCCCGCCCACCACTCGAAGAGGCCATCGCCAGCATCGACGAACGGCAGCCCCGCCTCTACGCTTGGACCACCGCCGTCTTCGCGCTGCTCCTCATCGAAGAGGGCCGCGTCACAGAGGCCAGCCATCGCTGGCGCGAGGTCGCCGAGACCTTCCACGCCATGCAGGACCACCACCACGCAAGGCTCTTTGCCGCCTTCGGTGCGCTCGTCGGCAACCCGCCCCTCCCGCTTCCGCCCGCCGGCTCCGCCTCCACACGCGAACTCGATCAGGCCTTCCGCCATCACCCGCGCCTGAACGAGGGCCTCTGGACCCGTCTCCTCCGACGCACCCGCGATCGCCTCGACGAGGGGCTCACCCACCGCGAAGGGCTCGGCTTTGTCGTGCCAGGCCACCCACTGGTCGACCTGTCGCCGCGCCCCACGCTACGGCGCCTCCTCGCCTCGCTCATCGAGGCCATGGAGCAGGGCGAAACACGCTCCACTGACCAGCTCTTCGAGGCAGGCTGGCAGGGCGAGCGGGCGCTCCCCGACGCGGCCCGGGCCCGCGTCTATGTGGCCATCGGCGAGCTTCGCAAGCGGGGCCTCGCTGCCTTCCTCGTCAAGGACGGTGACGGCTACCGGCTCGCAGGGCTCCGGGTCGTCGATCGCCTCGTCGAAGCACAGCCCTTCCGATAGGCCAGACAGGCCTGCTGCGGGGGCGATCGACGCGTCGAAGCACAGCCCTTCGAACCGGGCGGGCAACGATGAGAGGGGGCGCGGTGCGACCGGAGTGCGGTTATACAATTGTATACAAATACACTTGTGCAGACAACTTTTGTAGAGTTACACCAAAATGAACAGGTCTTCGGAATCGTTGACCCTTCAGTATAACGGTCCTACCAACTGCCCACGCTGACGCTGAGAACCTCTGCTGTCGTCGGTTAAAAACCCCTAGATAACGGGGAATTATCAAAAAATAACGATTATTCCGAACTCAAAATGCATGACTTTTTGGAGACAAAAATGAAACAGAATCACCCTTTGGAAACCGCGAATCAGACCCACCTAAGTCCCGAAGTTTTAGCATTGTGCGACGGCGTCGCCTCCCTCCAAGAGGTCGCCTTGACCTCCCTCCAGCGCGGCATCGCGCCCAGGCTCGTCTCCTTCTCCCTCCAGAACCTCGCCGGCCTCCCCTCCGACCTCGATCGCGGCTCCTACGCCAACCAGATCGTCGAGCTGCTCTCCCAATGCCAGCCGCTCGAGCGACGCCTCATCGCCGAACTCGCCCTGCTGCCCGGCGGCACCACCATCCACCACCTCGTCGAGCTCACCCGCGAACCCATCAACGGCGTCGAGCAGGCCTCGATGGCGCTCCTTGCCAGCGACCTCATCCACTGGGACATCGTCGGCCTGCGCATCCGCAAACCCGCCGCCGCCGTCGTGGTCCGGAGCAACCTGCTTGGCACCGAGTTTGCCAATGCCGTCGAAGGTCGCATCTCACGCCACACCGTGCAGGATGCTATCTCCCCCAACCTCATTGCAGAAGAGAGCTGGTTTGAGCTCGCGAGCGCGCTCGAGCGCATTCCGCTCCCACCCACCACGCTCTGGCGCGGACTCCGACTCCTCTTCGACACCAACGGCTCCGAGGCCCACATCGAGCGGCTTCGGAACCTCGCCACGCTCCCCAGCAATGAGGTTGGCTTTCAGCTCCTCCGCGCCTGCATGCACCGCAACGCCGGCGAGCTCGAGACGGCGCTCGCCATCACGAATGCCCTCATCGACGACCCCACGCTCGGCCGCGACGCACGACTGGAGCAGGCCCGCTCCCTCTTCCTCGCAGGTCGGCTCACCGAGGCGGCCGAGGTCTTCCGCGACACTGCTGCGCTCCTCGAGCCCCTCGCAGCCAGCGACGCACTCCGCTGCCTCGCACTCATCGCCCAGGCAGGCGACCGCCCCGACGAGGCCCGCGACCTCAACCGCCGCGCCATCTACACCGCCCGCTCCGCACGCCTGCGCATCGCAGAGGCCCGCTGCAACCTCCAGCTCGCATCGCTCGAGTCCAGCGACCTCAAGCACGAGCTCGCGCTCGAGTATGCGCTCCGGGCACGCTTCACCTTCACCCAGATTGGCGACCTCCACGACCTCGACCTCGCACGCATCACCCTCGCACAGGTCCTCATCAACCTGCAGCGAAACGAGGAGGCAGAGACCGAGCTCTCGCTCGCACGAAAGCGGCTCGATGCCCGCCGCTTCCGCTACCTCCGCGCCACCGCAGATGGACTGACCGGGCTCTCCAGGCTCGACCGCGGCGACCTCTACGGCGCCCGCCCCATCCTCGAGCGGGCCCTCGCTGTTGTCGACGAGGCCCAGCCGCGCACACACGCCTTCGTCGCTGGCATCTACGCGCTCCTCCTCTTGCTCGAAGGCCACCGCGAAGAGGCCCTCGACCGCCTGCGCACCGTCTCCAAGGCCTTCGAGAGCGCCGACGACAAACTCAATGCCGGCCTCTTCAATTCGCTCGCAGGCGACCATGCGGGCGGCTCCCTCGCCCTCCTCGTCGAGCTCCGCGACGCCCAGCTCTCCGAGTTCGGAACCGCCTCGCGCAGCGTCTGGACCCGCATCATCCTCCGCTCCAAGCATGCCATCGGCACCGGCATCATCCTCCACAGCGGGCTCGGCTTCCAGATCCCCGGAAACCGACCCGTCGACCTCACCCGCCGCAACACCTTCCGGCGGCTGCTCGAAGGGCTCGTCAAGACCCTCGATGGCTCCCATACCCTCTCCACCGACCGCCTCTTCGAGATCGGCTGGCCGGGCGAAGAGGCCGAGTCCCGCGCCGCCCACGCACGCGTCTATGTGGCCATCTCCGAACTCCGGAAGATGGGGCTCGGTACCCACCTCGTCCGAGAGGGCGAAGGCTACAAGCTGCAGGGGCTCCGACTCGTCGACGAACTGCCCCACGTCTAGCAGGCTGACCGGCAACCCTCGCGCACGAGGCGCGTCGAGACCACGCACTGGGTCGCTGCCGCGATGATTGTGCAATTGCGGCCCCAAGGTTAGACTGACTGACCCCCTCTAAAGAAGGCGAACCCAGAGACATGGACCCGGCAGCAGTCACCCAGCAACTCGCGCAGCTCATGATCACCCGCAACGCGGCCGCGGTCGCGCTGTTGGATTCGCTGCCCGAAGGCGCGATCGCCGAAGGAATCGGTGAACTGATTCGCTGCCGCCAAGGCCTCATGACCGCGCAAGTCCGTGCGGCCGAGGTCGAATATCGGCTCGCCAAACTTGAGCTGCCCGCAGAGTGGCTCATCCGGCGTGACCTCGTCCGCGTCACCGCCGCCCACATCATCCGCGACTTCGACCTCGCCGAGCGGCTCCTGCTCCCCATCCTCGACAGGCTCGCCAGCTTCCCCGCCGACATCGTGGGACCTGCTGCCGTCCTCGCCGGGCGCGTCTACGCCGCCAAGGGCGACCTCAAATCGGCCCTCACCTGGTACTACAGTGGCCTCGGCATGATCGGAGACCAGCTCCCCGGAATCAGGGCCAGCATCCTCAACAACATCGCCTGCGAACATGCAGGCGCTGGCAGCAACAGCGTGGCTGCCGAGCTCTTCCAGCGCGCACTCGACATCTACACCCGGGAGCAGGCCTGGCCCAAGGCCCTCATGGCCGCCGCAAACCTCTCAGACATCATGATTGAGGATGGGCGCGCAGAAGAGGCGGTCACCTCCCTCCTCGGCTGGGAGCGCGCTCACCCCGAAGTCTTCCGCCTGCCCGAGGCCAACTTCTTCCTTGCAGCCCTCTCGATGGCACATGTGCGCAGCGGGCGCGTCGAAGAGAGCAAAGAGCGGCTCGCCTCCATCACCGTCAACAAGACCGACATGGACCAGCGCATCCTCATCATGCTGGTCAACGCCTACATCGCCATCGCAGAAGAGCGGAACACCGACGCACTCGAGCTCCTCCTCGCGCTCCGGGAAGAGACCCACCACGAGCGCGGCCTCATGGCCATCCTCGAGCCGCTCTCCGACGCCTATGCAGCGATCGGCAACTTCAGGCTGGCCTACGACTGCGCCGTGGCGCGACGCGCCATCCTCGCACGCATGAAGAAGGCCATCCGCGACATCTCCACCATCGAGGTCGAGGTCCGGCGCCAGGTCCGCGTGAAGTAGCCGCGGCCGCGCGGCGAAACCGACGCATCTCCATACATTGTCCATCTCCTTGGCGATTGCGTTTGTGCGATCCAGCACTCTTGGCGTAGGCGGATAACACATCATATTTTGGGAGACGCATTGGACGACACCGAAACCCTACATCGGCTCGCGCAGCTCATGGTCACGCGCACAGCGCTGGCCATCGAACTGCTCGATTCACTGGCCGCCGATGAGGTGCCGGTAGGTATCGCTGAGGTCATCCGCTGCAGGCACGACCTCATGGCCGGTCGCATCCGCCCCACCGAGCTCGAGCCACGGCTCATGGCGCTCGACCTGCCACCCGATTGGGTCATACGACGCGACCTCGTCCGGGTGACGGCCGCCTTCATCCTGCGCGACTTTGCGCTCGCTGAACGGCTCCTCGACCCCATCCTCCCTCGCATCGGACAGTTCCCCGCCGACATTATCGGACCAGCCGTGGTGATCGCAGGGCGCGTCTTCGCCGCAAAGGGCGACCTCACCTCGGCGCTGGTCTGGAACTACAAGGGGCTGGGCATGCTTGGAGACCAGCTCCCCGTTGTCCGCGCCAGCATCCTCAACAACATCGCCTGCGAGCATGCCGGCGCCGGCAGCGACATCACCGCAGCCGAGCTCTTCCACCGCGCCCTCGAGATCTACACGCGCGAGCAGTACTGGCCCCCCGCCCTCCTCGTCGCCTCCAACCTCGCCGACATCATGATGGACGACGGTCGACACGAAGAGGCGGTGCAGTTCCTCCTCGGCTGGGAGCGTGCCCACCCCGAGGTCTTTCATCTGCCCGAGGCCAACTTCTTCCTTGCCATCATGGCCCTCGCGAAGGTGCGGACGGGGCGCATCAGCGCGGCGAAGCAACGGCTCGCCTCCATCACCGTTAACAAAACAGACATGGACCAGCGCTTCATGCTCCTGCTGGTTGGCGCCCACATCGACATCGCCGAAAACAGGCTCGAACCGGCGCTGAACCAGCTCCTCGCCCTGCGCCAAGAGACCCACCATGAGCGGGGCCTCGTCGCCATCCTCGAGCCGCTCTCCGACGTCTATGCCGCGCTCGGAAACTACAAGCTCGCCTACGACGTCGCCGTCGAGCGCCGCGAGATCCTCGTCAGGCTCAAGAAGGCCATCCGAGAAATCTCCGACATCGAGGTCGAGGCCCGGCGGCGCATCCGCATCAAGTAACCCAGCCTACCAGGTCAGGTAGAAGACCAGCCAGGCCAGCGCACGGTAGAGCATCGCGATCGAGACCGACCGCGTCTGCCACATCACCGCGCTCGCCGGCAGCGCCACCAAGAGCCACCAGATCACGGTCGCCAGCGAGGCAACCTGGACCTCGCCTGTACCGGCCAGCACCAGCAGCCCTGTGTAGAGCGCCGACATGCTCCCTGCGACCACAATCCCCTTCACGGGATGCTCCACATCGAGCAGCAGCGTGCGGGCCACCAGCCCCTCGAAGAAGAGCCCTTCAGAGGCAGCGCGCAACAGCGACACCACCGCCATCGCGGCGACCGGGAAGGAGGAAGTCGGGTCGCCTTGGAGCGCCGAACCGAGTACCGCCCCTGCCAGCGCGCCACCGAGCGGGAGCGCCCAGTGCCAGGCTGCTGCAGGCCGCCAGCCGAACCGAGAGAAGGCCTCAAACCGTACGCCGCGCACCGAAAAGTAGGCCGCCATCAGCAGCGCAAACGCCCGTCCATAATGGAGGCTGTTGTCCAACTCGGGGAGCAGCTCGTTCGCGTCGGTCTTCACCACAAAGGCCAGCACCACCGAGGCGACCAGCACCGTCATGAGCGGCACCATGATCGACCGCGTCCCCTCATCCTCGTCGCCCGTGCCCCACTGCAGCGGCTCGGCCATAAGTTCGGGCGGCGCAGCCATCATCTCCTCGAGCGACCGCAGCCGCTCCTCCGACGCCGCATTCGTCTTGCTCAGGATCGCCGACGCAGAGAGCGCCGCAAGCGCAGCCCGCAGGTCGGTAGCGGCGAGCAGCGTGAGCGCATCGCCAGGCGCGGGGGCGAGATCGATTGCCTCGGCCACGGTCGGCTGCCGACCCATCCGGGCCTGCCGCTGCCGAAGCACCCGCGACAGCTCAGGATGCGCAAGAACCACAAAACACTGTGCCAGCCGGCAGCGGATCTGGTGCAGCAGCTCCCGGTCCTCCGAACTCTTCGCCAGCGGCGCTACGGTCCGCTCCACCTGCTTGAGCCGCTCGCGCGTGCAGGCTGCGATCCGCTCGGGACCGTCGGTCCCAAGCACGCCGAGCGCATCTTCGATCCGCATCTGGCTGAGCCGCTCGTAGAAGACGGCAGGGGGCATCGAGAGGCCGTTGCCCGCCGTCGGGCCAGCGCCGACGACCGACATCACGGCGCCCGTGATCATCGACATGGCACCACGCCTGTTGGCCGCCAGCAAGCTCGCCGGCTGCCGCGACGAGGGGGCCGTGCCGCTCACCTGCTCGAAGGCATCCTCCATCGGTAGCGCAAGCGATAGCACCTCGCGCAGCACCACGGGCCGGCCCAGCTCCTGCTCCCGCTGCAGCAGCCGCTCCTTGAGGTTGGGGAAGGCGAGCAGCGTACAGGCCTGCGATATGAGCCCCATGATCTCGGTCACCGCAGCCACCTCTGCCGGCTCATACCAGCGGGGCTTCATGAGCGCCTCGATCTGCGCCAGCCGCGCACGGGCGCAGGCAAGCGCAAAATCAGGCGGCTCAGCAGCGCTGCAACCCACCACCTCCTGCAGCAGCGCCTCCAGCAGACGGGCCCGGAAGGCCTGCGGCCGCAGCCGCATCAGCGCATCGGGGAAGGGACGCGGCGCCCGCCACGGCAGCGAGCCATCCGCTGCCGGCTCGGGGGCAAGTTGGGGAGCCGAAAGGGCGCGAACCACAGCGGAGGGTGCCGGCTGCGCAGCACGCCCGCCCGTAGCAGGACCGCTTGCACGCAAGGGCGCCGACGGGCGCGATCCCCCATGCGAGGGGTGGCTGCTCCCGGAGGGCGATACAGGACGAACCGGCGACGACGGCTGCACTGGCGGAAGTGTCGCGCGGGGCGCCGCCACGGGAGGCAGCGTCACCTGCCGCGGCACAGGTGCAGCGGCCTGCAGATCGCTGAAGCGGGGAAAGTGCCAATAGGGCTTGGGGGCACCGCCGAGCACGGACAGCTGATCGCTCTCTGCCAGCAGGCCGGCACGGATGCGACGCTCCACCTCTTCGGCGCTCAGACCCTGCTCCCGTTCTCCGACGGCACGATGCAGGTCGTAGGTTGTCTTTCGGACTGGCTCCATCGGACTCGCTCTCTTGCGCTGGTCACACCGCGACCTGTTCAACCTCTCATCTTCAACGCGCTTTGCTCATGCCGAATCTTCTGCGGTTACGCAAAGATAGTAGGAGATAAGGCAGCCGTCTGACAGCGGCTGCAGCGACGCAAGCGAAGCTCCCCCCGGCGTCTGACCCAGCGCCGCAGTGAGCGCAGCCTCCCAGACGGAGGGCGGCTCACCGATGCCGCGCACCGCCGAGGCGAACGCCTCCAATTCCGACGCGGTCGCCAGGCGCTTGCTCGGCAGCGGCCGCAGACCGGCCACCTGCGCCGCAAAACCTGCTGGCACCAGCTCTGCCGGAGGCTGCGACCCGAACCAGGCCGCCGGCACCGTCAGCGCCAGCAGCTTCTGCTTGCTCACGGGAACACTCCCGCCGGCCATCGCCTGCGGCGCATTCGCCGTCTGGTAGCGGAGCCGCAGCAGCGCCGTGTTCAGCAGCAGCGCCAGCCGCCGAAGCTCCTCCAGCCCCCGCTCCGGCTTCGGCCAACCCACCAGCACCGAGACCGCAGCAGCAAGCTCGCCCCTCTCGTCTGCCGCCGCCTCGACCACCCGACTCAGCGCCGGAATACAGACCTTCGGGTGGCCATAGACCGCCGCGCGACGCCCGGCCGCCGCAACGGTCAGACGAGGCTCCAGCAGATCGCGACCCAGATAACGCTGCCGCTCACCCCAGCCGATGCGATGGGGATCGATCGCGCCTGCTGTCACAAACCGGAAACCAGCGCCTCCCTCGGTCAACAGACCCGCATGGGTGTAGGCCTCCGACACCGTCGCACCGCTCTGCAGATGCACATGGTCGCCCAGCGCCACCCAGCCCGCAGGCCAGCCCTGCATCCACGGCTCCCACCACGAAAGCCCATCGCTCACCCAGCGCACAGGGCCTGCAGCCTGCCCCACGCTACGGGCCACCCAGAAGGAGACCGCCACCTGCGCACCCGCAAACCGGACCAGCTCCCCCGGCGCCACAACCGCCACCTGCGCCCGAGAGGCCCAGTGGTCACGCAGGCCGTCGGCATAGGCCACACTCTGCATCGCCCGCGGCAGCACCAGCGCCACGCAGCCACCCTCTCCTGCCCATGCCAACGAGAGCTCGGCAAAGATCGCCGCACGATCAAAGGCGCCACGCGCGGCATGGGGAAACCGCTGCCGAAGCAGCGTTGTTTGACCGACCGTCCGCGCCGTCTCCTTCTCGATCGCATTGCCGAAGGGCGGGTTGCCCACCACCAGTTCAAAGTCCGTGGGCCAGGGCGGAGGTTCGGTGAGCGCGTCGCCGCAGACAATCCAGCCTGCGACCGCACCCCAATCCAGCCCGCGCGACCGACGGCGCAGCATGATCCGCGCCCGCGTCACAGCCGCGGCCACGCCATCGACCTCAAACCCGAAGCAGTGAACCTCTGCATCCGATGGCGCCGCTTCCCAGGCCGCCACCAGCAGCTCCCCTGTCCCGCAGGCGGCGTCTGCACAGCGGAGCAGCCCAGCCGGCCGGCCCGACCAACCCGTGCTGGCAACCAGCTCCTGCGCCGAGGCCGCCGGCGTGTAGTAGATGCCGAGCTTCCGACGGGCCGCCTTCGCGCCCACACGGCTACGCACCAGCGCCTCGTAGAGCCCGCTCACCTCCGCATCGCTCACAGGGTCGACGGGCTCCTCGGCAAGCCAGGGCTCCCAGAGCTCGCCGAGCGCCGCTGCAGCCAGCACCGCAACCTCCGCCCGCTCCAGACCTGCAGCTACCGCAAGACCGGCCACCAGCCACCAGCCCTCGCGCGATTGCTCTTCTGCGGTCCTGCCGATGCTGTCCTGCAAGCAGACTCCTACCCGGGCAGGCGCTCGATCTTGGCGCCCAGTGCCCGGAGCTTGTCTTCGATTCGCTCATACCCGCGATCGATGTGCCGCACGTTGTAGATGGTGCTCTTTCCCTTCGCCGCCAACGCCGCCAGCACCAGCGCCATGCCGGCCCGCACATCGGGCGACGAGAGCGTCGTCCCGGTGAGCTGCGCAGGCCCGCTCACCACCACCCGGTGCGGATCGCAGAGGATGATCCGGGCACCCATGCTTACCAGCGAGTCGGTGAAGAACATGCGGCCGTCGAACATCTTCTCGAAGAAGAGCACCATGCCGCGCGACTGCGTGGCAACGGTGATGGCGATCGACATCATGTCGGTCGGGAAGGCGGGCCAGGGGCCGTCATCGATCTTGGGGATCTGGTTCCCAAAGTCGTTGCGGACTGCCAGCTCCTGCTCTGCGGGCACATGGAGGTTGCCGTCGGCAAGCCGATACTCCACGCCGAGCCGGCTGAAGATGTGGCCGATCATCCGCACATCGTCGGGCACCACATCTTCGATGGTGATGGCCGATCGGGTCATCGCCGCCAGCCCGATGAAGGAGCCGATCTCGAGGTAGTCGGAGCTGATGCGGTGACGGCCCGGCTGGAGCTCACGCACCCCTTCGATGGTCAAGGTGTTGGTGCCGATGCCGGAGACCTGGGCGCCGAGCGCGACCAGCATGCGGCAGAGCCCCTGCACATGGGGCTCACAGGCGGCGTTGCGGATGATGCTCCGGCCCGTGGCGAGCACCGCCGCCATCAGGATGTTCTCGGTGCCCGTGACCGAAGGCTCGTCGAGGAAGATGTCGGCGCCCGTGAGGCCGGGCGACGAGATGCGGATCATCGCATCGAACTCCACCGTTGCGCCCAGCGCCGTGAAGCCGCCGAAGTGGGTATCGAGCCGCCGACGGCCGATGACATCACCGCCTGGAGGGGCGAGCGAGGTGGAGCCGAAACGGGCGAGCAGCGGGCCGGCCAACAAGATCGAAGCGCGGAGCTTGCGGCAAAGATCGGCTGGCGCCTCGCCGTTGGCGACGCCGCCGTTGTTGATCTCGACGGTGTTCGCCCCGAGCCACTGGTGGCGGCCCCCCATGCGCTCCATGATCTGGAGCATGATGAGCACATCTTCAATGCGCGGGACATTGTCGAGCGTCACGGTCTGATCGGTGATGAGCGTGGCCGCAAGTACGGGCAACACCTCGTTCTTCGAGCCTCCGGGCCGTACCGAGCCAGCAAGCGGATGGCCCCCCTCAATGATGAACTTCTCCATCTCCGCACTCTCCATGGTGGACAACGACACCCCCTACCGCCTCCACGGGGCCCTTGCCAACCGCCACCGTTCAGCCACCTCAAATGAGGATCGACGATAACTGCGCGTTGAGGTGAGAATCCTGCTAGACACTGCGCGCCATGTTTTCCACCGACTCGACGCATCCCACTCTCCTCAAGGCTCTTCTCGCGAAGGGCTACGAGACTCCTACCCCTGTTCAGGCAATGGTCGCCGACGCCCCGCGCGAAGCCGACCTGCTCGTCTCCGCCCGCACCGGCTCCGGTAAAACCGTTGCCTTTGGGCTCGCCATGGCCAACGCCATCCTCGGCGACGAAGAACACTTCCCGGCCCGCTCCTGCCCGCGCGCGCTGATCATTGCGCCTACGCGTGAGCTGGCCACCCAGGTGGCCCGTGAGCTCTCCTGGCTCTACGCCGGCACCTCTGCCCGTAACGAACGGGTGGTTGCCACCTGCGTCGGCGGCTCCGATGCCCGCTCCGAGGCCCGCGCGCTCGATATGGGTCCCTCCATTGTCGTCGGTACGCCCGGAAGACTCTGCGACCATCTCCGCCGCGGCCGGCTCGATCTTTCGGGCCTCAAGGTTGCCGTCCTCGACGAGGCCGACGAGATGCTCGACATGGGCTTCCGCGAAGAGCTCGAGGCCATCCTCAAGGCAGCCCCTGCAGAGCGCCGCACGCTGATGTTCTCGGCCACGCTGCCCAGGGAGATCGAGCAGCTCGCACGCGCCTTCCAGAAGGGCGCCGTCCGCATCGCGGCCAACGCCCTCAACGAGCAGCACTCCGACATCGAGGTGCAGGCCCTCTTGGTCTCGCCCATCGAGATCGGACACGCGGTCGTCAATGTTCTCCGCGAGGCAGACGCCGACGCCGCCATCGTCTTCTGCGCTACCCGTGACGGCACCGCCCGCATGTGGGCGAGCCTCCGTGAGCGCGGCTTTCAGGCCGTGGCGCTCTCCGGCGAGCTCTCGCAGAACGAGCGCAACCGCGCCCTGCAGGCCCTCCGCGACGGCACCGCCAACATCCTCGTCGCCACCGACGTGGCTGCACGCGGACTCGACCTGCCCTCCGTCGGCCTGATCATCCATGCCGATCTGCCGAACGACAAAGAGGTCTTCCAGCACCGCAACGGCCGTACGGGCCGCGCGGGCAAGAAGGGCCGCGCCGTCCTCATCGTCGCTGCGCCCAAGCGCCGCCGCGCCGAGTTCCTCCTCCGCGACTCCGGCCTCCGCCCCAACTGGATGGAGGTCCCCTCCTCAGAGAGGATCGAGCAGCAGGACCACGCCCGCGTTGTGGGCGAGCTTCTCCTGGCAGCCGAGCTCGCAGATCCCGACGCCATGGCGCTCGCCTCGCAGGCGCTCAGCAAGGCACTCCTCGACGCCGGCTCCGAGCTCACCGCCGATGCAGCGCCCGAGCAGGCCATCCGGCTCATCGCCGCCTTTGCCACCAGCCTGGTGCAGCGGCTCCCCGTCCCCGAAGAGATGCCCGAGACGCTGCGCCTCAACCAGCGCCGCGTGGCACCGCCCGAACCCTCCCCGGCAACGCGACAGTATGGCGAGACCGGCCGCGATGCCGGCTCTCACCACCTGCAGGCACCGGCGGTACGCTCCGGCGCGCCCAGCCGACCCGCGGGCGACCGTGGTGAGATCCAGGCCGTCTGGTTCCGCGTGAACGTGGGCCGGCGCCACAACGCCGACCCGCGCTGGCTCATCCCCCTCATCTGCCGTCGCGGCGATGTGGAGAAGAGCGACATCGGCTCCATCCGCATCATCGAGAACGAGACCCGCTTCCAGATCGGCCTCTGGGCCGCGGAGCACTTCGACCGCGCGGTTCGCCGCCCGGATCGCAAGGACCCTCAGGTCCGCTTCGCCGTCGCAGAAGACTAGGCCGCAAAGCCCTCCGCCTCACAGCGGAGAGCTGGCAAAAAGCGCGTGAGGCGCGACCCTCTCGGACCGCGCCCCACGATGAAGCACCGGGCGCCCTGCGGCGCGGAGCAACGACCTAGAAGTCGTCGTCCATGCCGCCCATGCCGCCCATGCCGCCGCCGCCGCCGGCAGGCTTCTCGTCCTTCGCCTTCTCGACCACAGCGCACTCGGTGGTGATGAGGAGGCCGGCCACGGAGGCCGCGTTCTGGAGGGCCGTACGGACCACCTTGGCGGGGTCGATGACGCCCATCTCGATCATGTCGCCGTAGACCTCGGTCGCCGCGTTGTAACCGAAGTTACCGCTCGACTCGCGGATGCGGTTGATGACGATGGAACCGTCGATGCCGGCGTTGGCCGCGATCTGACGGAGGGGCTCTTCGACGGCCCGCTTGAGGATGGCGATACCGAAGTCGCGCTCATCGCCGAACTTGATGTCGTTGAGGACATGGGAGGTGCGGATGAGCGCAACGCCGCCGCCGGCGACAATGCCCTCTTCTGCAGCCGCGCGGGTGGCGGCGAGCGCGTCGTCGACGCGATCCTTCTTCTCCTTCATCTCGGTCTCGGTGGCAGCGCCAACCTTGATGACCGCAACGCCGCCGACAAGCTTGGCGAGACGCTCCTGGAGCTTCTCCTTGTCGTAGTCGCTCTTGGTCTCTTCGATCTGCGAGCGGATCTGCTTCACGCGGCCGTCGATGGCCTCGCGCTCACCAAAGCCGTCGATGACGGTGGTGTTGTCCTTGGTGATGCGGACCTTCTTGGCGCGGCCAAGGTCGGAGAGCGTCACATTCTCGAGCTTCATGCCGAGGTCTTCGCTGATGACCGTTCCGCCCGTGAGGACGGCGATGTCGCCGAGCATGGCCTTGCGGCGATCGCCGAAGCCAGGCGCCTTGACGGCGGCCACGTTCAGCGTGCCACGGAGCTTGTTGACGACGAGGGTGGCGAGCGCCTCGCCCTCGATCTCCTCGGCGATGATGATGAGGGGCTTGCCGCTGCGGGCCGCCGCCTCGAGGACGGGGAGAAGGTCGCGCATGTTCGACACCTTCTTCTCGTAGAGGAGAATGAAGGGGTCATCGAGCTCGGCCGACATGCGGTCTGCATCGGTGACAAAGTAGGGCGACACGTAGCCGCGGTCGAACTGCATGCCCTCGACAACCTCGAGCTCGGTCTCCATGCCCTTGGCCTCTTCGACGGTGATGACGCCGTCGGAGCCAACCTTCTCCATCGCCTTGGCGATGAGGTTGCCGATGGTCTCGTCGCCGTTGGCCGAGATGGTGCCGACCTTGCCGATCTCCTGGGGATCGCTGGTGGGCTTGGCCGACCTCTTGATCTCGGCGATGATCGCCTCGACGCCGGCGTCGATGCCGCGCTTGAGCGACATGGGGTTGTGGCCGGCAGAGACAAACTTCACGCCTTCGCGGAAGATGGCCTCGGCAAGGACCGTCGCGGTCGTGGTACCGTCGCCGGCCACATCGGCCGTCTTCTTGGCGGCTTCACGGACCATCTGGGCGCCGAGGTTCTCGAACTTGTCAGCAAGCTCAATCTCCTTGGCGACCGAGACGCCGTCCTTGGTGACCTTGGGGCCACCGAAGGACTTCTCGATCATGACGTTGCGGCCCTTGGGACCGAGGGTGACCTTGACCGACTTGGCGAGGATGGTGACGCCGCGGAGCATGCGACGACGGGCTTCTTCCTTGAAGATGATTTCTTTGGCTGACATAACTGACCTCGTTGAGGAGTGGGTTTACGGAGGGGTGGGCGACTAGCCGAGCACCGCGAAGATATCTTCCTCGCGGAGGAGCGTGTGCTCGACGCCGGCGATGTTGACCTCGGTGCCCGAGTACTTGCCGAAGAGGACGCGGTCGCCGATCGCGACGTTGAGGGCGATGCGCTCACCCTTGTCGAGCTTGCCGGGACCCACGGCGATAACCGTGCCCTCCTGCGGCTTCTCCTTGGCGGTGTCGGGGATGATGATGCCGCCGGCGCTGCGCTCTTCGCTCTCAATGCGCTTGACGAGGACACGGTCGTTGAGGGGCTTCACATTCATGGCTCGTTCTCCTTTCAAGGGATGCTTGGTGGGCGGCCGTCGCGACTGCGAGGGCAACCCGGTTGTGTGGTTGGGCGCGTTGGTAGGCACCGGAGTGAGGGTGTCAAGCACGGCGCTCACTCTCCATGCTCGACCGGCGTCAGCCTGGTCGGAGGGGAGGATCGGAGGCGGTGATCTTTCGCGCAGGATCTTTCTTACGATCTGTCGCCTAAACCATTGTGGCGGCGCACCTTTCGGCACTTTTCCACAGGTGTCACTCTTCTGAAACGCTGCTGTTGCATTGTTTGAAATAACGGGTTTTCAGATACTTACGCCACAGCAGCGGCGGCACAAACGATGCGGCCTGCCGTTGAATGTTGCCGCTCGACTTGGCTAGCACGATCCTCCCCGGTCTGCGCGCAACCCTGCTCCCCCGGTCTGACTGCCTTTGACCTCTTCGCAACGCGGAGACGGACGGATTGATGGAAGAACGCTGGAATCAGACCCTCGTGGCGCTGCACGGGAAGTATGGCGAGGCCGCGGTGAGCGAGCTCCTCAACGGCTCCTCCGTCCACTTCGACGCAGCCAAGGGGCTCATCGCCCTCTCGGCCCGCGATGCGGCTGCAGCCACGAAGATCAACCAGGCCTTCCACAGCGACCTCGAACAGTCCGCCCGTCTGGCCTGGGGCCGTGATGTGCGGGTTCGCGTCCGCTCGGGCGGCGTGGATGCGCCTGTCGAAGCGGCCATCGAAGAGCCCGCGCCGCAGCTCTCCCTCTTTGACTATACACCCGAACTCGAGGAGCCCTCGCTCTTCGATCTTCCGCCCATCGCTGCGCCCCTGCCAGCCGCAGCTGTGGCAGCACCCGCGGTGGCACCTGTTGCTCTCCCCGACGCTCCGGCGAACGAGGCTGCCGAGCTCCGTTTGCGGGCAGCCGGCCTCTCGCGCGGGCTCGACTTTGCCCACTTCGTCGTGGGCAGCTCCAACCAGTTTGCCTGGGAGGCGGCCCGTGCCGTCACCGAGGCGCCCGGCACCCACTACAACCCCTTCTTTGTCTTCGGTGGCGTTGGCCTCGGCAAGACCCACCTGATGCAGGCCATCGGCGCCGCCATCACCGTCAACAACCCCGAGGCGCGGGTCCGGTATGTGCATGCCGAGACCTTCCTGAACGAGCTCATCTCGTCGATCGCAGGCAACGCGATGGAGGCCTTCCGGGCCCGCTACCGCCGCGATGTGGATGTGCTCCTGCTCGACGACATCCATGTGCTCGAGGGCAAGGAGCGGACGACCGAGGAGTTCTTCCACACCTTCAACGCGCTGGCGCAGGCAGGGAAGCAGATCGTGCTCACCTCGGACCGGAGCCCGCAGGAGCTGAGCGGCCTGGATCAGCGGGTCCGCTCACGCCTCATGATGGGGCTGTCGGCCGATATCACCGCGCCCGACTTCGAGACCCGCGTTGCCATCCTGCAGCGCCGAGCCAGCGAGATGCACTACGCCATGCCGGCGGAGGTGCTGCAGTATGTGGCAGACGCGATCCGCTCGAATGTTCGTGAGCTTCATGGCGCGCTGACCCGCATTGGCTCCTACGCCCGCATCCACCGGCTCCCCGTGACCGTCACGATGGCGCGCGAGCAGCTGCAGCGGGTGACCCGCGAGCAGGACCGCCGGCCGACCATGGAGATCATCCTCAAGCTGGTCTGCGAGGAGATGGGCGTGACGGCCAAAGAGTTGAAGGGGCGCAAGCGGGTGGCGACCATCGCGACGCCCCGCAAGGTTGCTGTCTTCCTCTGCCGCCGGCACACCGACGAGTCGTTCCCCGCGCTGGGCCGCTTCTTCGGCGACCGCGACCACACGACCATCCTCTCTGCCCACCAGAGCGTGCAAGAGATGCTGAGCCTGAACCACCCGATCCGCACTGTCATCGAGCGGATCGAGCGGCGGATCGCGGCGCTCTAGGCTGCGCTCAGCGCGGCGAGACAGTTGGCCAACCGTTCGTAGTCGCCGATGCAGTTGTAGGCCTGTGCAGAGATGCGGAAGAGCATCGGCCGGCCCTCTCCGAGCGACATGATGGGGAGCTCGATGCGGTGGCGCAGCGTGAGCTCATCGTAGAGCGCTTCGGCTGTGTAACGGGCCGTGAGCCGATCGGGCACCACGAAGGTTGCCATGGAGGTGAGCATGCTGTCGGGCGCTGCGGGGGCGAGGCCGAGGCGGTCGCAGAGGTGGTCGCGACCGGCGAGGAGGAGGGCCCGGTTGCGGGCCATGAGGCCGTTCACGCCGTCGGGATGCAGCGAGCCCATAAAGGCGATGGCCTCGGGGAGGCAGAGCTGGGCCGTCGCATCGGCGGTGCCCGTCCAGTCGAACGCGAGGTGGAAGCGGCTCTTGTCGGTGCGGGGGCTGTTGGCACCGTGGCTGACGACCAGGGGGCGAACGGTGTCCTGGAGCGCGGGCGCTACCCAGAGGAAGGCTGCCCCTTTGGGGGCGCAGAGCCACTTGTGGCAGTTGCCCGTGTAGTAGCTCGCACCGAGCGTCGCGACGGAGAGCGGTGTGGAGAGGGGGGCATGGGCGCCGTCGATCATCACCCGGATGCCGCGGGATTCGAGCGGGGCGGTGAGGGATTCGACGGGGAAACGGAGCCCCGTTGCGCTGGTGATGTGGTCGAGGAGGACAAAGCGGGTGCGGTCGGTGACGGCATGGAGGAGCGCGGACGCGACCTCTGTCGCGGAGGTGATCGGGAAGGGGACCTCTGCAATGACGAGGCGGGCGCCGGCGCGATCAGCGGCCTGCTGCAGGATGTTGCGGCAGGCGTTGTAGACATGGCTCGTGGTGAGCAGCTCGTCGCCGGCCCGGAGGTGGAGCGAGGCAACGACGGTGGCCACCGCGGTGGTGGCGTTTGCGAGCAGTGCAAGGTCGTCGGGCGAGGCGCTGATGAGGGCTGCAAGCGCGTTGCGGGAGCGGTCGAGCAGCGGCTCCAGGTGGCGAAACATGAAGGCTACAGGCTGCTCCTCCATGAGGTCGCGGAGCGCCTGTTGTCGCGCCATCAGGAGGCGGGGTGTTGCGCCGTAGGAGCCGTGATTGAGGAAGGTCCAGGCGGGGTCGAGCCGCCAGTGCGAGAGCGGCGCTGCCGGCTCGCGGAACATGGCTACTCTACGCAGCGGGGCGGCAGGCCGGGCGTTCCGTAGTCGCCCGGGACAGGCGTGAGGCTGACTTCTGCATTGGAGTTGTAGCGGAGCGGCTCGTCTTGGGCGGTCACGCACCAGTCGTCAGTCCAGGTGCCGCCACGGTAGAGGCGCTGCAGCGACTGCGACTCCACATCGGCGCTGGCGCCATACTCCACGCAGTCGAGCACGCGGCCCCGGTTGTCGTAGAGGATGATCTCGTCTCCGGCGTTGGCGATGGCCATAAAGCAGCGGTCGAAGACGTAGTAGTGGAGGCCCTGGTAGGGCTTGCAGAAGGGATCGGCGGCGCATTCCGGGTCGATCTGGGTCTGCTGGTAGAAGGTGAAGAACTCGTAGGGGTCGATGGTCGAGTCGGTGGGGACATCGAAGAAGGAGCCGACCTCGGTCAGGGTCGCGCAGATGGTGTCAAGGAAGGGGCCGGACGGCGGCGCCTCGCCAATGGTGAACTCGTCGGAGTCGGCATCGGCCACGCGGACGCCGTTGAGGTTGAAGGGGGTTGCGCCCATGTTGATGACCTCGAACCACTCGGTCGCGGTGCCGCGGCCCTCTTCGTTGTTCGGGTTGATCTGGATCTCGGTGATGTAGAAGGTGCTGGTCGGGTCGCGCCGCGGGCAGGTGAAGGTCTTGATGCCGACGCCGGCCGGCGGGGTGGGCGTCTCGGTGGGCGTCCAGACGACGGGCGGTTCCGGGCGGGTGTCAACGGTGGTATCCGCGGCGGTGTCGGGCGTGGTGTCGGCCGTCGTGTCGGCGACGGTGTCCGGGGTCGTGTCGGAGATGGTATCTGCCGTCGTGTCGGCGACGGTGTCCGGGGTCGTATCGTCTGTGGTGTCGGTGAGGTCGGTGTCGGCGCCCGTATCGGCAGAGCCGGATCCGCTGTCGGTGAGGTCGGTATCTGCGCCGGAGCCCGTGTCATCGCCAGTCGTGTCGACGGGGTCGGTGCTGGAGTCGAAGCTGGTATCCGCAGAGCCCGCGCCGGTGTCGCGGTCGGTGGGGCGGTCGGTGTCGGTGTTGGGCACAAAGATGGCCTTCTCCGTCTCTCCAACACAGGCGGCGAGCAGGAGGAGGAGGGCGAGCGGTGCGCGGTGGGCGGCGGTCATGGCTGTCACGGGGTGGGCTCGGTAGCCAGAGAGCGGGCGGCGGCGCAGCCGGCAAGCTGGAGGCGGGCGGCGTCTGCCGCATCTAGCGCAGATGGTGAGAATGCAAAGGGTGGGGCGACGCTGTCACCAAGTGTGCACACAAAGGTGGCCGCCGCGAGGTAGCTCCCCTCGAGGCTGGGGTGGCTGCCGTCTGCGGCGTAGAGGCGAAAGAAGAGGCTGGAGCTGTCGAGCGGGTCGCGGCCGGCAGCAAGGTCGTCTTCACGGATGGCGGCAAAGGCTGCACCCACCGGGACGCGGCGGACGGGATAGCCCGCGGCACGGATCGCCTGCTCCATCTGGGCGTAGCCCTCCGCGAGCAGGTTGTTCATGGTGAGGAAGTCGGGGAAGCGGTCGGGGTTGGTGCTGTCGCCGTTGCGGCGTCCCCAGGTCTGGAAGAGGAGGGTTGTGGCGCCGTGCTCGGTGGCGCGGCGGGCCAGTTCGACCGAGGCGGCCACCGAGTCGATGCGCTCCGGCTGGCTCTCGGGGAAGCCGGGGATCTGGCTCTGGTCCTGCAGCACCACGAAGGTCCAGCTCGGGTAGGGGCCGGTGCCGAGGAAGGCTGCAAGCGGGGTGCCCTCGGTGGCGGCGTCGGAGGCATGTTGCGGGAGCCGGTAGCCGCCCGAGGCAACACGGCTCGCGGTCACGATGGGGGCGCCAGGGAGGCCGGTGGCGAAGGAGGCGACCAGCTGATCGAGGTCGTTGTAGTAGGTGTAGCTGTTGCCGACGAAGAGGAGCTCTTGGGGGATGGGCGGGCTGGTGTCTGCCGTGGTGTCTTCGGAGCTGTCCGTGTCGGCGTCGGCACTGCCGTCGGAGGTATCGGTCGAGGTGTCTTGGCCGGCTGTGTCTGCGCTGCCCTCCGTCATGTCGGCGGAGGTATCAACCGTCACATCCGCGCTGCCCTCCGTCGTGTCGGCGGTCGCATCGGCGCTGCCCTCTATCGTGTCGGCGGAGGTATCAATCGTCGTATCCGCGCTGCCCTCCGTCGTGTCGGCGGCGGACCTCGGAGACGACGAAACGCCGCACCCGGAGCCGGCCACGGCGAGTGCGAAGAGGGGGGTGAGGAGGAGCCGTTTCATGGCTCCGAGATTCGCAGGGTTGGCGGTGCCACGCAAGTCTGCGGCGGCCCTGCGGGGGCCCCGACTAGGGAGCGAGGATGCGCCAGGGCAGCTGCACCTGTCCGAGCTGCACAATGCCCCGCACCTCGTCGCCGCTGTCGGCCACATGGCCGGGCTCTGCATCGCTCGGCGCGCAGGTGTAGGTGGAGGCCTCGTAGCCCTCTGCGAGGCTGTCTGCGAGCTTGGTGAAGAGGGCCTCGAGGGCAGCAGGATCGGCAACCGAGGCGTAGACACCGCCCGTCTCTTCGGCGAGGCGCTGGAGGTCGCGGAGGGCCTGCGACTGGTCTGCGTCGACGGCGGTCTGCATGAGGGCCTGCTCGACGGAGGCGCGGCCGAGCCCGATGACATGGACGGTCACATCCTGGCTGTTGGCGAGCTGGGCGACAGAGGCGAGGTCGTGCTCGTCGGAGAGGTTGTCTTCGCCATCGGAGAGGACGACAACGACCCGCTTCACGGCGAGCTCGTCGATGGTGGGCGGCTCGGGGACGGTGGGGTCGACGGTCATGCCGCCACCGCCGTCTGCGTCGAGGCCGGAGCCGTCTTCCACGGTGGGGAGGATGGGCAGGTCGGAGCCGTCGTCCGCGGTGCCGAGGTCGTCGGTGTTGCCGTCGAAGTCGTCGCCGAGGTCGAAGTCTTCGGTCTCGTCGGTGTGCTCGCAGAGGCCGAAGTGGGCAGCCATGGCGGTCTCGTAGCCGTTTGCGTCGCCCGCGGTGCGGGTGATGGTCTCGGCGAGGGCGTCCCAGAGCGGGGTGCCGTATTCACGCGAGCCGTCAACGAGGTTGAGGCCCTGGTCGAGCCGGCCGTTGCCGGGCGAGAAGTCCATGAGGGCGTTGGCGTCCTGGAAGGCATGAATCTGGTCGGTACCGAAGTCGAAGAGGGCGACGCGGCTGCTGGGGACGCGGGCCTCGACGCGCTCGAGGAGGGTGCGGGTGGCCGAGACGCGGGCCCGGTCGGGGTCGTGGGGGCAGGTGGTGCAGAGGTCGCCATACTGGCTGGCGGGGTAGGAGCGCTCCATGGAGCCGGAGTCGTCGAGGAGGACGGCGACGGAGTTGAAGCGGGAGGGGCGCTCGGTGACCTGATCCTGCGGGGTGCAGTCGGTGTAGGTGCCGTCCTGGTTGGCGACCTTGACGGTGAGGAAGGAGGGGAGGCCGATGGACTTCTGCTGGCTGCCTGCGGGGGCGGTGGTCTGCAGGCGGATGCGGCCGGTACGGTTGAAGTCGGCGGCGGGGGAGATGCCGAGGAGCTGCAGGCCTGCACCGGTGGCGAGGGAGAGGAGCTGCTCGGGTGTGCAGGCGACCGAGATGGCTGCGGTGGCCGCGGTGGCGGCGGAGAGGAGGAAGATGCTGCGCTTGATGGAATGCATGGACAACTCCTGTCTCGAGGCGGGCGATGGTCGCCGTGTGGTGAGGTAGCGACAGGGTGAGCGGCGGGGTTATTCAGCGGAATTTTGCGGGCAGGTTGGGTCGCGCGGGGGCGTGTGAGGGCGAGGGCGAGGGCAGGTGTGCGAACGAAGTTTGGTTGACAGCGGGAGGCGGAGGGGGAACAAGGCGGCTCGCCTCCAGGTGCATGCCGTGCGTGGATCTGAGCGCTCCACACCTGCCCCGAGTCTCCGTGTCGAACCTGCCTTTTCGTCCTCGCAAAGAGGGAACTGTGCGCCCCAACAAGCCTGTGGGTCGCAAGCTCGATTACCAGCCGGGTCTGGTGTCGACGAAGGCGCCGGAGATCCGCCCCTTCCACGCCAAGGCGCTGGTGGATCTGGTGGCAAAGTCGATTCAGTCGCACGAGCCTGCAGACCGTTTGCTGGGCGACTTTTTTCGCGCCAACAAGGGGTGCGGATCGAGCGATCGGCGGCTGGTCGCGGAGACGGTCTATGGCGTGCTCCGACACGCGGGCCGGCTGAGTTCGGTGCTGTCGTGGCCGGTGCGCTGGGATGGGACAACGCCGGGTCTGGCCGAGCCGAAGACGCTCGTCGCCTGCTACCTGATCACGGTGCTGGGCGTGGAGCCGCGGGACATGATCGAGCCGTTGCCGTTCCTGTCGAAAGACCGACTGAACGCCTCGCTTGGCGAGATGGCGAAGGTGGTGGAGCAGAGCGCGGAATGGCTGAGCGTGAGCAGCTCGCTGCCGCTCTGGCTGGCGATCCGCTGGGTTGCGGAGATGGGGTATGCGGAGGCAAAGGCGGTGGCGGATTCGCTGCTGGTTCCCGCGCCGCTGACCATCCGGACCAACACGCTCAAGGGCGACCGAAAGGCGCTGATGCAGTGGCTGGAGCTGGAGGGTCTTGCGCCCGAGCCCTGCCGCCTGAGCCCAGATGCGATCTCGCTCGAGCGGCGGCTCAACCTGTTCGAGATGAAGGCCTTCGCTGACGGATTTTTTGAGGTGCAGGACGAGGGCAGCCAGCTCATCGCGCAGATGGCAAAGCCCAAGCCGGGGCAGCTCGTGGTGGATGGCTGCGCAGGCGGTGGCGGAAAGACGCTGCAGATGGCCGCGATGATGGAGAACAAGGGCATGCTCTATGCGCTCGATACGCATGAGCGTCGGCTTGCGGATCTACCCAAGCGGACGCGCCGCGCCGGTGTGCACAACGTGCGGACACAGGCCATCGGGAGCAACCGGGGCCGCGAGGTGACGAAGCTGTTCGGCAAGGCCGATGTGGTGCTGGTGGATGCGCCCTGCAGCGGCTCCGGCGTGCTGCGCCGCAACCCCGACTCGCGTTGGAAGCTGGGCGAAGAGCGGGTGGTCGAACTGGTGGCGCTGCAGCGGACGATCCTCGAGGGCTATGTGCCCATGCTCAAGGTTGGCGGACGGCTTGTCTATGCGACCTGCTCGCTGCTGCAGGAGGAGAACGAGGAGCAGGTAGCCTGGCTGCTTGCTGCCAATCCGAACCTGCAGCTGGTGAAGGCGTCGGAGCACTTCGCGAAGCATGGGCTGAAGGAGGCTGCGGCGGCGGTGGGCGACATGATGAATCTGCGTCCTCACCGGCATGGGACCGACGGTTTCTTTGCGGCGATTGTTGAGAGAACGGCCTAGAGGTTTGGCATGACGCGAGCGCTTCGAGACCCCCTTTCTGCGCACCGGACGGTTGCGGTTTTTGGACTCGGCAGCGCCGGCGCTGCGGCGGTGAAGCTGCTGGTGGCGCTGGGCAAAGAGGTGGTGGCGAGCGACGCGAAGGCGCCCGCAAAGCCGCATGCTGCGCTGCCCGGCGTGCGCTACAGTTATGGCGCAAACGAGCTGGGTGAGGCGACGGCGGTGGTGCTCTCGCCGGGCCTCAATCCGAGCTGGCCGGAGAACCGCGACAACCCGACGCTGCAGCCTGTGTGGGCAAAGTGGGCGGCGGGCGAGGTGGAGGTCTGGAGCGAGATTGAGCTGGCTGCGGCCTGCTTCGACGGGCCCGTGCTCTCCATCGGCGGCACCGACGGCAAGTCGACGACGGCGGCGCTCTGCGCACACCTGCTCAAGGGCTGGGGGATCGACGCCTGCCTGGCCGGCAACTCCTGGCTGCCCTTCTCGCACTACCTCGCAGACGGGCTTCGGCCCGAAGTTGCGGTGCTCGAGGTGAGCGCCTTTCAGCTCTGGCCCGGCCACCGCTTTCATGCGCCTGTTTCGATCCTCACCAACATCGCGCCCGACCATCTCGACCACTTCGAGAAGGAGCAGGACTACATCGATGCGAAGCGGGAGGTCTTTGTGCACCAGGGAGCCGGCGACACAGCGGTGCTCTTTGCCGACGACGCCCGTCTGCAGGGCTGGCGGCCCGCGCTCCAGGCTGCCGGTGTGAAGGTGCTCGGCTATGGGCTCGAAGGCGTCCCGGACGGCTTTGATGGCGAGGCAAAGCTCTCGGCTGAGGGCCACTTTGCGGTGCAGGGCGTGGAGGCTTCGATGGGGCTTCCGGCGGTCGATGACCTGATGATTCTGGGTTCGCACAACCACAAGAATGTGCTGGCTGCGATGCTGGCCTGTGGAAGCCTTGCGATGGGGCGAGAGCGGGCGACGCCGGAGGCGACGCGGAGGGCGCTGCAGAGCTTTGGCGGGTTGCCGCACCGGGTAGAGCTGATCCGGAAGCTGCGGGGCGTGCGCTATGTGAACGACTCGAAGGCGACCAATGTGCATGCCTCGGTGGCGGGGCTGCGGTCGCTCGCGGCGCGGCTGGTGGTGATCACCGGCGGCGTCGACAAGAACCTGGAGCTCGACCCGATCCTGGTGGAGCTGGAGACACGGGCGCGGCATGTGGTGGTCATCGGCCAGATCGCGGACAGGTTTGTGGCCGAGGCGACGGGCCGGCTCGGGTCGCTGGAGCGGGCTTCGACGATGGAAGAGGCGGTGGCGATGGCTGCGGCAGCGGCGCAGGAGGGCGATGTGGTGCTGCTGTCGCCGGCCTGCTCGAGCTTCGACATGTTCCGCGGATTTGAGCATCGTGGCGATGTGTTTGCCGCGGCTGTGCGGGCGCTGCCCGAGGGCTGATGGCGGTGCTCCAAAGTGGCGCGCTGGAGCGGTCTGAGTAGGGTTGCCGCATGGCTTCGATTCGCGAGAAACTCCAGCGTGTGCATGCACCGCGACCGACCGAGGCGCCGGCGGCTGCCGGGCCACGCGAGGAGGCTGCGGCACCGGCGGTGTTGAGGCAGGAGCCTGTGCGAGAAGCTGCGCCGCCGGTGCGTTCGCGGGCGGTTGCGCCGGCAGCGCGCTCGGCGCCGAAGGTGGCACCGGTGCGGGCAGTGGAGCCCCCGCTCCCGGAGGAGCGGGGCGACCGGATCACGGAGCTTCGGTCGCGGCTGGATCGGGTCTTCAACCCGTCGATGAAGGCGGCGGCGAAGCGGGCCGAGGAGCGGGGCGAAGAGGTGCGCGGGCTGCAGCCGCGTGAGGTTGTGGTGGTGCCGACGGATGAGCCTGTGATGCGGCCGCGCAAGCGTGCGGCAGACAGGGCGGCGGAGAAGCCAACAGAGCGTGCGCCGAAGCGGGCTGCAGCGAAGGTGGCGAAGCGGGAGCCGTCGTGGACGGTGGCGGAGGAGCGGCCCGAGGCGCCGCCGCGGCGCACGCTGGTGCTGGAGCCGGCGGTCTTTGAGGCGCCGCCTCGGACGCCTGCGCGGCCCTCCTTGCCGGCGCTGCCGCTGCCTGTGGCGAGCGAAGGGGTGGCGACGGCCGACACGCGCCACCGGTGGCAGGGGCTGCGGAGCGAGGTGATGCAGGCGCGGGCCGCGAACGACGAGGCGCTGGCGCTCTCGCTGCTGCGTGAGATGGCGGCGCTGCCCTCGACAGACGCATGGCCCCATGTGGAGCTGGCCCGCTACTACGAGGCGGTGGCGCACGACTACGAGCGGGCGCTGGCCCACATCCGGATTGCGCTGGCGCGGGCCTCGTGGAATGGCGGCTACAAGAGCCAGCTAGCGCGGCTCGAGTCGAAGCTGCGGCGCGGCTGATCGAGGGCTAGTCGGCCTTCATCGCAGCGGCTGCATCGGCGAGCCAGAGGCCGCCGGCCTCGGAGCTGAACATGGCGCGGGAGAAGCTGTCGAGCTGCTCGCGGGTGAGCTCGACGGTGAGGTCGAGGAGGCCGGTCTCGACGAGCCATTCGCGTAGCGTGACGCCGCGGAGGGTTTCGAGCTGGGCGGAGAGTTCGGCCTCGATGGCGGCCTGCACCCACTCGTGCTCCATGGCGCCGGCGGTGAGGGTGGGCGAGAGAGCGAAGAGGGTGGTGACGGGGAGCGCTTCGAGGTCGCCGAGGTGGTCTTGAAGTGGGTGCTTGAGCCAGGCGTCGACGAGGCGGTGGCGGACCTGGGTGAGGAGGCCGACCGATTCGCGCTCTTTGAGGCGGGCGGCGAGGCGCTGCTTCATGTCTTCGACGGCGGAGGAGGCGAAGTCGCGGGCTGCCGATTGGACGCGTGCCTCGACCTCTGCGCCGAGGCCGCCGAGGAGCCCTTTGCCGGCCTCGACGAAGCGCTCAGCCCGCTTTTCGACCTGCTCCTTCATGCGGCTGGCGACGTCGCCGAAGAGGCCGCCACGCGGTGCCGCACCGGCCGAGGCGGTGGGGTTGAGGAGCGGGAGCCTGCGGGCGAATTGCAGGAGGGTGTCTTGCAGGACGGGTGCGAGGAGGGTGCGGAGGAGGTGGCCGTCGAGGGCCTCTTTGGCCCAGGCGGAGGACGGGAACTTGAGGCTGCCAAGGTCGTCCTGGAGCTTGGCGACGAGTGCCTCGCCGAGCCAGTCGTGGACGGTGGTGGGGTTCGATGCGGCGCGGGCGGTGAGGCGGTGCCAGGCGGGCTCGCCGTGGCGGGTGCGGAGCCGCTCGAGGTTGTCGACGGTGGTTGCTTCGACGAGCCAGTCGGTGAGCTGCTCCGAGGTGGGCAGGAGCTCAAGGATGGGCCGGTCGAGTGTGGTGTCGAGCAGGAGTGTTACCCAGCCCTTCCGCAGGTCGCTCTCGGGCTTGGTGAGGGCCGTCTGGAGGCGGCCGGCTTCGGGCGAGAGCGAGTTGCGGGTTCGGCGGGTGGGCATGGTTACTGGGGTGGGCAGATATCGCGGTTGGCGCGGGCGTAGACAGGATCGCAGCAAGGCGTGTTTACTGCAACATCGGGGTTGCAGCAGGCCTTATCGGACTTGCGCGGGTCGCAGCACTCGTTGTCGAGCGGGACGATGGAGAAGAGGTTCTCGGACAGGGTGAGCGCCTCCTCGCAGGTGATGTTGCCGTCGCTGTTGAGGTCGGCGTTGCGGGCGCCGCCCTGGCCGTCGATACGGACCCGCTCCCAGCCGCTGCGGCCGGGGTTTGCGGTGAGCTCGTAGCCGGCCTTGCAGAGGATGGCGGTGGCGTCGACGACGAGCTGGCGGGTGGCAGAGATGGTGCGACCCTTCATGCGGTCGGAGGCAATCATGTTGCCCTGATGGTAGCTGCTGGTGCGCTGGGCGAGGTAGGCGTCGCAGCCCGTGGAGAACCGGAGCGTGACGGCGGGGAAGCCGTCGCCGTCGGTGTCGGTGATGCGGGGGTCGGCGATGTCGGTGGGGAAGGGGTCGCGGAGTGGGTCGTCCATCTGCAGGCCCCAGAGTTCCACGACGGGGCCGGAGGCGTAGCCGTCACCGACGCGGTTCAGGCGGGGGACGCGCGAGGTGCCGAAGAAGTCGGCGCTGCTGGTGCCGTCGAAGAGGCCCGTGGTGGTGAACCGGTGGGAGGTCTCGAGGATGGCGGGCGTCACGTTGGGCTGCACGTTGTAGACGGGCGTGAGCGAGTTGGAGCAGCCCTCCCAGCGCTCGGTCAGGACGCCGAAGCCATCCTGCTCCATCCGGACGATGTAGATCGTCTTGGAGTACTGCTCGGAGAAGTTGGTGAAGTAGACGCAGCTGGAGACTTGGCTCAGGTGGAGCCAGGTACCGCTGAGCGAATCCTGAAACTCCGGTGTGAAGTCGGCCGAGCCCTCGGTGTCCGGCGTTGCGTCGGCGGCGCCGGAGCCGGAGCCATCGGCGGTGTTGGTATCTTCAGCGGTGCCCGTGTCTTCGCTCGCGGTCTGCGCTGCGAAGGGGGTGGAGGGGGCCTCAGGCGCCTGGTTGCAGGCGGCGAGGAGGAGGAGCGAGAGGGCGAGCGTGCGGGTATGCATGAGCGACTCCTTAAAAGTTCCAGGTGGCGTCGAGGCCGGCGGAGAGCGCCCAGCCGCCGCTCGACCAGCCGGGGAAGCCGGGGTTTCCGGTCTGCAGCCCTTCGGCGAAGACAGGCGGCTCGTTGACACGGAGCACGTCGGCCTCGGAGACCTCGTCGCAGATGGTGTCGGTCACGGCAGAGGTGCAGCTGGGGTAGACGTCGAGCTGCTTCTTCACGGTCTCGCGCGGGAGCAGGTTGAGGAGCTGGGTGTGGACGTTGATGGTGATGTCGTTGGTGCCATACTTGAGGAGGCCGCCGACGCCTGCGGAGAGGACGACCTTGTCGTTGTCGACAAAGTTGGAGCGGCCGGTCTGGTCGGGCACTGGGGTGGGCAGGAAGCCTGCGCCGAGGCGGAAGAAGCGCTCGTTGCCGAGTGCATGTTCGACGCCTAGGCGGAGGTTGACGGTGTCGCTGAAGCCGTGGTCGATGGTTCGCGCGGTATCGAGATCTTCGAGGTTCTGCGAGACGCGGGCCTCGTTGTTGTGGTTGTCGCGGTATTCCGACCACCGCTCGAGGGTGGCGTCGAGGCTTACGCTGGTTTCGCCGAAGCGGCCCGTGAGGCCCGCTGCGACCTCGGCCGCCTGGTAGTTCATGACGATGTTGAGCTTCTGCTTCGCGGGGAAGCCACCGGCGTCGGGGTCGGTGCCGCGGGGCTGCACGAGGGTATCACCGGCGAGCTCCATATACTGCTCGCTCCGGTAGGCGAGGCCTGCGCTGATCGGGCCTTCGTCCCAGGAGAGGCCGAAGTTGGGTCGGATGCGCGACGGGATCGACATACCCACATTGAGGTCGAGGTTACCGGGCTCGGTGACAGCGTTGAGGTAGCCATCGTTTGTGAGCGTGGTGGCAGGCATGTAGCTGGCGCCGAGGCCGATAGAGAGGCCCTGGAGCAGCTGGTAGGCGGCCGCGAACTCGAGGGTGGCCTGCTCGGTGCGGGCCCCCATGAGGTCGAACTGGAGGCTGTTGGAGAAGTACTGTTCGCGCTCGTCGGCGAAGGTGGTCTTGCTGTCGACCGTGGAGATAACCGGGAGTGCCGCGATAAAGCCAACACGGAAGCCTTCAAAGCCGAGGTCGGAGACGGCGCCGAGTGCGAAGTTGAAGCCGGTGCCGGGCTGCTCGGGGTCTTTGCGCTCGTTGAGGCGGTACTCGGTAGGGATGACGGGCCAGGCGGAGGGGCGGCCGGGGCTGCCTTGGATGTCGTAGCCGGCGGGCCTGTTGGCGAGGTTAATCTCGAGGTCGTTGAAGGTGGCGTAGCCACCGATGAAGGCCGACGAGGGGCCTGTGGTGAGGCGGGCTGGGTTGTAATGGACGGCAGAGGCGCCGGTTGCGGTCGCGGTTCCGGCGCCGCCCATGGCGGTGGAGCGGGAGCCGAAGCCGTAGAGGGAGAATGGGTGGGCCGAGGCGGCGGAGGCGGCCAGCAGGGTTGCGGCCGCGATGGTGGCGGCGGCGAGGGTGGCTCCGCGCGGGCGGCGGCAGGGCTGAGCAGAGGTTGTCTGAGCTGAAGGCATCCCGAGGCTCCCGAGGCAGGTTTCATCGCAAGTGCGCGGGGATTACTACCGCGGCGGCGGAGGGGTCAAAGGAAGAGCGTTGCCTTCTTTTGACGCGATGTGTCAGGATCGGGCCGTTGACCTTTGCGGTATGAGATTGCAGAGGTCGCCACCCCCGCAGGTGGCGGGTCTGAAGCAGCCATGAGAGCGCGACGATGGGAACCCCGATGACGAGCATGCCGACCTTTGGTTTCTGGGAGCAGGCGCAGGCCCACCCCAACGACATCGCGGTGGTGGAGCCTGACGGAGAGACCGTGACCTTTGCCGCGCTGCTCGCCGGTGCGAACCAGTTGGTTCATGGGCTGCGGGCGATGGGCGTTCAGAAGGGCGACTGCATCGCCATGATGTTGGAGAACCGGTCGGAGGTGCTGCAGCTCTTCATGGCGGTGGCGCAGTCGGGGCTCTACCTCACGCCGCTGAACTACCACCTGGCGCCGCCCGAGGCCGGCTACATCGTCACCGACTGCGCGGCGAAGGCTGTCTTCTACTCGGCCAAGACCTCGGAGCTGGCGCAGAAGGCGCTGGACGGCATCGGCTATGAGGCGGCGCGCCGCTTCTGCGTGGATGCGGTGGAGGGCCACCAGCGCCTCACGGCGCTCACCGCGTCGCAGCCTGACGCGGTGCCGGCCGACCGGTTTGCCGGCACGACGATGACCTACACCTCTGGCACGACGGGCCGTCCCAAGGGGGTTCGGCGGCCGTTTGGCGACCTGGCGCCCGAGCAGGTGTCGAGCATGCAGGCGATGTTCTTGCTCTCGTTCGGCATCACGCCGCGCGACAACGGGGTGCATCTTGTGGTGGCGCCGATGTATCACACGGCGGTCATCAACTTTGCGACCAACCACCTGCACCTGGGCCACACGGTGGTGCTGATGGATCGCTGGACGCCCGAGGGGATGCTTGAGCGGATCGCGAAGTACAAGGTGACCACGAGCCACATGGTGCCGACCATGTTCACCCGGCTGCTCAAGCTGCCGCAGGAGCTTCGCGACAGCACCGATGTTTCGTCGCTCCGGCAGATGATTCACGGTGCGGCGCCCTGCCCCATCGAGGTGAAGCGGGCCATGCTCGCCTGGTGGGGCGACACGGTTTACGAATACTACGCGGCCTCAGAGGGTGGCGGCACCACGGCGACGCCGGCGGAGTGGAAGCAGAAGCCGGGCACGGTCGGAAAGCCGTGGCCCATCTCGCGCATCCTGATCCTGGACGACGCAGGCCAGCCGGTTCCGACAAAGACGCCGGGCACGGTCTGGATCTCGATGGGCCAGCATACCTTCAAGTATCACGGTGACGACAAGAAGACGGCCGACTCCTGGAAGGATGGCTTCTTCACGGTCGGTGATGCCGGCTTTGTGGACGAAGATGGCTACCTCTTCCTCTGCGACCGCAAGGCCGACATGATCATCGCCGGTGGTGTGAACATCTACCCCGCGGAGATTGAGTCGGTGCTGTCACAGCACCCGCAGGTGGACGATGTGGCGGTCTTTGGCGTGCCCGATGAGGACATGGGCGAGGCGGTGAAGGCGGTCATCCAGGTGGGTGGCGGTGCGGTGGCCGGCGAGGCCTTCACGGCAGAGCTGTTGGCCTGGGCGACGGAGCGGCTGGCCAAGTACAAGCTGCCGCGGAGCGTGGACTTCATCGAGGCGATGCCGCGCGACCCCAACGGCAAGCTCTACAAGCGGACGCTCCGCGACCCCCACTGGGTGGGCAAGAACCGGGGCGGCGCGAACTAGAAGCAGAGCTTGGCGTCGGCCACGATGCTCTCGAAGGCGCTGGTGAGCGACGACTCGTTGCCGGCGTAGACGAACTCGGTGAAGGTGGTGCCGCCGTTCTGGGCGATGGCGTTGAGGGCCTCGGGCTCTTCGCCATACTGGTAGCCGATGACGTAGGTCTTCACGCCGGCGGC
>CANMDT010000011.1 GCA_947496715.1 Myxococcales bacterium
TTGAATCCTGCTCGATGGCTCTCGCCATCTGCGTTAGCTTCTCTTTTCTTTCAAACATCTTTGTCTACCCGCTCCAGCCTCCCGGCCTTCGCAGGTTGTCTCTTTCATCCAGTTTTCAAAGAACCTCGCTACCCCTCCTGCTGCCCTCTTTCGAGAGCCGCAACGGGTAGGGGGACCTAGTGTAGCGGGGGAAACTGAAGTGTCAACTGTGTTGCCTTCGGTTCGTCAAACCCCCGTCTTTCCTAGCTGAGAGGCCCCTTTTGACCCCCGTAGCCCGATGCCGCATGCAAAAATCTTTGATCCGACGCGATCCGGCGCACCACCTCGTACCCGCCGATCCCCACCGCAGTCGCCAGGTTCAGGCTGCGCACGCCACTGGTGGTCGGTATGCTCACCCCCTGCCCTGCCCACCTCGCGATGAAGTCGGCCGGTAGACCCTTCGACTCACGCCCGAAGACCAGCACCGCCCCACGCTCCATCCCCGCCTCCCAGTAGCTCCGCCTCGCCTGCTTGGTGAAGAGGTAGGTCCGCCCTTGAGGGAGCATCGGCTCCAGCGTCTCTAGGCTCTCGTGCACAGACAGTGTCACGCTCGGCCAGTAATCGAGCCCTGCCCGCTTGAGGTAGCGGTCTTCGAGCCCAAAGCCGATTGGTTGCACGATGTGCAACCATGCGTGCGTTGCCGCAGCCAGCCGTGCTACGCTGCCTGTGTTCTGCGGGATTTCGGGCTCCACGAGCACAATGTGGAAGTTCACATCGGGGGCGGCACCCACCTCGAAATTTGGAAGGGTTTGTACGATGCTCGACATGTCTCTCCATGCGATATTGCGCGGCCAGTTCGTTGCCGTTCGTAGCAGGCTCCGCGGCGGCGAACAGCGGTTCGCTTCGGCCCTAGCATTGGCGCCCTCACTGCTTGCTCCACAGGGCGCATCGGCACCGGCCACCGCTGTGGCCATTCCCATCGACTACCAGCCCCTCGACTGGTCGACTGTGGCGAGCCCCGGACGCTTCTTCGAGCGCCAGGCGCTGGGGTGGGATACCCACTCGCCCGTCGACGCTGTCAGAGAACTATGGCGCGCGTTGGAGAGCTTCGCTGGGATCCTCTTTGGCCACTCTCTGGCATCTGCTGCCATGGGGGCAACGCTCGTCGCGCTGCTGCTCCTGCTCTTCGCGACCCTCGCGCTCGTCGACCGACGGCTCGTTCGCACCGCCGGCTACGGACATGTCGCGCTCCCCTTCGCCGAACAGTTCGCAACGCTGGCCGTTCCCTGCGGGGTCGCGGTCACGCTGACGCTATCGCAGCATCTCCTTGGTCCCTCCTCGCTGGCGCGCACCTTCGCCATGCTTGCCCTCCTGTTCGCCGGAGCGCGGTTGCTTCGGGTGCCCGTCTCGCTGCTCTCCTCGATTGATTGCGCAGCGGGTGTTGTCCCGCCGTCCTCTCGGCTTCGCCGACACCTGCTCTATCCTGGGCGTGTCATCCTCGGCCTTTCGGCACTCATCGTCATCACGCAGGCGATCGCTGTTGCCCCTGCAGTCGTCGACCTCTTCACACTTGTTCGCAACGTAGCGTTGATGCTTGCAGTCCTCGCACTTCTGCCGGTCCGTGCAGAGCTCATGGCGCTCTTTCCTGCGACGGGCAACCCGCGATACGTTGCGGTTCGTGCCTTTGTCAGCCGTATGCTCGCCGTGTTGTTGGTGTCGTCGCTGGTACTGCTGCTGCTCTGGAATCTAGGCTTCCGCAGAGCCGCCGAGACACTGCTGCTGCGCAGCTATGCTGTGCTTGCCGTAGTTCTCGCGGGTGCACTCGCCTCGCGCTGGCTTGGCGACAAGGAGGAAGGAAGAACCGGGCCGCGCCACCCCGTCCTCAAGGTGCTGGTGGGGCCGGTAGACTGGGTGCTCCGGCTGGTGGTCTACGGGGTGCTCGGATGGGCGCTGCTTGCCACACTCGGCCTCTGGTCACCGCTGACGGCGATCTTGGCGCAACCCTTCCTCTGGGTGGGCTCGGGCGGCATCTCGTTGCTCGGCCTTTCGAAGGGGGCCGCGGTACTGGTCATTGCGGCCTATGTCTCACGAACGGTGCGCGCTGCGATGGATCTCTGGTGGTTCGGTGCGCTCGACGTCCCCGCAGCGACGCAGGGCGCCGCAAGCACGGGCGCTCATTACCTCACGATGCTCATCGCCGGTGCGGGCGCGCTCACGCTGTCGGGGATCGACCTGCGGGGGCTCGCCGTCTTCGCTGGAGCGGCCGGCCTCGGTATCGGACTCGGTCTGCGCGAAGTGGCGGCGCAGACCATCAGCGGCATGACGCTGCTCTTCGGCGGAACGCTTGGCCGAGGCGACAGCGTGACGCTGCCGAGCGGCGAGTTTGGACGGGTGATGGAGATTGGGCTTCGCCGAACGCTGTTCGAGACTCCGGACGGCAGGGAGATCTCGGTGCCGAGCAGCGACCTTGTGAATGGTCAGATTGTGGTTTGGACGCGCAAGTCACGCTTCGTTCGGGTGCGAACCGAGGTCACCCTGCCGGTAGGCAGCGACCTTGAGCGGACTCGAGCAGCATTGGAGGGCGCGGCCGCCGCAGTTCAGAGCCGCGAGACGACTCAGCCGACCAAGGTGTGGCTGCGTAGCGCCGGGCCGACCGGGCTGGTCTGGGAGGCAATGTCATGGGTGGACATCGCGGGCACGACGCCCGACGAGGCCTCCGCGACGCTGCTTCGCGCCTGCCTGACGGCCCTCGCAGAGGCGAAGTTGGAGCTAGCGCGCCCCACCCTGTCGGTCACGCAGGGCTAAGGACTTTGGGGTACTAGCAAGGCGCCTACTTGCCGCGGAAGATGATCTCGACGCGGTTGTTCTTTTCGCGATCCGCAGCCTGCTGGCCCTGATACCGGGGCTTTGACTCGCCGAAGGCCTGGATAGTGAGGCGGCCGGTCGAAATTGCGCGCTGCAGGAAGTAGTCCTGTACCGAGCTGGCGCGGGCCTGACTCAGTGACTGATTGGATGAATCAGTGCCGCGGTCGTCGGTGTGGCCCTCGATGACGATGGAGTGGTTCTTGAACTGCTTGGCGATCTCGATGACCTTGTCGAGGAGGGTGCGCCCGCTGTTGGAGATGCCGGAAGAGCGGCCATCGAAGATGCCCGACGTGACGACGACGATGCCGCGGGCGTCGATGAAGGCGTTGCGCACGCCGAACTCCTTCTGAGCGCGCTCGTAGATGGCCTGCGATTCGGTGTTCCGGAGGAGTTTGTCTTGCTCCTCGGTCCACTGGGCGCGGGAGACATCACTTGCGTTTTTGAAGGCCTCCTGAGCCTGCAGCGCCATCTGATAGGCGTCGTCAAACTTCTCGTCGTTGTAGAGGGTTTCGGCCCGCGCGAGGAGGTTCTGTGCCTCGTTGAACTTGGGGCCGGCAAAGTCAGGAGCTTTGAGGCCTTCGGCCTCTGTCTTCTTGATGCGCGCCTCTTGGAGCGCGTAGATGGAGCGCGACTCGCTCTTGGCCCTCTCTTCGAAGGAATCCAGCGAGCGGCGGAGCTCCTCGTTGCGCTTGAACAGGGTCTGGATGGTCTCGAGCAGGGTTACCAGTTCCTGCTCGCCCTGGAGCCTCTTCTGGTAGTCATTCCGGCGGGAGAGCTGCTCCTGGTAGCGCTGGTTGGCCTGATTAAGGCGCACTCGAGCGTCTGCGGAGCGGGCGTAGTTTTCGGCTGCTCGGTAGTACATGAGCGCGATCTTAGCGCGGGCATCTGTGTTGGCCGGGTCTCGCTCATCGAACGACTCCAGCGAGAGTTCGTAGTAGGCGTCGCTGAGCTTCACGAGCTCGTTGGCCGACTGGCGCAGGCGCTTGAGGTTCGGTTCGGGCTCGTCGGCGGCTGGCTTCCGAATCTCTGCGGAGTACTCGCGGGCGCGCAGGGTCTCGAGTTCGGCAAGGTCCCCCGTCTTCGGTCGAGGGCCGCCGCAGGCGACGATGGCCAACGAGAAAGCGAGCGGGAGTGCGATGCGGGAGAGGCTGTTGCGGTGTGTCATGTGGTTCATCTTACTTCCCCGTCTTGGGAGCCGGTGTATCCTTCTCGAGCGCGTCGACGATGGCCGAAACTTGGCTCTGCAGGTCGGTTCGACGCGAGGAGGTGGTCTCGAGCTCGAGCTGGAGTTCGTCCGCTTGGGTCTGGATGGTCACATTGTCCGCCTCGCGCTTGTCGGCCAGATGGTCAATCTCGCCGCGGTCGAGCAGCGACTTGACCAACTTGAGCGTGGCTTCGAGGGTCAGGAGTGTCGTCTCCGCCTTGCCGTACATCTCGGAGGCAAGGCTCGTCTGGATGTCGGTGATTGCGAGGCGAGCGATGGCGATGTCTTGGCTGGCATCGTCACGAAGCTCGTGGGTCTCGAGTTCGGCAAGGAGGCCGCTGGCCGCCTCCATGCGGGAGGCAACTTCTTCCGGCGAGAGAGCGTGCGCCACGCTCGCTGTGAGCATGAGAGCGATAAGGGCGAGAGATGCAATGTGGTTCTTCACGATTGGCAACCTGTGTGAGTGTAGCGGGAGATGCGTTGAGGAAGTTCAGAGTTTCCAGCTGACGGGCGCCGACGGCGTTCGGCACTCACGTTCGCTGCAGATGCTGAGGCGGAGAGTGGCATCGACAATGCCGGAACCTTCCGAGGGCACGACGACCTCGTAACGGGCGCGATCTGCGCCGAGCTCCTTTGCCTCGGACTTCACGAACTTCTTGCCGGCGAGGAAAGGCGAGGTGGCAGCAATCGTGAGGGCCCAGGGGAACTCCTGGTTGATGTGGAAGCCGGGCTCGGGGGTGACCTCTGCGACGAGATGGCGGCCATCGGGGCCTGCTTCGACGCGGGCGACCAGCTTGAAGCCGGTGTCAGCCTGCGCGGGTGCAGCAGCGGGAGCCGGGGCGGGCACCAGAGCCGGCGCTGCGGCAGGAGCGACAGCTTGTGGCTGAGGGGTCGCTACCGCCGGCTCGAGGTTGGTTGCACTCGACGAGCCGCATGCTGCGAACGTCAGTATGAGGATTCCGGAGAGGTATACGCGGGGTCGGGTTGGCATGATTCCTCGGTCGTGCAGATGTTTGTAATGGATCTTTTCCTACCACCGCAGGCGTCTCAGTCAAAGAGCGACGCGCGATCGTATCTTCGGGTCAGAGGAGGGCCGCGGGAAGTTTGTCGTCTACAGCGGGAGTTGGTACCACGCTGTCCTAACCTTTTGGAGCAAGCGATGGTGGTTGCAGAAACAACAGCCCTGCAACGCAGGATTCGCACCGCGGGATTCCTCTTTCTTCTGGTGCTGATCGCGGTGTCTGTCACCTCGAGCTTCGTCGGCGTGCTGCGGGGGCTGGAGGCGAAGGAGGCGCGCGACCCGCTGCCTGCGATCTGCCCTCCTGCGCCGAGCGAGGCCAGCCATGGATGAGCAGCAGTCTGCAGAGGAGACCCTTCACGAGATGAGGCGCGAGCTGATCGAGACGCGCAACCTCTCCATCAAGGCCGACCATGCGCTGCGGGGTCTGACGACCGAGATGAAGCAGCTCGGCCGGCGCCTAGAGGCCGGCGAACGGCGGACGGCGCTCAATTCCATCGCCTCGTATGTGCTGTTTGCCGCGCTGAGTTTTGCCGGCATGTTCCTCTTCTTCCGAGCAGCCATCGAGCGCAACGAGGTAGACCATCGGTTGGTGGAGGAGAAGCAGGATCAGAACCAGCGGAAGCTCGCCGACCTAGAGGCGGAGATCGAGCGCAGGCGTCAGTCAGAGCGCGAGAGCTATGCCTTCCTCGAGTTGCTCCAATCGGGCAGGCGCGATGAGGTGGTGGAGCGGTTTGCCGCCATTCAGGGCCGGCTGACGGACCGGGCGACGCTGGAACTGTTCCGGCGCGAAGTGGACCGCACACGGCAGGAGGTCGCCCAAGAGGCCTACCGAGAGGGCATCAAGGCGGCGAAGGCGGAGAGCTGGGAGCGTGCCCGCGACGCCCTGTTGCGGTCACTCACCCATGTTGAGCAGGCCACCTATACGCCGAACCTCCGGTTTCAACTGGCGGAGTCTCTCTACCATCTCCGCGACTGGTCGGCCGCAGAGCCGCACTATGCGGCGGTCATCGAGTCGAACACACTGTCTCGCAACGACACGATCCTCGCGACCTATCACCGCGCGGAGTGCCTGGAGCGGTCCGGTCGCGCCGGCGAGAGCGCCGTGGTCTATCGGGGATTTGCCCAGCGCTACGACTACCATCCGTGGGCGCAGAGTGCTCTGCAGAAGGCCGCGAGCCTAGAGCGTCGCTCTGGCGGTTCGGACGAAAAGAGGTAGCTAGCGATCACGCCTCACTGCGGCAGCCGACGGAGCCGCAGATGTCATTGCATCGACGATGGGGAGCAGGGGCAACCAGCCTCAGGCGAGCAACCTTGCCCTACTACAGCAGGGCTTTGGGAAGCCGCGAGAGAAGCCGTAACGGCCGCGGCGCAGGCGCAGGCCTAGGGAGCCGCGGGGACGGGGTAGTTGGCGCGGTAGACAGCGCCAGGGGCCGGGATCACGAGGGGCTTGTCGGCCTCGGAAACGGAGGCGGGCGTGATGAACCGGAAGCCGATGCTATTGGGGCAGCTGGTAGCGTCGTAGTCGACGACATACTGGGCCGTTGCTGAAATGGCCGCATCGCCGGAGCCGATCGACTCAGACTCCCCTGCACTGCCGGCGGAGACGAGAGCCGTGAAACTTGGCTGCTCGGGGTTCTTGAGCGCGACCGCCACTTCAAAGCCGGAGCAGACCTTCGGCGGGATGGTGTCGTCACCGGGGTTGACGCAGGCCTCGCCAGCCGGGCAGTCAGCGTCGCTCTGGCAGGTGAGGGGCGGGTCCTGAAGGCAGCGCAGGTTCAGGTTACGACCGATGACATCGCCGATCTGGGTGAGAGCCGATGCATACTCACCGGCGCAGATGTTCTGCTCGAGGCCGCGCGCACCAAAGTAGTCGATGAGTTCGCGGTAACGCTTGCCGTCGTAGCCCGTTGACAGAAAGGTCTCTGCCGATGCGCCGCTTCCGTCTGTCGTCTCGCGGGTGCAGGCTAGGGGGTGATCGCGACCGTTCTCCGGCAGGGGGCCAGCGTCGGGACCTATGATTCCGGCGAAGAAGATGCGGCTCAACACCTCCGCGCGCTCGTCGGGCACCGAGGTGTCCTGACCCGGGCGGGTTTTGGCGCGGATGAGCGCGTCGAGGTAAAGTTCGACCCCAGGCAGCGTTCGGCTGGCGGCATAGCAGGCGCTGTCTCCTCCGGAGGTCGCGGCGCCATTTTGGGAACAGTCGTCTTCGTCGGAGAGAACGATCACGACGAGGTAGGCGTCGGGACGAAGAAAGCCCTGGTTCGGCCCAGCGAGGTTTTCGGGGCTCAGCGCAAGTCGCACAGCATCGAGGCCCATTTCGATGGGCTCGCCGCAATCGCCTGTCTGGCCGAGGCATCGGAAGTCTGCGGCAAGCCGCGGGGCGTCAATGGCGCTACCCGGGTCGCTCGGATCGACCTTGTAGTCGGAGGTCCGAAGGACGGGGTCCCGCTGGCCACAAGAGACAAGGTCGTCGGGCGCGCTAAAGCAACCCTTGGCGATAACATCTCCGGGTCCGCGACGGAAGGTACCGCCTTCGCTGATGTCGGTGGAGACCGCCGCAAGATGGACATCGGCGCCGAGTAGGCTGAGCGCATCGACGAACGAGGCGAACTCGCGACCAAGCTGGGCCTGCTCGTCGAGCATCGAACTCGAATTATCGACGACCCAGAGCACATCGACACGGTTGGTGCCGAGCGGCAGGCTCTGCTCGATGTGCCAGCGATCGAATGCCTCGGAGAGCGGCGTTACCGGGTGCTCCGCGCAGGAAAAACAGCAAACTCCTGCGAGGCCGGCGAGGCTCAACGCTCGGTACCAAGTTGGCTTTGTCATTCAATCACTCCCTGCTCACATTTCAGCCGTCGCGTCACTCTTGCCGATCCCGTCTGAACTTTCAAGCAACCCGATGCTGGTGAAGCGCAGGCCCTGTCAGGAGACAACCCAGACGAGCGCGGCGAGCGCACCGAGCGCGAGCAGCGCTGCGAGCAGCAGAAGCGGGACGGTCAAACGGGACCGGCTGAGCCGTGGGACGGACGCGATGCCATCGGCCGTATCGAGCGAGACGATACGGGAGGTGCGGTCATCGGCGAGGAGTCCGGCGATAGAACGTGGGAGCCAAATGAGCATGAGACCGACAACGGCAGCAGTCAGCGCGGACCGAAAGCGGGTTCTCCAGAGCTGTTTGTGTGCAGCGACAGCTGCGAGGTCGCGCTCTCGCGAGTCTGTAAGCAGTGGCCGCTGCTCGAACCGGCGCGGTAGCCAAGCAAGCATCCAGCGGAGTCCTGCGCGCAGGGTCGCATCGTCGGCTGTGGCCAGAAGGTCCCGCGTGGGCGCCCGAAGTTGATCGGCGAGTTGGCCTCCAGCAGAGAGCTGCATCGCACCAAAGAGCGCAAGCGCGCCCGCACGCAACTGAGCTGTATCTTCGACCGGGAGCAGCCAGGTCGAGGCGTGCTGCGGGTGGAGGAGGTAGGGTTGGTTCGATGCTTGGAAGAGGCAGAGTTGCCCCGCCACGCTGCGGGGTAGATTCACCTCGATCTGGCCAACTCCGTTGGAGAGTTGCGAGACCGTAGTCGCGGTCCAACGACCGCCGCAGAAGAGGTCGCCCTGCCAGGTGGCCTGGTTTCGAAGTTCGGCAGTTGCAATCTGCAGCGGAGCGGGCAGCGGTGCAGTGGCGGGCAGCCAAAAGGCGACCATCCCGTCACGCAGCAGCGGCAACTGCAACGGGGCGGTGACCTCTGCACCACCGCAGCGCCATCGCAGCAGGTAGGCGGTCTCGCTGTCGAGGACGACCGATAGCTCGGCGAGGCCGAAGTTTGAGGTAGGGGCAGCCGCGCGAGGAGCGGGAGCTGCTCCGAGCCGGGTGCCGAGCAGCTCCATCGCTACCGAGCTTCTTGGTAGGCCAGCTGCGTCGGTGAGGCGGACGAGCAGTATCGTCGCCATCAGCTGTTGGGCCACACCGCCGATGGGGACGATGCTGACCAGGTCTGTGCAGCCGGGTGCCGCCGACCCGACAACGGGGGCGGCGGCCTCATCACGCGGCTGAGTAGCAGTCCGGATCAGGCGGCCAAGGCCATCCATCGCCACCGACGCCATCGCCTGTGGCGCGTCGTCTGAGGGCTCGATTACGAAGGGCAGTGGCGGCGCATCGAGCATCAGCGCGGACGCCTCCGCCCTACCCTGCAGAGGCCCCACGTGCTCACCCACCGGCAGGCCGAAGACCATGCTCTCCTTCGAGGCGAAACCGGCCGTCAGCGGGCTGCCGCTGACGGCCAGTCGGACTGTCGCCGGCGCAGCGACACGGCCGCTCTCGAGCGTCCGCACAGCAACGGCCAGCGGTGCTGTGGCATCAGGCCAAGGCGCGGACTCACCAAAGACGACGATGGACTTGAAGACCTTTACGCCAGACATCCGAAGCAGCCCGAGGAAGGCGACACCTCCGACGAGCGCGAGCAGCACCGAGGCAACGACGGCTGCGCGAAGGCGGGTGCGGAGCGGAAAGGCCGCTGCCTCGTCGGCGTCGGGCCGGTTGGCCATCTTAGAAGTCCCCCGCCTCATCCCAGGATGCAGCACCGGGTAGCATTGGGTCCGAGGGTGCTACCGGCGACGCTACGGGGGCCGTAACGGCGATCTTGTCGAGCAGGTCTCGCAGCGCTCCGACCCGCCGTGCGTAGGCTGCGAGCTGCCGTCCCTTGAGGGCGGGTCTTCTGATCTCGCGGCGCTCAAGGGGGTCGACGAACTTGCCGTCATGCTTGAGCCCGAAGTGGAGGTGGGCACCGGTCGACAGACCCGTGTTTCCGACGAAGCCAATGACCTGCCCTTGCTCAACGCGCTGCCCCGCCTTCAGGCCGCGAGCGAAGCGGGAAAGGTGTGCGTAGCCGGACTCGTACCCGTAACCATGCCTGACGCTGACGAGGTTGCCGTTGCCGCCCTTGGGACCGACGAAGCCGACGACACCATCTGCCACCGCACGGACGGGCGTGCCGGTCGGTGCAGCGTAGTCGACGCCGAGGTGAGGTCGGCGGATCTTAAGGACGGGATGAAGCCGGTTGGGATCGAACTTGCTGGAGATACGTCGATACCTGCAGGGTGCAGCGAGGAAGAGTTTGGAGAGCGACTCGCCCTTGGCATTGAAGTAGTCGGTGCCATCCTCCTCGGGGCTTCGGAAGGCGACCCAGGCGCCTCTCGCACCGAGGTACTCGGCCGCGAGAACATCGCCGAGCCGGTAGGGCTTGCCGTCGAGAAAGTGCCGCTCGTAGACCACCCTGAGTGCGTCTCCAACGACGGCCTGCTGGCTGAAGTCGATGTCCCACTGGAACACCGCGGCGAGCGACTGCGCAAGCTGCGCATCGAGTCCGGCTGCCTCGACCGATTCCCAGAGAGATCCGATGATCGGAATGGAGACTGCCTGCGCGCGCCGCTCGACGGGTAGACGCACATCGACGGCGGAGAACCTTGCGTCGGTACCAAGCGTCGCCTCGAGATATCGCTCCGGCGAGGTCTGATACTTGAGCGCAACGAGGGTGCCGTCGGACTGCAGGCTAGCCTCCCATGTATGCCCCACGCGGGAGCGCCTGAAATCGAACTTGGCGGAGAGAGCGACGAGCGCGCGCTGGGTCGAAGCGGGGGCTGCGCCGCGCTCGGTGAGCGCAGAAAAGAGCGTCTGCCCCGGCTCAATGGCGCCTGATGGCTGCAGGTCAGTGACGGCGGGTGTCGAGACGGCGGTCAACCCGTCTCCGCGCGCGCCGTTGAGGGCGAGGCGAATCTTCGGCGCGACAAGGGCAAGCATCGGGGAGCCGGAGGTCACAGGGGCCTCCTCGACCTCGCCGCCGCGGTGAGCCCAGATGCGGCCGACGCCAAGCCCCAATGCGATGGCAACCGAGATCATAACTGCGAACCAGAGGCTGCTGCGCCGCCGCGGCGCCCGACGAATGCGCCGTCGAAGCAGCCCACGCGTGAACTGGTCACCCGCCAGCAAGCGCACCTCTTGCCAGCAACTCGCGGGCTGCTGTCCGCGCGGCATCGGACTTCCTGGTTCCGCCGAGCATCCGGGCGAGTTCCTCTACCCTGCCCTCCTGATCGAGCGTCTCGATCTGGCTGACAGTGCGACCTTCGACCACCTCCTTTTCGACCCGCAGGTGATGCTGCCCGTAGGCTGCGACCTGGGGCATGTGGGTGATAGCGAAGATCTGTCGGTCGCGCCCGAGCGCACGCAGCAGGCCGCCGAGCGTCTCGGCGGTGGCGCCGCCGATGCCCACATCCACTTCGTCGAAGAGGTAGATGACCGCTGGGTCGCCGCGCAGGAGCACACTCTTGAAGGCCACCATCAAGCGCGAAATCTCGCCGCCGCTTGCAACCTTTCCGAGCGGCCGCGCCTTGTCGCCCGGGTTGGCGCAGAAGAGGATCTCGACCTCGTCGGCGCCATGTTCTGCGACGACCCCATCGGCGAGTGCATCCAACCTGAGTTCGACAATGGCGTGGGGCAGCGCAAGCGGGCGGGCGGCGGCCTGCAGCGCAGCAGCGGCGAGCGGCGCGGCAGCGCGGCGTGCTGCCGCGAGCGTCCGACCAGCCTCGATAAGGGCCTTGGAGGTCTCGCTGACACGGGAGGCGGCGCCAGCGAGGGCAGCCTCGACGCCCATGAGACTGTCTCGCTCGCTGCGTAGAGAATCGACACGGCCGATGAGCTCCTCGGGTACGAGCGCATGCTTGCGCGCGAGCTTGCGTATCTGCTCATGCCGCGTCTCAAGCCGGTCAACATCGTCAACGCCCTCGACGTCGAGGAGATAGCCGCGGAGGTCGTCTGCGACACCGTCGAGTTCGGAGGCGAGCGCGTCAAGCCGCGGGAGATAGGCGCCGAGAGACTCGTCGATGGATGCCATCTTTCCGATGAGCTGGCGGCTCTGCCGCAGGAGGTCCGAGGCGGAGGGTTCAGCCTCTGACAGAAGGGTTGCGGCTCGACCCACACCCTCGCCCAGTTTGGCCGCATGCCGGACCCGAGCAAGCTTCGAGTCGAGCTGTTCGTACTCACCGGCGACGAGCCCCAGCGCTTCGAGCTCTTCGAGAAGAAAACCCACATACTCGAGTCGCTGCTGGCGCTCGCGGGCGACGCTCTCAATCTGAGCGAGCTCAGCCAGCGCGGCCCGGTGGCAAGCGTGGGCCCGCGAGACGACCTGCCGCATGGCCTCATGCCCGGCGTAGGCGTCGAGCAGATCGCGCTGCACATCGCGTCTAGCGAGCGCCGTGCCCTCGTTTTGACCAATCATCTCAACATGTTCACCCACAACCCGCTCGAGCAGCGAGACGGTGACGGCAACATCGTTGATGAAGGCGCGGCTCCTTCCCTCTCTGCTGACGGAGCGGCGGACGATGAGTTCATCGGCGAAGGGAATCCCGGCGGCGTCGAGCAGGTCGTGCACCCGCTGGCGCAGGGCCGGGGCCACGGCCAGCGTTGCACTGACCGTGGCCTCGCGGGCGTCAGAGCGCACGAGTTCTGCGCTAGCCCGCGTCCCGCGCAGCAGGTGCATCGCATCAAAGAGGATGGATTTTCCGGCACCTGTTTCACCCGTCAGCACCGTCAGGCCCGCGCCGAGTGAGAGCGTAACGGCGTCGATGAGAACGAAATTGCGAATCGTCAGTTCTAGAAACACGGTGAAACTCCTGAAGTCGAGGGCCGAGGCGAGGAGGCTGGCTCGTTGACTTCCCATGCGGTCACGCTATGCCGCGCGGGTGTATTTTGGCCCAAACGCTAGGTCTTGTCATGCGCTTTGTCTCCTCCCTCGCACTTATCGGCGTTAGTTCGTTTTTGTTGCTGACAAACGGGTGCAGCAGCTGTTCTTCGGACAAGAACAAGACTTCAGGCTGGCCCGACGCGCCCGCGACGCCTGCGGCGGTCTCTGCCTCGCTACTTGACCAGATGCCCGCGAGCACCCGTTGGGCCCTGGTTATTCCAAATGCGGCTGCCTTCACGAAGGGCTTTGGCAGCTTGCGCGCACCCATCAGCGCCGCGATTCCTGGCTTTCGTGTGATGGACCAGGACTTCAAGAACACCATCGGCGTAGACTTCGGCGATGCCGCTTCGCTGGCGAAGTGGGGCATCCCGGAGACCAGCGGTGTCTCGTTCTCTCAGATGGGCACCGCGAACTTGGCGATGCTGTGGGTCACGGATGGCGACAAGTTCACGACCGAGGTGGAGCGGGTGCTCACCCATCAGCCCTACAACTATGTTGCCAACCCGCAGCCGGCGACAGTCGGCGGGATGACCTTCAAGACCTACACCACCAAGGCGCCCGAGACGCGTCAGGCCTATCTTAACATCGATAAGGGCCTGGTCCGCATCATCGTCTGCCCCACGACCAACAGCTGCGAGCCAGCCATGACAGCAGAGCTCGCCGCAACGGCGCGACATGCCGCGGCCGATCCGCTCGTCGCCAAAGTCCTAGAGGAGGCGAAGGGTGATTCGGTCTTCGGCTGGTACGATGTGAGCGACCGAAAGGACGGCACCCCGCCGCCCGACTTCGGCATGTTTCAGAAGCAGATGGCGCCCATCGTGAAGTCGGGAGGACTGGTCGGAGCTTCGGTTCGGATGGCCAAGGATGGTCTCGACTTGCGCGTTACGATGGCGCCCAAGGATGTTACGGGAGCCAAGCCGATGCTCACCCCTCCAGCCAACGCGGTTGCTCCGGGATTTTCGAAGCTCTTCAAGGATGATGCCTACGCATTCGTTCGGATCACGACGCAGTTCTCAGATCTCCTCGCGACCATCCGTTCCTCCACCGAGGCGCAGGAGAGGGCCGAACTCGAGAAGGCGATCGCCGATGCAGACGCGGTTCTCGGAGCCAGCATCGAGAAGGAAGTCATCCCTGCGCTCGGCAGCGCGGGCGTTCTCTTCACGACGCGCGCCAAAATTCTCAGCCTGGGCTCGGCGAAGTCAGCGGCGGATTACGCAAGCGCACTCGGCGCCGTAGCCGCCTGGCAGGTGAAAGATCGCGCCAAGCTCGAGCCTCTCTTCGACAAGGCGGTGACGCTTCTGGAAGGCAAGGCAACGAAGTTCTCGGAGAGCGGTGCCACCGTGCTGCAGTTTACCGACTCACAGATGGACCCAGGCAATATCGTGCTCACCGACTCGCTCCTGCTGCTCGTTCCCGACCGCGATCGCGCTGCGGTGTTGGCGAACCTCGCCGCCGCCTCGCCTGCAGCCGGCGCGCCCCCCGCAGACGCGGCCAAGCTCCTCGACGAGGCCTCGGCCATCGGCCTCTACCTCAACATCGGAAAGCTTGCGGCGGGTCCGATTGGCCAGATCTTTGGCGGGCGCCTTCCCCCCGAAATCCAGACGGGGCTGAGCATGCTCGACACGCTCACCATCCGCACCCGCTACGGCAAGGAGACCTTCGGGGCTGATCTCCATCTGGGCCTGCTTCAGCAGCCACCCGCAGCGGAGGCTTCGGGGGCGCCCACGGCCGAGGCTTCGGGCGAGCCCAAAGCGCCCTAGTCTGCGGAGATGGCTCCGCGCAGGAGCCGCTCCACGCTCGCTCCGACCCGCGGGTCGTCTGCGAAGACCTGTTCCGCCTCCGCTAGGCGAGCATCGAGCGCCGGTCCTTTGAGGCCCGCCGGCATCTGTTGACGAGCCATCGACGAGATGACCTCGGAGATGCCGGTGGAGAATGCGATCTCGCCGGTCTTCACCTGCGAGGCAACCCGATCGACGGTCGACTGGAGGGCGGCGCGCAGAGATGCCTCGGACGGAGAACCGACACCGGACGCAGCTCCTGCTGCCTCGGCACCTGTCGCACCACCGACCTCTCCGACACCGTGAAGGCCGGTTGAGGCTCCAGACTGACCTATGGGCTTGATGACCATGCTCTTGGCCTAGCGAAAGTCTGCCGCCGATTCCAGATCAGGTTGAGGTGCATTCCAGCGCCGAAACCTTGCGCCTCTGCCTCCGATGATGCAGCAGAGGACGGCATGGCATCGACACCTTTCGACCCGATACTGCGGCTTCCCAAAGCCGACCTTCACCTCCACCTCGACGGGTCGCTCCGTGCCGACACGGTATTGGAGATTGCCTCCAGCGAGGGCATCAACCTCGCCAGCCGAGACAAAACATCCCTCCGAAAGATCCTCTCGCCGCCGCTCGACCCCCCCAGTCTGGAGAGGTATCTCAAGGCCTTCGATGTGACCTGCGCGGTGATGCAGTCGCGCGGCTCCCTCCGGCGTATCGCGCGCGAACTTGTTGAAGACTGCGCTGCCGAAAACATTACCTACCTGGAGGCCCGTTTCTGCCCCAGCCTGCTTACGCTGGGCGGGCTCTCCGTCGCAGAGGTCATCGAGGCTGTGGCGGAGGGTCTCGAAGAGGGCGAGCGAGCGACGGGGACGATGGCGCGCCAGATCATCTGTGCGCTCCGTCACCGAGATCTGCGTGAAGGGGTCGAGTTGGCCGAGGCTGCGGTCGCGCTCCGAAGCCGCGGTGTGGTCGCCTTCGATCTTGCCGGTCCCGAGGCTGGCTTTGCAGCCAGTTGGCACGAAGAGGCCTTCCGCGTCGCCCGCCGTGGTGGGCTCTGGACGACGGTTCACGCCGGCGAGGCAGACGGGCCCGACTCGATCTACGAGGCGCTGCACACGCTGGGTGCGGACCGGATCGGACACGGCACGACGCTCGTCAACGATCCTGCGCTGATGGCCTGGATGATCGACAGGCAGCTGCCCATCGAGGTCTGCCCGACCAGCAATGTACAGACGGGCGCGGCGCCTTCGATCGACCGCCACCCCGTGCGCATCCTGCTTGAGCGCGGTGCAACGGTCGTTGTCTGCACAGACAACCGCCTCGTCTCCGATGTGACGCTCAGCCACGAACTTCAGGCGGTCGCGAACGCGGCGCAGCTGAACCTCGACGAGACCGGCCTGCTGCTCCGGCGCGGCTTCTCCTCTGCCTTCGTGTCGCTGGACGAGCGTCGACGGCTCCTTGCCGCCTTCGACGCTTCCTTCGCGTCGCTTGGGGCGGGCTGCTAGCTCGAATGACGATGGCTGAACGGCTCCCGCCGGATCGGAACCGATTGCACCTGCTCGCTGCAGGCTGCGGCGTCGCGGCTTGGCTCTTCTATCTCTGGCGTGCCGCCCCGACCACCTACCTGCTCGACAGCTCCGAACTGGTGAACGCCACCTGGTCGCTAGGCATCAGCCATCCGCCCGGTCACCCTGCCTTCCACCTGCTCTCCTATCTCGCAGGCTTGGTTCCACTTGGCCCCTACCCGTGGCGCATCCACCTCTTTGCTGCGACCTGCACCGCTCTGGCAGTATCGCTGCTCCCCCTGATTGCGGATCGCCTTGCTTCGGTTGCAACCCGGTTTGCACTGCTGACGGTGGGCAGCTTCACGCTTCTCGTCGGGACGTCGACCGCGCTCGTGCTCCAGTCCATCCGCGGTGAGGTCTATAGCCTGCACTTCCTCGTGGCTGTCGCGACGCTCTGGCTCATGGTCTCGGTCGAACGGCTCGGGCTGCGGGCGCTCACACTCTGTGCGCTGGTGCTCGGCGTGGGGCTGCTGAACCACCACTACCTCACCTTCTTCCTCTTTCCTGCCGTGCTCGTCTGGCTGCTGCTCGCACGGTTTGGCGGCCGCGCCTCGCTCGCGGGGGTTGCAGCCTCTTTGGCGGTCGGCCTATCGCTCGTAGCTGGATACGCCGCGCTGGTCGCCCGTGGCGCCGCACGCCCGCACGGGAGCTGGGCTTGGCCCGATAGTTTTCAGAACCTCTACTGGGTGGTTTCCGCGCAGGCCTTCCAGAAGACGGCGGCGAAGGTGGTGACAGTGGATGTCGGGACCGGACTTACCAATGTGTCGGACCTGTTCATGCAACAGGTTGGGCCGATGGCGCTGCTGCTGGGCGCAGCAGGACTTGTCGGACTCGCGATCACCAAGCCGCGTCTCGGGCTGCCGCTGAGCGTCGTGGTGGTCTTCAACATCGCCACGCAGTTCATCTTCGACTTCGACCCTTGGAACCCCGATGTGCTCGGTTACTTCATGGTCTCAGTGGCCGCGCTGGGACTCGGTGCAGGTTGGCTCCTTCAGCAGCTCGCAGAGGGCGCATCCCGCCCCAACATCATCCGGCTGACGGCTTACGGACTGCTACCACTCACCGCGCTGTTTTGGGGCCTCGCAGAGGCTGAAGACGGGCGAACCCGCGACCTCGCGGACTACCGCGAGAGCGAGATCTTCCGAGATGCATTCCTGCGCAATGCACCGGCCGATTCGCTCTGGGTCACCTCCTACTTCGAGACCGCATTTCAGACCTGGTATGCGCAGGGGCCAGAGGACCAGCGACCAGATCTCGTTCATCTCCACCGCTCCTTCCGAACCTACGGCCACTACGATGCGATGATCGTAGAAGCGGAACCGAGGCTCGCGCCTGTCCTCGCGGCGGACTCTTCCGTCGCTGCGCTGTCTACCGCCGGACTCTCTGCCTGGGCATCACGCTCCGCCGTGCGCATGGAGCCAGATGAACTGGTCTCCACCGAAGAGCGTCAACACCTTCTTGCAGGCGAGGGAGGCCTCGTCTGGCAGGCTTTCTCACCGACAGCTGCGGAGCGGGCAGAGGCCGCAGCACAGGCGCTCACTGCCTGGGAGGATCGGTTCTCCGGGGCCTCCAACTTCGAGCTGCAGAGCTCTCGCAACCTCATCTGGTGGAGCGTCGGTTATGCCCGATTTTTGCAGCGCACGGGCGACCCAAAGGCCGCCGCGGGGTTTCTCGCCATGGCTATCCGCCAGTCCCCAAACGATCCCGTCCTGCTCGGCCTCATGCGCCAACTCTCAGACGGCCGCAAAGGGACCGGGAACTAGCCCAGCTTCCACTTGAGGCGGAGGACCTGGACGAGCGCCTCTCTGGCAATCTCGGCCGACATCTTCGACACACCCGCAACGCGATCGGGGAAGACGATGGGGATCTCCACGAGCCGGAGGCCGGCCCGGTGGACGCGGTACTTCAGCTCAATCTGGAAGCAGTAGCCGGTGGAGAAGACCTCGCCGAGCTGGATCTGCTCAAGCGCCTCGCGGCGGTAGCAGACGAAGCCGGCTGTCAGGTCTTGGATGGGGAGTCCGAGGATGGTGCGCGCATAGAGGCCGCCTCCACGCGAGATGAGCCGGCGCGAGAGTCCCCAGTCGACCGTCCCGCCGCCTTCCACATAGCGGGAGCCGATGACCATGTCGGCGTTCTCCGAAGCATCGATCATGGGCTGCAGATACTTGGGGTCGTGGCTGAAGTCGGCGTCCATCTCGAAGATGCGCTGGTAGTCCCGCTCGAGGGCGAAGGCGAAGCCGGCCAGGTAGGCGGTGCCGAGGCCAAGTTTGCCGGAGCGGCGGAGGAGGTGGATGCGGGGGTCGGCCTTGCATCGGGCCTCGACGAGGTCGCCGGTTCCGTCGGGCGAACCGTCATCGACGACGAGGATCTCAACATCGGGCACCGCCGCCTGAACCTCCGTCAGTATGCGCTCGATGTTCTCCCGCTCATTGTAGGTTGGGATGATGATGAGCGTCTTGGGATTCATGCCATTGCCTCCGTGCCGGGCGCGGAGACTGTCACACCCCACCGCTGCCGCCAAGCCTCAAACATCATGAGGGTCCAGAGCTGTTTACGGTGGTCGAATGTACCAGCCTCGTGTTCGGCCATGAGTCGCTCCACGACCATTGGATCAAAAACACCCGCGGAAGCCAGTCGGTCGTGGCTGAGTAGGTCGCGCATCTGCCCTCGGAGCGGCCCCTTGAGCCAGGCGGCGACAGGCATTCCGAAGCCCTTCTTCTTCCGCGCCGTGACCACCGGCGGCAGCATGGGGCCGACAGCCTGTTTCAGCACCCACTTGGCCTTCAATCCCCTGCCCATCTTGAGGTGGGAGGGCATGCGCGCGACGAGCTTCAGCATCTCGGGGTCGAGAAAGGCGGAGCGGGCCTCGAGGCCTGCCGCCATGCTCGCCCGGTCCACCTTGGTGAGAATGTCCTCGGCAAGGTAGGTTCGGATGTAGGCGTTTGAGAGCCGTTGGCGGTGGTCTCGCCCCTGCGGCGCATCGTAGTGGACCCCCATGATGGCGAAGATCTCGTCGGCGTTGAGCAGCCGGCGTCGGTCGCGCGCGAGCGGCTGCGGGCCGGCGTCGGGCAGGAAGGAGCTGAGCCAGCGCACGTGGCGCTCGACGCCCGGCGAACCTGCGCCGCGCAAGAAGGACTTGGCGACAAAGTCCAGGCTGAAGTTCCCTGTGCTGACCGGCATGGCGCGCACCAGCCGCTCGGTGAGTCGTTGGAGCGGCTTCGGGAGCCTAGCATAGGGAGCTGCAACTTCATCGGCGCGGAAGGTCTCGTAGCCCAGAAAAAGTTCGTCGCCGCCATCGCCGCCAAGGGCGACCTTGACATGCTCGCGGGTGAACTTGGAGAGCAGGTGGGTGGGGAGCAGGCTGGCGTCACCGAAGGGCTCGTCCATGTGGCCCATCATGGCCGGAACGAGGTCGAGGAGATCCGACGTACCGAACCGGCGCACATGGTGGGTTGTACCGAGCGCCTCCGCGACCGCCGATGCATACTGCGACTCGTCAAACGAGGGATCGTCAAAGGCAATGGAGAAGGTCTGGAGCGCGCCGCGGGGCATGTCGGCGCTCAGGAGCGCGGCGATGGCGGAAGAGTCTACGCCGCCCGAGAGGAAGACCCCGATCGGCACATCGGCCATGGTCCTCGCCCGCACCGACGCGAGCAGCACCTGCTTGGTCTGCAGGATCCATTCATCGTCGGTCAGATCAAGCTGCTCCGACTGGCAGAAATCGCTCTCGCAGAAGGGCTCGATGGTCAACCGACCGGCCTCCCAAACCAGCGCGGTGCCGGGCTCCAGTTTTTGCACGCCCTCCACCGCGGCGTGGGGCCAAGGAACATACTCGTAGGTCAGATACAGCTCGAGCGCCGCCTGCGAAATGCGGCGTGTGCAGCCTGGATGCGCCATGAGCGCGCGGAGCTCGCTCCCGAACCAGAGCGAACCATCGGGCAGGTGCATGTAGTAGAGCGGCTTCTCGCCAAAACGGTCGCGTGCAAGCCGGCCGCGTCGATGAGCGGGGTCCCACACCGCGTAGGCAAACATGCCGTTGAGCTTGGCCGGCAGGCCCGCTCCCCAGGCATGAGCGCCATGCACGAGCACCTCGGTGTCGGAGGAGGTTTCGAACCGGTAACCCCGCTGCTCGAGCTCCACCCGAAGGGCCATGTGGTTGTAGATTTCGCCGTTGAAGCAGACCGTTGTCCTGTGTGTCGCTGCCCGCATGGGCTGCGCTCCGCCTTCGAGGTCTACGATGGCGAGCCTGCGGTGGCCGAAGGCAAATCCCTCTCCGAGCAGCAGCCCTTCACCGTCCGGCCCTCGGTGGGCCAGCGAGTCCGTCATGCGGCGAAGCACCGCCTCGTCGTGGGCGGAGGGAGCGACGAAGAAGCCGCCGGCGATGCCGCACACAGCTACTCCTTCGCGCCGGCGGCCGGTGCAGGGTTCAGCACCGAACGGACGAGGTAGATCTGCTTGCCCTGCGCCTCATGGTAGGTGCGAATGATGATCTCCGCGAGCAGCCCCATCATGACCAGCATCAGACCGATGGTGACGAGGAAGGTGGAGAGGAGCAGGAGCGACATGTTGTGCTGGAAGGGTGGTGCGTTCCAGATGAATCGGCCCACAACGACACCGAGCGCGACGGCGGATCCCAAGCCGGCGAGAATCAGCCCGATGCCCCCGAAGAGGTAGATGGGTTTGGTTGCGTAGTTGCTCAGGAACTTCACGGTCAGCAGGTCGAGGAGGACCTTGAAGGTCCGGTTGATGCCATACTTGGAGACGCCGAACTGCCGCGCTCGGTGGTTGACCACAATCTCGGCGACGCGGCCTCCGGCCCACGATGCGTAGATGGGGACAAACCGGTGCATCTCGCCGTAGAGTCGGATGTCGCGGATGACCTCTGCGCGATAGGCTTTGAGGCTGCAACCGTAGTCGTGGAGTTTCACTCCGGTCCAGGCGGAGATGAGCCGGTTGGCGAGGACCGAGGGGAGTCGCCGGCTCCAAAACAGGTCCTGCCTGGACTTGCGCCAGCCGCTGACCACATCGTAGCCCTCATCGAGTTTGGCGATGAGGCGCGGTATGTCTGCCGGGTCGTTCTGGAGGTCGGCGTCGAGCGGGATGTAGATGTCGCCGGTCGCATGCGCGATGGCGGCAGCGAGCGCCGCGGTCTGGCCAAAGTTCTTCCGGAATCGGACAACGCGGCAGCGCGGGTCGGCCGCTGCGATGGCGGTAAGGACCTCAAAGGAGCGATCGGTAGAGCCGTCATCAACGAGCACGACCTCAACATCGAGGGCGAACTGCTTGGCCATGGCATCTATCTGCCCGTGCAGCAGCCAGAGGTTCTCCTCCTCGTTGAACACGGGAATGAGCAGCGACAGTTTCATGGGAACGATCTTTCGCGAGGGAACGCCGACGGCAGGTAGGCGGCGTAACAGAGGCTAACCCGTTGTTCAACTTGACCTAGCGGCGAGAGGAGAGGCGGAGACAATGCTGTTCATTACCTATTCGAAGTGTTGACATGGAGGTGAAAACTGTTCATTAACTGTCCATCACTTTCCCAACTCGGGTGTTGCCATGACCGACATTGAACTCCTCCAAGCCCTCCGCCGCCGTGACCCGAACGCAGCTCGCGCCCTCTATGATGGCTACCGAGACCGCGTCTTTGCTGTGACTGTGCGCATCCTTCGGGATGAGTGGGACGCCGAAGAGGCGACCAACGATGCCCTGTTCACTGTGGTGAACAAGATCGACCTCTTTCACGAGCAATGTGCTCTGTGGAGTTGGATTTACCGAGTGGCTGAGAACTGCGCGAGGATGAAGCTGCGGACATTCAAGCGCCGCCCGATTCTCGTAGAGAGCGACACGCTAAGCGCGATGATGGCGCCGGCCGCGATGGAGAACAGGTCGGATCGCCCCGACGACCAGCTCCGCGAGAGGCGTTGCATCGAGGCCTACGCAGCAGGCCTGATGGAGATTGAGGAGACCAACCGCAGCCTCTACGTGGCGATGGATCTCGACGGCCGCTCCAAGGAGGAGGTGGCCGCAGAGCTTTCGCTCACGATTCCAGCACTCAAGGCCCGCCTGCACCGCGTCCGTGAGGGCCTCAAGGCGCGGATGCTCGCGGCAGCCTGAGGCAGCTCATGCTCACGCCTCTCCTCAGCATCGGCGCAGTCTCAAAGGCCTGCGACGTCCCGGTTGAGACGCTCCGGACCTGGGAGCGCCGTTATGGCTTCCCCGTCGCCACGCGTACTCCTGGCGGGCAGCGTATCTACCAACCTGCGACCGTGGAGCTCCTGCTGCAGGCGAAGCGGTCCATCGACTCAGGTCTCCGTCCGGCGCAGGCCTTCGAGCGCATCATCGCAGGGAGGGAGGCGGCAGAGCCGCAGGAGGGAATCAGGCCGCTGCCTACCGTGGTTTGCGACGCTCCACCCTGCACCGAGTCCGACGCAGAGACCGATGCGTTGGTCTCGCGCTGGCTCCGCGCGGCGACCCTCTTCGACTCGGCGACCCTGGCGCATGGCTTCGCAGCGGAATGGCGCAAGCTCGGTCTCTTCGACTTTCTGGAGCGGCGCATTCATCCCTTCATCGTCGCCATCGGCGAGGCCTGGATGCGTGATGAACTCAGCATCCCGCACGAACACTTTGCTTCGGACCGAATCATCGACTTTCTCGGTACGATTTGGCGTCCGCTCTCTGATGCCTCGACGGGTCCCGTGCTGGTTGGTGCCACCATGCCCATGGAGCAGCACGCGGTGGGCCTTCACATGGCTGCCGTGACGGCTGCCGCCGCGGGCTGTAGAATTGCCTACCTCGGGCTCGATACGCCCGTGGTCGAGATTGCGAAGGCCGCTCGTCAGGCTGAGGCTTCGGTCTTCATCAGCGTCTCGGTGACGACGCCGCGCCCACTCGTGCTGGAGCAGGTGCGGGAGCTTCGCCGCCACCTCACTTCGCGAAACCAACTCGCCATCGGCGGCGGCGGCGCGAGGTTGGACATCGAAGGGGTGGCCCTGCCCCAGAGTTTCCGCGCCTTCTTTCTCTGGTGCGAGTCACAACCTCTGCCGCGCCCCGTTCGCTAGCCTGCTCCACCTTTGGCTTGCACGCGGAGGCGATGCCCCGTAGTCGCGCGCTCATCATGTCTGACCTGATGCCACTGCACCCGACCGAGCGCCTCATCTCCCGCCTCACGCTCGCCGTGGTCACGGCTTGGCTGGTGTTGTGCGCCATCCAGCCTCACATGCCCGTCAACCCCGCGAGCCGTTTGGCAGCCATTCAGGCGCTGGTGGAACAACGCACCTGGGCCATCGACGGGGTTTCGCTCGGCTCGATGACCATCGACAAGGTCTTCCTCAACGGCCACTTCTACAGCAGCAAGCCGCCCGTTCTCAACTTCGTCGGCGCGGTGCTCTACGCGGTCGTCAAGCCGTTGACCGGTTGGACCTTCGACACCCACCTCTTCCAGCTCGGCTCGCTGTTCGGCATCCTGCTCGGCACGCTCCCGTGGCTCTTGGGGGTGCTCCTCTTCCACCGGCTGCTTCGTCTGACGGTGGGTTCGTGGCAGGTCCGAACGGTGTCGATGGTGGCCATCACGCTCAGTTCGTTGGCGACCGCCTACGGTGCGACCTTCAACAACCATGTGGTCGGCTTCGTGCTGGTGTTCGCGATGTGGGAGCGCTGGTTTCCGGCCTTCCGCGGCGAGGCGCTGTCGGGCTCTCGGCTTGCGCTCGGAGCGCTCGCGGGCAGTTTCGCGATTGCCTGCGAGCTTACGAGCGGCGCGGTAGTTGCCGCATCTGTAGCCATGCTTCTGCCGGCGCTCTACCGAGATCGTGCATGGGGGCGACTCGCCGGGCTGAGCCTTCTCTTGGCCTCCCTGCCGCTGGTACAGGTTGCGATTCACTGGAACCAGTCCGGTTCTCCGGTGCCGATCCAGTTTCAGGATCCGGCATGGAAGTATCCCGGCTCCTACTGGAAGAACCCCGTTGAATTCGACGCGCTCAACGAGCCGCTGCCCGTCTATGCTTTTCACTCCCTGTTCGGCCATCACGGGCTGTTCAGTCTGACGCCTTGGCTGCTGCTATCGGCAGGATGGTTCACGGCCCGCCCCACCGAAGGTCGGGAGCGCGCGGCTTGGTATGCTGGCTGGTTCATCCTTATCGCGATGGTGGGCTTCTATCTGTACCGAACCAACAACTACGGGGGCCGGTGTGTCGGTTTTCGCTGGTTCATCCTGCTGCAACCCATGATGTTTCTGGCTGCGGCCCGCGTGCTTGACAGAGAGGGGCCGTTACTTCGGCGCCCTGTCCTGCTGGGCCTGTTGATCGGCGCGGGCGCCATCAGCGCGCTCGGAGGGGCCATCAACCCCTGGGAAGAGGGGCTGGTACATGCCATCTTCCGCGCAATCGGGGCGGGCAGCGTCGACGGATAGCCCGCTACTTTGGGTAGTTGAGCGTTGTCCAACCCGTGCCAGCCACAGCCGAGACGGCACCACCGATGCGGAGGGTGGCCTCGTACCGGTTGGAGATTTCGTAATCCATCGGAGCAAGCGCGCTCGCGAGAACGGCGCGGAGCATAGGGCTAAGGGTTGCTAGCGGGTTCTCGCGGAGTTCGAGGTGTCCGTCAGTGACGGTCAGTTCAACCTCGTCGGTACCGCTCCGCGCCTGCACACGATAGCCGAAGAGGACCGGATAATTCGATGCTTCGATGGCCTGGTTGCGGACATCGACGGGCTTCAGCACAAGGTCGCGCGATGCAAAGAGGAGTTCATCTCCGAGGCTGACGGTGAGCCAGCCCACGGTGGCGTGGCCATAGGTGTCGGGGGTCAGGAGGTGGTTCATCGTGATGGTCAGGCCATCATCTCGGAGGGCACGAAAGCCGGTCCAACGCTCGCCGATGGAGGAGGGGAAGGATGATGTACGGCGATGCTCTGCATACCCCCGCCCGGTGACGGCCTGCCACTGCTCGGGGTCCTTCTTGCTCTGCCGTGTACTGAGGCGCCCAGTGACCGAAAAGCGGGGGATGATGTGCTCGGTCAGGGTCGTGTCGCCATCCCAGCCAAAGCGGGTGACGCCATCGCCAGCCTGCCAGAGCGGCCGGTCCAGCGTGAGGTCGAGTTCGGTCTTCACGCGGCCGGCCAGGAGCGCGAGATGGAAGGTTCGGCCATCGCCGCGCAGATAGCAGTCGTCAAAGACGAGGTTGAAAGCGTCGTCACTGGAGTTCCACTCGCCATCCTGCCCTGAGAAGCCGCGGCCGGCCCGAAACACCCCGTCTTTGGTGTCGTCGGTGGTGGTCTGACCGATGGGGGCGACCACCACCTTCAGGCTACCCTGGCGCGCAATCTTGAAGAAGCCGGCTCGCATCGAGGTAACGACGAACTGCAGCTTCATGTATCGGCCGTCGTCGAGCCAGACCCAGAAGTCGTATGACTCGAAGGAGGTGCCCTCGCCACCCCATGGCGCGAGGTCGGTGGCAACGAGCGGCTCGGAGCCGGCTTCTACCCATCCCCGGACGGGCTCCGCTTCGGCGTTGCCACGGTCGGGCATCAGCGCGGCGACGCAGAGGAGGAGGAGCGAGATGGCTGCACGAAGCGAGACAATCATGGCGGCCCTGCTGGGGGAGTCGGGTTCTGAGCTGGTCGACCAGCCTGCGCGCTGATGGCGGTGACGGCCCTGATGTGAACCGCCTGCGCGGCGCGGTTGGTCTCGTCGAGATCGAGCGCCTGATCGGCGAGCTCTTTGCAGCGCTCGAAGTCTGCGCTGCGGCAAGCTTCGCCTGCGCGGTCCACGAGCATTCGGACCTGTTCCTCGGTCGGAGGCTGAGGCGCAGCGGAGGCTGGAGCGACCGATGGCTCCGCGGGCGCGAGACCGGGCGCGCGGCCGGCTGGCGGAGCGAGGGCCGGCGCGAGAGCACGATGCATCCGCTGGTAGACTGCGAATCCTAGGCCTGCGACGAACAGCAGGGTCAGCGCTATCACGACGGCGCGAGCCGATGGCCGCCTCGGCGCCGAGTTCGCCCTTCTCGCGCCACGCCACGCACCTCCGACGGGAGGACCGTTCAACCCTGCTGCCTCGTTCATGAGATCGAGCGCAACTTCGTTGGCCGATGCAGCGCCTGCGTTCGGTGCCCGCCGTCCTCGGCCGTCTACGCCGCCCTCGCGGTGTGCCGATGGTGAGGCTGCTGCGTCACTCAACCGCAACGGCGGCGGCTCAGCCGGCTGCCAGCCATCGGCCTCGGGCAGGCGACCCGACGCGAGGCGGTCGGGCAGGCGCGAAGGCGCAACAGCAACCTTGGCATCGAAGGCACCGAGCACCCTGCCCCACCCCTCTCCGGCAGCCGGCGTCGCGCTGCGCGGGTCAGGCGCCGCGGCTTCGCGCACGACCGCGAGCAGGCCAAAGGCCGCAAGCTGTTCGACAATGCGAGAGACTTCGCCCCGATCGTCGCTGCGGAGCACCTCCACCTCACCGCGCTGTAGCTCGATGGCGAGCTGCGTCCTGCTGCGGCCAGTGATCTCGCTCAGCCGCGCGGGCAGCACAACGGCCTCATCTCCCGGACGAGGGGTCACAACGACGACGAGTTGGACAGATTGCGACGACATTTCGACCGGGGAAGAGTGCGGTGCAGCTCACCTAGCAGGAGCGGCGGGCAGAGACATTATCCGCGAGAGTTGCCACGTTCAAAGCGTCCGATCGCGCTGGGAACCATGGGGATGGAGGGCGCCGGGCGGCCGAGCCGTGCCGCGAGGGCGTCGCGCATTACCTCGAGCGGTGCCACGCGCCCCGTCCAGAGTTCGAAGGAGGCCGCTCCCTGATGCAGGAGCATGGTTGCGCCATCGAAGGCAGCACGTCCTGTCCAGAGGCTCAGTGGCGAAGCTGCGCTACCGTAGCTGAGGTCGAAGAGTTCGGCGCGGTGGTCGAGGACGCGCCAAGGCAGACGGGCCTCGTGGCCCCCGCATCGGGCAACACCGCGATCCCCAACGGCGTCTATCACCAGCGAGGCATCGGCAAACGCCTCCTGCAGCGCCACCAGATCGCCGGGATGTTGGAGTTGCAGTACCTGCCAGCGAGCCCGGTTTTCAGGATGCAGCATCTGCGCGGCACAGAGTGCCCGCGCGTGCGCCGGCGTGCGATTGATGACCAGCACAGCCTCTGCCCACTGACCCAGCACGAGGGCCGCGGCGCGCGCCGCGCCACCTGCCCCAAGCAACACCACCCGCTGCCCCGCGGAGAGGGCACCGTAGGCCGTTAGCATGGCCCACATCCCGTCGGCGTCGGTGTTGAAGGCCTCCGCGCCGCGCGGACCGATGCGCCAGGTGTTTGCGGCGCCCGCAGCCTGCACCACCTGTGAGCAGACCTTCGCCATCTCATAGGCGACCGTCTTGTAGGGCGCAGTAACGTTCAGTCCCCGGAACCCTTCTGCGGAGGCTCGACGCAGGAAGCCGGGAACCTCCGACACCATGAGCGAGCGGGCCTCATAGGTTGGCTGCAAACCCATGGCCTGCAGCGCAGCATTGTGCATCGCAGGCGAGGCCGAACCGACCACATCTGCACCCACGACTGCGAACCTACCCGCTGCGAACATCTGGCACCTTGCACGCCGACGGCCTAGATGGCTGCGGGCACTTGCCCGTCGAGACCCCTCGCCGCACGGAACCCTAAGTCGATGCAATCTTCGAATCAACGAACTGTCGTCACCATCGGTAACTTCGACGGTGTGCACCTCGGCCATAGACGCCTCGTCGTTGCAGCGGTGGCGGATGCGCGTGAAGCGGGGGCCGAAGCCGTAGCCGTGACCTTCGAGCCGCACCCAGTCAGCTTTTTCAAGCGTGTCGCGCCAGAGACCTTCCGGCTTCAGTCACCCGATGGCCGAGATGAGACTCTCACGGGGTTGGGCCTGAGCCGCGTAGATCGGCTGACCTTCGATAACGCGCTCACGGCAATGTCGCCCGAAACCTTTGTCGACCTGCTGGTGGCGCGCCATCCAGGGATCGCCCGTGCGCATGTCGGTGAGGACTTCCGCTTTGGTAGCGGCCGCGCTGGCGACACGGTGATGCTTGGTGCGCTCGGAGAGCGTCAAGGCTTCACCGTCACCGTGCATGAGGCTGTCACACATCTAGGTGAGGCCGTCTCGTCGTCGCGGGTGCGCGGTGCGCTGCGATCGGCTGACATGGGCCTCGTCGCGGCACTTCTTGGCCGACCATACGCAATCGCAGGAGAGATCGCTTCGGGCCACGGTCGCGGCCGAACGCTGGGTGTTCCTACGCTCAACCTCTACCCGCTTGGACACCTGCTGCCTGCGCACGGCGTCTATGTTGCGACCATCGTTACCGCGGCGCATTCCATCTCTGCCGTCGCCAACCTTGGGGTCCGGCCCACCTTCGCGGACGACCCTCGCATCTCACTCGAGGCCCACGCACTGAACGAGTTCGCAGCCTTCGAGGGGCCGGTGGCAATCCAACTTCACGCCTACCTGCGCCCCGAGCAGCGCTTTGAAGAGGCGCTCGCCCTTCGCACCCAGATCGGCATCGACATCGCATCGGCTGCCGCTTGGCACAGCGCTCACCCACGAAGTTAGGCCGCGGAGTCTCCGCCCTTCGCCTTGTCGTCTGACTGACCGTAGTAGGCACCGTAGTGCCGGTAGTAGTAGTAGTAGTAACCACCGCGTCGACGCCCTTCGACGTCGATCGCGTTCAAGACGACGCCAAGAAGGTTGGCGTTGACGCCTCTCAGCAGGTCGACCGCGCGCGCTATCATCTCGCGGCGCGTCGACCCTGAGCGTGCAACCAGGACAACGCCGTCCACAGCAGCACCAATGATGGCTGCGTCGGTAACAGGTACCACGGGCGGCGAGTCGAACACGACCATTCCGAACCGCTCGGTGAGTTCGGAAATCAGCTCACGGAACCTGTCAGACTGAAGCAACTCCGCCGGGTTCTCGGGGACACTTCCGCAAGGAATGAGAAAGAGGTCGGGGACGCGCGTGGCTTGGATGACTTCGTCCAGCGAGGCCTCGCCCATGAGCACACTGGAGAGCCCAAGCGCGCCGTCCAGACCGAATATCTTGTGAAGGCGGGGCTTGCGCATGTCGCCGTCGATCAGAACGACCGGACTGCCAGACTGTGCCATCACCGCAGCAAGGCTGACCGAGGCAGTCGTCTTACCCTCGCGAGGCCCCGCCGAGGTGACGAGGATGGAGCGCAACGGCTGCTCTGAGCCCATGAAGATAAGGTTGGTTCGGATGGAGCGACAGGACTCCGCCATTGTCGACTTCGGAAAATCGATGACAAAGGTGTCGCGCTCAAACTCTTCGCCCTTAGCGGGTGCGCGCGTAGAACGCCGTGTGGCTTTCCCACGCGAGATGATCGGCAAGAAGCCGAGGGCCGTCACGCCGATGAGTCGCTCGAGCTCGCCGACCGAACGGACCGAAGTGTCCATTGTCTCGACAAGGTAGGCGAGCACGAAGGCGAGAAGCACGCCCACAACCAAGGAGGCCAGCATCGAGAAGCCAACCTTTGGATAGACGGGCACGCCATTGTCGGTGGCTCGTTCAACCACCGCCACGCGGTTCTGCTGAAGCATGCGCGCGATCTCGACCTCTTTGAGTCGGCGCTCAATCATGCGGTAAAGTTCTCTGTCTGACGCTGCCGCAGAGACGAGATTGTTATACGTCAGCTCGTCCTGCCCCATCGCGAGTGCCTCGGAGCGGGTCTGATCGAGGCGGCCCCGGAGTTCACCAACGCGCTTGTCTGCCTGCGCTAGCTGCGACTCCACTGCACGGATGGAGTTTCGGACCTCGCGGAGAAGCATCAAGCGGACTTGGGCGTACTGTTGCTTCACCGAGGCAAGCTGCGGGTGGCCATCGAGGTAGGTTGCCTCAAGCTTGGTGCGCTCCACGCTGAGATCCACCAGACGAACTTTGAGGTCTTCGATGAGCTCCGACGAAATGACCCCTTGAACCGCGGCATCGAGCAGCGCCTCGTCGGTCTTCACAAGCCGATGCTGCTCGGCAGCTACGCGCAGCCCGCGCGCATCTGACTCGGCTTGGAAGAGCTGTCCACTCAGCTCTCCGAGCGCCTCGCCCGTGAGGTTCTGTTTATCGCCGAGCGAGATGGAGAGAATGTTTCGCTCTTTGCGAAAGTCATAAACCGCCGACTCAGAGGCCGAGAGCTGCTTGCCGAGATCCTCATACTGTTGCCGAAGCCAGGCTGCAGAACTCTCCGAGACATCAAGCCTACGCTTGACCCGCTGGTCGATGTAGACATCCGCAACCGTGTTCGCGATCTGGGTGGCAAGTCTGGGAGACGAGGCGCGGGCGTGAATACGTAAGAGCGAGGACTCGAACACCGGCTCGATGGTGATGGCGCCCATCACGGCAGCGGCTGCGTCGGTCCGCCCGAGCGCCTCGCGGAGCGCGGCAGGGTCCTTGACCTCTGACAGGCCGACAAAGGCCGCGTTCTCACGGAGCGCGAGCCGATTGGCGACATCTTCAGCGACGGTGCGCCCTGCGATGACACGATACTGCGACTCGAAGTTCATGCGCAACTCGCGCGAGCCGCGGGCTCCACCCTGGGCATCGAGTCCCGCCGACATGCTGCCGAGGACATTGGGGGACTCGGTGTCGAGATCGAGGAGCGCCGTCGAGCGGTACTGAGGCGAGAGGGTCCGCAGGTAGAGGAAGCTTCCGAGCATGGAGATGGCTACGACGGCCACCGTGAGCCAGAGGTGTCGCAGAATGAGTCCGAGGTAGTCGACCTGCGATGCTGTCGAGGACTCGACGGAGGTGCGTGGCTGTGTCCCTTCACTGCTCATTTTGACCTCAATTGAGCAGCTGGAAGGTTGGGACGAAGACAACGTCTCCCGGCCAGAGGAGCAGGTTGGGCACCCGCCCCTTCATGATCTCCTGCAGGGGGACCTCAAGCTTAACCTGCTGCCCGTCTACCATCCTGGTGACGAGCACGTCGCCACTGGCGTTGGTTGCGTCGATGCCCTTCGCCGCCGCCACCGCGTCGACGACCGTCAGCCCCGGCGTGTAGGGAAAACTACCTGGCGAGACGACTTGGCCTACTACGGAGATGCGTCGAGACCGCATCTCAATGAGCGAACAGGTGACAAGTGGCGCTTTTAGAACGGTGGCCGCAAGACGCTCCGTGAGGTCTTCCTCGAGTTCAGCGCAGGTGCGCCCCTGCGCGGTAACCGTCCCGACGAGCGGGAACCGGATGACTCCCAGCTCGTTCACAGCGAAGTCGCCCCCGAGGTCTGCCTGCCCAAACACCTTGATGGCGAACGAGTCACCCACGCCTAAGCGGCCAGGGTCCTGGAACTGCCATGAGCGCTCTGCCCACTCCAGATAGGAGTCCGAAACAGCGGGGTGACAGGCACCCAGAAGCAAGAGGCTCAAGGTAAGGCGGCGCATCGGAACGAACTCTCAACAGACGACCAAAGCTGCGGCGGGCCTTACGGCCGGCGCGCAGACTCAAATCAGTACTTCAGGTCGACGGTAAAGTAGGCCTGATGCCGCGTATACTCGTTGATCTTTGTCAGGTCGCCAGCGGTGATCAGGTCAGCCGCATCGCCAGTTCCAGCACCGCTAGCATCCACGACGCCCTCTGCAGAGCCAGACCTCGTCTCGAAGACATACTTGAAGCCAGCCAAGACTCCCTTCGCCACCTTGAATCCAACCCGGCCCTCCGCGCTCGCGACCAGATCGGTGGTCGTGGTGACGAGGGGGTCCTGCTGGTCGGGGCCAAAGTTGCGGAAGGATGCCGCAACACGCGCAGAAGCGTCGAACAGTTGATCGCTTGTCCCATACTTCACCGAGACCCGATCAAACTGGACCCAAGAGTACCGAGCCGTATCAGCGAAGTCGCGGAGATACTCAAACGAGAGCGTGTTTCGCCGAGAGAGGTAGTAGGTCGCGCGCGCGTTGCCAACGAAGGCCGATGGTTTGTCGATGGAGCCGTACTCTACGAATGCGGTGCCAAGTTCGACTGCTACTTCGAGCTGCGCGGAGAGAAGAGTGTCGCCGCCGAGGAAGAGCCGGATGGGCGTGGTGTTGATGTTGCTGAGCTCAATGCCGGAACCCTCGCCTGAGCCTTCGCCGCCTCCAACCTTGGAATCTGCCGTCTTGAAGACATTGTCCTCGACTGTCGCAACAAAGGAAGCAGCCGTGCGGGGCAGGAAGTTGTAACGGAGCTCACCGCGCCCCTTGCCAACACCCTTGTCTCGGAAGTCGTAGCCGTCCCCATTGGAGTATTGGAGGAAGCCGTAAGACCCCTTCGCAAGAGCACTGAAACCTAAGCGGGCCTTGGCGGCGGAACCGCCTGGGTGGAAGCCAAGTTCGGCGCCCGCCTCGTTCGAAACAGCTGTAATCGGCTCACCGGACGGGCTCGGATTGGGCGGAGAAGAGATCCGAAGCTGGTCCGAGGGGGTGAAGGAAAACGCGCCACCCGGATTGAACTTGAGGGCGAAGATACCGCCGAAATCTGGCGCGGACTGGTCCTGTTGCCCATCGGGGACGAGCAGGTATTGACGCCAACCCAGACCCGCACCTGCGTTGACCTGCATGAGGCCCGACGCCGGCGTCGAGAGGTTCAGCGACGGCCGCAGGTTGAGCTGTGCAACCGAACCATCAGACCCTGAGTTCGCCTGAACGTTGGAATTGAAGCCGAATTCCGTGCCCAGACGTGCGTCAAGCTTGAGGGCCCCAACACGCAGACCTTCACCGGCGGCATTGGCTTCGCCTGCTCCAAACAGAGAGACCACTGCCACAACGAGCAACGAGACCCAGTGACTGCCCGAGGCAGCCCTTACCGTTCCAACCTTCATGGCGTCACAGCTGGGCTTGTGACGACATCCGAGGTCGCAGGGTCGTCGACACTGTCACCAGACGGCACAAATTCATCGGGCGCAAAGCCATCCTCGGACTCCTCATCGCCCTGCAGATCGTCAAGACCGGAGAGTCCGCCAGACGAAGACTCGCCGTCGGGAACGCCGTCGGGAACGCCGTCGCCGTTGGCATCAACGCCACCACTTGCGACACCGCCCGCCTCGCAGGCGGATGCCGCGGCGGCGGCTGTCTTGGCGTTCTTGTTGGCAAGCAGAAGCAGGCTTAACTGAGCCTGCGCCGTTCCAGCGTCACCCCCGCTCACAGCCGCGGTGAGCGAATTCAGCGCCGCGCTCCCGGAAGACTCGTATTGGCCGAGCGTCTGCACGACCTGGTTCAGACAGCTCGCTACAGAAACCTGCGGTGGCTGCGCCGCTTCGGATGCACTCGCCCGCAACCCTGCGTCTGACATGAGAGAACGAATCTCTTCCAGTAGAGCATTGCCTTGCTCAGGCGCCGAACCGCCTGCAGTCTGACCACTTGCCGAACCGCTTGCTGAAAGCATGCTGCCGCAAAGGAAGAGAAGCGATACGAACGACTTGCGCCACATGAGACACCTCAGAAAAAGTAACAAGCAACAGAATTGGTATCAAAGACACGACGTGATGTCAAAGGAAAGTGTGACCAACGGGCATGTGTGACACTCTGCATCAACAGCAGAAATTCAACCAGATAGTCCGCTCGGCCGCCTGCGAAAGATCCGGTAGCGACGCCGACGCGCCTTACCCGCAATCAAGAAGTCCGCCTGCGAAAGATCCATCGTCCGGGCCGCAGGGGCCAACTCGGTACCGAGCCCGCACTGCACGCTAGCAACGCAGGTGAGAAGGCGATCGGAGGACGCAGCCAGCATCCGCGCCGGCCCCCTCAAAGGTCAGGCCTGTGAGTCTAGTTTCCGGAGTCGAGAATGAAGACCTTCGACACGGTGATGCTACCGCCTTCGGGCTTGGCAAAGCGCCAGCGACGGACAACACCCTTCGAACAGGCTGCCACGGCGCTACCAAGGTCGTTCTCGCCGACGTCGGCTTGGGTGACTGTGCCCTCTTCACCGATCGTCCACTTGATCTCGAGACGACCCTTGAGACCGGGATCCTTGGCGAGCTCGCGCTCGTAGCAGCGCTCGATATCCTTTTTGCGGCGGTCAATGACCTCGCGGATCTTATCCTTGGAGAGCGAACCGCTACCGGCCGTGGACTCAGCCTCAGCTTTCAGACGAATCTTCACCTTAGCTCCCGTGGTTCCCTCGACGCGGACAGCGGTGGCTCCGCCGACGGAGCTGCTACCGCTCACATCGACGCCGCCAAGCTTGCCGCTGCCGCCGTCGCTTCCGCCCAGGCCAGTGTTGGAGGCGATACCGGTGCCATCGCCGGCGAGCTTCTGGTTCTTGATAACCTCATCTGCACGCTTGCTCGACATCGACTCAGAGATACCCAAGGCAGGACCGGCGCCACTGTCGCTGTTGAAGAGCGCCGAGAGCGCAGAGTCCTGTTGCACGCGTTCTTTTGCGGCCGCACGAATCTCCTCTTGGGTCCGAGGCGGAGCCTCCTGGGCGGGTTTCGCTTCGGGCTCAGGCTTCGCTTCAGGTGTCTTCTCTTCGGCCTTCTCCGCCTCGGCGTTGGGGTCGACCTCGGTCGGCACCTCCTCCTCCTTGGGCTTGGGCGGCTCGACGTTAGCGATGATCTTGATGATGCGCTCAGTCATCTCCTTCATCGCGGCGTCACGAGCCGGCGGCGGAACAAAGTTCACTGCATAGAGGATGGTGCCCGCCTGAAGCAGCAAAGAGAAGGCAAAAGAGCTGAGATAGACCGCGTCAATGCTCGCCGCCGTGGCGAGGAAGGTGAGCAGGTTGCCGCGCATGTTGGCCGGCAGCTGCGGGAGTACCTTCAGCGGCGGTGGCGCAACGAACTGGAAGAGCAGGGTGGTGTCGCCGAGGGAGACCTTACCGCGCGAGGAGTCGGGAATCTCCACGCTCCATGCGTCGCCTGCCTTCTGGCCCTTCCCCGAGGTCGCGATGTTCGCGAGATCGAGCATACCGTCACTGAGCGCGACTCGCCCCTGCATGGCAGAGGTAACCCGCAGATGGTACTTCCCACCCTTGACCTCAAAGAGTGTGAGGCTCGCGGGAAAGGCGCTGGAGGCCACGACGAAGGAGTTCTTGAGTCCTTGCCCGGCGGTGACCGTTTCGCGGCTGCGGAAGATGCGCTCTTCGACAACCTGGCCGTTCTGGATGACACCGACGCGCAGGATACGCTGTGTGGGGGCTGCAACCGCCATGACTCACTCCTTCGATGCGCCCCGGGTGGAGGAGCTCAGTTCAGACACGTAACAACAGACAGCGCGAAACGGTCAAAGTTCCGCCAGCGGTTGGCGTCTTAAGGTGCTTTCTTGACGACTGCACCCTGACCACGCTTGGTAGCGGCGAACCTGATGTTCTGGACGCCTGCGATGCTGGCGGTCGTCATGACCTGGATGAGCACCTTGTAGGGTGTGTCCTTGTCCACGATCAGCGTGGCGAGCCGCTCGTCAGGACGGCCGAGCTGTTTGGCCCACATCGAGTTCTGCTCCAGCCGCTCCTGCAGTTTCTGTTGCAGGAGCGGGATGATGGAGCTCTCCGCGCTCTGAAGATTGGATGGGTCAATGGCACCGTCCACGATCGAAACCACGAACTCGTCTTGGAGCATCACCGACTTCTTGGAGATCGAAATCGCGACGGAGTCCTTGAGCGCGAGGTCGCTGGTGGACTTCGCAATGCGGAGGTCAGCGCTCTCGTTCACGGTGATCGGGTCTGCATTGAAGCTCTGAATGAGGAAGGTCACGAGGACCGTCATCATGTCGATCATAGCATTGAGGTTGAGTTCAAACTCGCCCTCGATTCGCTCGTTGATTGCTTTCTGGCGACGGCGTTCTTTTTTCTTGACCATGTAGGGATCAAGGAAGTCGCCATTGTCAGCCGCGAGGTTTTCGATGTTCTCTGCCATGTGGCCTCGATACGGTGAACGTTAGAGCTAGGGGGCTAGCCGCCGGAGGGACGGGCAGCAACGAGCGAGGGGAAGGGGAAGAGATCGAAACGCTCATTCTTCTTCGGGTTCCCCGCTGCAGGCTTCACTGCAAACTTGGACTTCTCGAGGGCATCGGGACCGGGCGACTTGCCATCACCGAGCAAGAAGGCCGAGACATTGGAGGCAGCCGAAGGAGTCCCAGGATCAGCCTTGCCGTCCGGAGCGAGGATGTACCGGGCCGTGTCTATCGTCTTGACGATAACCTCGAACGGGATCTCTGCATCGGCACCGATGGAGACAACGTTGTTGCCGTCCTTTCCGAAACCCTCAAACCAGGTCGGCTCCAGCCGAATCTTGACGAGTTGGTTGTAGAGCGCCGCATAGTCGAGCCGTGCAATCAGCGGCTCCGTCTCAGCAAGCCCCTCGCGCATGCAGATGGTCGGTTTGGTGCCGTCTGCGGCTCCGCCGCCACAACGCTCAATGGGGCCAGCAAACTTCGCAGCGAAGTCCGGGTTGTTCGTCTGATCCAGGACGCGGAAGCCATCGCTGGAGATGTAGACGGTTACCTTCGGCACCTTGACTGCATTGTCGTCGGAAGGGGCGCCGGCAGCCGCGGAGGGCGCCTTCGCGCTCGTAACTTCCAGCGTGCTGGTCTCCGAGAGAACCGCGGTAAAGATGAGGAAGAACATGATGGTGGTCATCATGTCGATCATCGCGATGAGATTCAGCGGGGTGTCGCCTTCGTGGCGGGCACGGTGCGCTCGACCCCGGCGCTTCTCTGCCCGACGGGCAAGGAAGGCCTCGTGGTTCTCTTCGGAGATGGGTGCTTGATTCTGATCAGTCATGGTGAAACCAGTCTGGTGGACTCAGGTAGAGGAGGAGCGTTACCACTGCCGCCCAGAAGGGGCGGCAAGGTCGCTAGCCTTCGTCGGCCGAGAGCTTGCCCTTTCCGTAGGCCACGAGGAGGTTTTCCGTCTTGATCGAGTACTGCTCGATCTCCTCGACGATCTTCTTCGACATCGTGGAGAGCCAGAGGTGAGCAAGCATGCCGACGATAGCAACGCCGAGACCGAAGGCGGTTGCGTTCATGGCCATGGCGATACCTTCGGTGAGGATGCGGCTGCGGTCTTCGGGGGCTGCGCCGCCGAGACCGGCGAAGCAGGTGATCAGACCATGGATGGTGCCGAGGAGGCCGAAGAGGGTAGCAACGTTGGCGAGCGTGAGCAGGCCGTTGGTGCGCTTCATGATGTGTGGCACGATCTCGAGCTGGGCCTCTTCGATTGCATTACCGATGGCAACCTGGCCCTTGTTGGCGCGGGTCAGGCCGGCCTTGATCACGCGGGGCAGAGCGGCGCTGGGGGCAGCGTTGCAAAGTTTGATCGCACGATCGATGTTGCCGGCGATGACGAGCTTCTGGATCTGGCCCATGAAGTCGGTCGCGTTGATATTGTACTTGAAGAACAGAAAGATGAAACGCTCAATCGCGATGCCTAGCACCCAAATCGAGGTTGCAAGGATCGCAAAGATTGCGGGATCAGCACTACGAAAAAATCCAGCCAATGAACTCATGTCCGCACATCCTCCTAAAGGGCCCGAAAGTGTTCGGGCTGTTTTTTCAGTTCGTCGAAGTTTGGGTCACTAGCAGGAAATCTGCGTCCTGCCACATTCACAGTCACTAGAAAGGTGCCTTTTCTACCGTCTCGTAGAGACGGACCAGAAATGAGGCTTCCGGAAGGGTCTGCTGGTAGGTCAGATTGGAGGGCGCGAGGATGTAGTAGGCCTCGGGCTTCTCGATTTCGCCTTTGATCTTCTCTTCGTCGAGCTGCAGCACTGCCCCGCGGCGACCCTGGGCCACCGCCTGCGTGGCGACAGATGCGAGGACCAAGAGGCCAACGACGAGCGCGCTCAAGTTGATGCGGTTCATGGTGCAGGCTCCTCAGTTGCAGGGGGCTCCTCGATAGGAGTCTCGGTGTCTTCCGCGGGGGGCTCTTCAGGCGGTGCCTCAGCCTTCAGGCGCTTCTTCTCTTCGGCTTGGGCCTTGAGCTCACGCTCGGTCTTGGAGAGCTGGGTCGCATCCTTGGCGAACTTGGTCGCGCGCTCCACCGCGGGCCCGGTTGAGGCCTTGGCGAGGAAGGCGTTGAAGAGCTCAGCGGCCTTGTCCATGCGGGCGATCTTGTCGAGTCCACCGAACTCGGCGTCGAAGTAGAGCAGCCCGAGATTGTAGTAACTCATCGGCTCGGCGGGAGCGAGCTGGATTGCCTTGTCGAAGGCCGTCTTGGCGTCGTCGTAGCGCTGCGCTCCCTTGTAGGCGGAACCGAGGTTGTTCCAGACGGCCGCGCTGTTCTGATCGACCTTGCTGGCCGCTTCGAGGTGCTCGATGGCACCTTCGAAGTCACGCGTGCGCATCGACAGTACGCCCAGGTTGTTGCGGGCCTCGGGATGGTACGGATCGAGCTCGATGACGCGCCGGAGGAAGGTTCGGGCCTGGTTCTGGCTTCCGGCGGCCAACTCGATCTTGGCCTTGAGGAAGTAGAAATCGGGGCGACCCGCATCACGCGAGATGGCCTGATCGCAGATGTACCGGGCGAGCTCGACGCGGCCCATGGAGACGTTTGCCGCGGCCATGGCAAAGTAGGCGTCGAGGTTTTTCTCGTCTCGGAGCAGAAGCTTGCGCGCCTTGGAAATGACTTCCTCGCTCTGCCCCTGGGCGAGGTCGATGAGGAGTCCGGTCGCCTCAATCGATGCTGCGTTGCCAGAGGCGGAGAGCCGCTGCTCGAAGAGCGAGCGGGCACCCGAGGTGTCTCCCTCTGCGAGGCGCAGTCGGATGAGCGCGGCGACGGGTGGCGCATAGGCGGAATCAAGCCCTGCGGCCTCGTTGAAGAGCCTGGCGGCGGCTGAGCGGTCGCCTCGATAGTAGGCGATGACGCCCTGCGCATGCTTCGGGGCGCCGGCGGAGAGCCCGTCTGGGAGTGCGGAGAGGTTCGATGCGGCGGCGACCAAGTCGCCGGCACGGAAGGAGCTGAGTGATTCAGTCCCCTCTGCCGAGACGGCAGCGGCCTCTGGAGGCGGAGCAGCAACCACAGAGGGCTGTGCTGCCTCGGCCTGGACCACAAGGAGGTCATCGGCAGGGAGCGGGAGAGCGGTCGTAACGAGCGCCCCAAGATGAAAGAGAAGTTGGTGCATCACGGTGCGGCCTCGCCGGTTTCGGCGACGGGCGCAGAGGGTGTGGGCAGGAAGATCTGGGGCGAGACCAGGTCTGTTACGAGGGGATCAATCGGCTCGCTGAGGACGGGGTAGTCGCTGCCGCGATAGCGGTTGAGCTGCCGCGTGGTGTCGATGGTGCAGGTGTTTACGACACCAATCTTCTGCATGATCGGGTAGGCGATCTCCCACTCCTTGACGGCTGCGTCCTCATACTGGGAGGCAAACGCCTCGATGGCGGCGATGTACTCCTCTTCGGCAAACGGGTCGTCTGCCAGGGCCTCGGGGATAGGGAGCTGGTAGAGGATATCGGCCATGCGCTGGTAGACGCGGCCGCGCATGAAGAAGGCGCAGACGGTGACATCGGCAGAGTTGAAGTCGGTGACCGCCTCGAAGGTGCTCTGAAGTTCGATGATGCCGGTCTTACGGGCTCCGAGCGCCTTCTGCTGCTGCGGGACTGTCTCACCAAGCTGGATTGCGTCCCACCTTTTGAACTGGTCCATCGCCGCCTCGTAGGCCAATTTTGCGGCCGGCTGGCGGGCTTCCGCGCTCTGCGGCTGGCGGGCGTTGAACTCAGCTAGGATCTGCTGGTTGGTCTTGGCGATGGCGCGGACATCCTTCTGCTGCTCGTAGAACTTGGTGGTGCGGCTCAGGCCATCGAGAACGGCATCGGGGATGCTGATCTTGGGCGAGCTGGCGTTGGCGCCGTACTCCTTGCGGAAGCGCTCGAAGAGTTTGACCATCTCCTTGCCATTGCCGGCCTTCTCGTAGTTGAGGGCAGCCTGGTAGAGGGCGACGGGGGCCTCATCGGTCCGGGGGTTGGCCTTAACGAAGGCGACATAGGCCTCTGCAGCCTCGGTGTAGCGCTGCGAGTAGTCGAGCAGTTCGGCTGCCTTGAGGCCTGGGTACTTGATACCCTCGGCGTCCGAGTAGCCGCGCTTGTTGAGGTCCCGGAAGGTTGAGATGGCGCGGTCGAAGTCGAAGAACTGGCGCGAGTTGACTGCGATGCGGACGAGGGCCTTATCGACCCACTCGCTGCCCGGGTAATCTTTGAGGAGGCGGTCGAACTGGGTCATGGCCATTTCGAACTTCTTGAGGTTCTGCTCGTAGATGAGGCCGGCATTGTAGAGGCCCAGTGCGCCGTTCTGCTGGCCAGCGAACTCGTTGGCGAGTCGGACATACTCTACGGCAGCCTGCTCATACTTGCCGGCGGCCACGAGAGCCTCCGCCTGCTGCGAGATGGCTCCCATCTGGTAGCGGGTGATGTCCTGCTTGAAGGCCTTCATGACCTCGGCATCCTTGATGACGATGCACTGTCCGCGGCGGCTGACTTCGTCGGCCCAGAACTCCATCTGCGCGTAGTCTTCTTGGTCGCGATAGGACTCGACGAGGTTGATGGCAGCCGGGCCGGTCATTTCGGAGCCGCAGTGGTTGTCCAGGACACCGATGAAACGGCGCTGGGCCTCAGGGAAGTCTTTGTATTCATAGTAGAGTTTTGCGCCAGCGTAGGCGAAGTTTGCCTGCTCGTCTGGGCTATCGGGGTTCTTGATTCCGAGCGCGATGTAGCGATCGTAGGCAGAGATGAGCTTAAGAGAGAGCTCGGGGACGATATCACTAGAGGCGACATTGCGGGGCGCGTTGCTGTCACCCTTCTTGGGCTCGGGGGCCTTGACGCCGACGCTAGCAGGACGGCTGGGCCAGGCACGGGCCTCGAGCCGGCCAGCATTGAACTCGCGCTCGATGGAGGTCTCGAAGCTTTGGATGGCAAAGCGGGCCGAGGCATCACGGAAGTTGTTGTTCAGAACCGACTCGCGGACGGTCTCGAAGCCGGCACCGGCAAGGTCATACTGCTCAGAGAAGAAGTAGGATTGAGCCAAGTACATCTGGATGTCGTAAACTTCCGCGTCGTTCGGGTAGGCCTGCAGGAACTGGCCGTACATGCGGGCGGCAAGGCGGAAGCGCTGAATGGCGCGGTCGTGGAGGCCTGTATCCTTGGGTGCTGCTTCGAACTGGGCGGCGAGCTGCTCGCCTTCGTTGTAGTAGAGGCCGGCGGTGTCTTTGAGCGAACGACGGGTCATCTCGTCGGCGACGGCGATGGCATCGGAATTGCCGAGCCGCTCCTGCGCCTTGTACCATGCGGTTCCGGGCCCGAAGAGCTGGCCAATCTTGGCGGACTCATCGAGTGCCTTTTCGATCTGGTTGTCTCGGGCGAAGGCCTCGACAATCTTCTCGAAGCGGTTGGGATTCAGCGGGTCTTCGGGTGCACGTGCGATAGCATCGCGGAGGAGCTCGATGCCGTTGGCGTAACGCTGATTTTCAAGGAGGATGGCGACGACACGGTCGCGAATGGCGATGGAGTCTTCGTCGTCGCGGTCGCCGAGGTACTTGTTCATGCGGGGCATAATGAAGTCGGCGTCGCGGTTACCATCGCTGTTCCAGTCTTCTTCTGCGAGCGTGATCGCGGTATACTGGAGGGCCTCTTCCTTGAGGGCGGCGCTGTCGGAGTCTCCGGCCGACTGGTAGTAGTCGAGAAGCTTCTGGAAGGTGACGATGGCGCTGTCGTAGTCGGAAGCGAGGTAGGTCGCCCAGCCGAGTTTGAAGAGGATTTTGTCTGTTCGGCTAGAGGTCGGGTAGGTGAGCGCGGTCTCGAAGGCCTTTCGGGCCTTGTTCCAGTCTGAGGCCTCGAAGTGGATTTCGCCGATGCGGAGAAAGGCTTCTTGGGCGAAGTCGGACTTGGGTTTGGCGACGGTGAGGCGCTCGAAGGTAGCGAGTGCGCGCGGGTCTTTGGCCTCTGCGTAGAGGACGCCGACAAGATAGAGGGCACCGTCGATGATGCGGTAGTCGGGATAGTCGCGGATGAGGCGTTCGTAGGTGGCTACGGCCTGGTTGAACTCTTTTTCGGGCGGGGTCGGCTCGTCGGGGACAAAGCCCCGTTCGAAGCGTTCCATCTCGGCCTGGTAGGCTTCGTTCTTCTGCTCGTAGGTATCCTTGGCTTGCTCGTAGTAGAGTTCACCGAGGCGGAAGAGGACATCTGGCGTGTAGGTGGCGTCGGAGGGATACTCGGCGATGAACCGGGTAAAGTCGCCGATGGCGAGTTCGCGTCGGGCGCGTTCTTCAACGCGCCGGGAGTCGATGCCGTCGTTGTAGAAGGCGACGATGCCGTTTCGCTGGCGCTTATACTCGTTCTTAGAGAGTTCGAGCATGCCTTCGTTGTAGTCGCTCATCTCTTCGGCATAGGCGCCAAGTGCCTGTTCGAAGCCGGGGAGCTGCTGTGCGACGACGGGGGGTAGCGCGGAGTATTGGGGTATGGGGCGCGAGAAGTTATCGCGCGGGGCGGCTGGGGCGGCTGGGGCGGCTGGGGCGGCGGAGCCCTCGGCAGCGTCAGCAGCGCGGGCGGCAGTGGGTGCTCCGAGGAGCGAGGCTGCGAAAGCGAGGCCAAGGAGAGCCCGAAGGCTGTGGCGAAGTTGAATCATGGCGGGGGTGCTCATTGTCCCTTCAGGATTTCTTCGAAGTCGGCATCGATGATGCTGAGGGCGTCTTGCCGCCTCCGCACCAGTTCACCGATCTCTTTGGTCAGTTCTTCCTTCTGCTGCCATGCGACATCGAGGATTCCGATGTTGGCGCGCATCATGAGGCCGTTCAGGCGTTCGCGGACGCGACCGAAGGAGGCTTGCGCTACGGAGCCGGTGAGTCGTGCACCGTCGGCGCGCAGCTTCTCGAGGGTGCTGCGGATGGTGATCATACGCGCCTGCTCTTCCGAGAGGACGACGCGAAGGTCGGTGATCTTTGTATCGACGGCGCGCTCGATGTCGGTGAAGTAGGCGTCGAGGGCGGCTTGGCTGCTGTCGACATTTTCGCGCACGGCGTCGGCCTGCGCGAAGAGATCTGCGCTGGAGGGCGCGAGCTGGCGGTAGGTTGCGAGGATTTGGGCTTCGCGGCGGAGGGAGTCACGGAAGCGGAGCCGAAGGCCGCGTTCGGAGGCGCTGACGTCGTCGGCTACGCCGACTTCTACGGACCGTGATGCGATGTCCCGGCGCAGGTTGGCTACGGTATCGAGCCGCCGGTTGAATTCGCTGGCGTTCTCCTCGAGGGATGCGCGCTGGCGCTCTGCGAGTGCGGGTGAGATTTTGCCGAGCCGCTGGTTTTCGGCGATGGTTTCGCGGAGATCTTTAACCTCCCGGAGGGAGGCTTCGAGGTCTTGTTTGACGGCGAAGAGGTCTACCGAGAGCGCCCGGATTTGCTTGACTGAAACCTCTTGGCGCTGGGTCATCTCGGCGAACGAGCGGGGCTGCGCGCGGTAGGAGGTCTCTAGGGCTGCTCGGTCGGCGCGGAGCTTGTCGAGTTCGGCAGAGGCCTCAGCCGGTAGTTTGCCTGCGAGCACAGTCCTCTCTGCATTGACGGAGCCGATGAGGAGTTGGAGGGAGTCCATTTCCAGTTCGATGCCTCGGGCCCAGCCATCGCGCATTTCGGGGAAGATGTTGACGCGGCTCCGGGAGTTGATGCCGGTGTCGAGCTCAGCGAGTGCGAGTTCGCTGTCGGCAACATTGACGGAGGCCTGCGCGAGGTCGTTGGAGATGTTAAGCGCGTGTTTGAGTTCTTTGTCTTGGACGAAGAAGGGCTGCGCAAAGGCGGGCAGTTCGAGAACACCGTCTGCCTCATTGACGAGCAATTTGAGGAAGGCAGCAGGGTCGGACTGGGAGGCGAGGATCTGGTCGACGCCGGCCACATCGGGCCGTTGAGCGCGAATGACTCTCGAGAAGGAGGCGGTGGCCTCTTGGTAGCGGCTTTCACGGAGCTGAAAGTCTCCGATGAGGAGACCGGCTTCGGGCAGATAGTATCGCAGTTCTGGGTCGTTGCTGGCGTAGATCTGAAGCCGCTGGAGGGCTAGAATGGCGTCTCTCGACCTGCCCTCGCGCTGAAAGCACCAGGCCTGTTCGAAGAGCGAGGCCTTGTACTGCGGGGAGTCGGGGTCTACCTCGCCGTAGGCTTCGATAGCGACCCCGAACTGCTGCTGCTCGTAGTAGATCCGGGCGCGGCCAAGCCGGGAGAGGTTGAGGAGTTCTCGTTCTGCGTCGCCCTTTTTCTTGGCGAGTTGCTGGATGATGGCCTCGAAGGCTTGGCGGCTCTCTTCGAGCTGTCCAAGGCGAGCACGGGTAACGCCGGCGAAGTAGGCTGCACGGAGTTCGAGGATGCCTGCCCCTTTGACTCCGGCGAAGGAGGCGAGTGCGGCCTCGTAGTTCCCCTGGCCATACTGGGCCTTGCCGCGCATGTAGGCGACATCGGGGCCGAAGTTGCCCATTTCGCTGTTTGCAAACTCGGAGAACATGGCATCGAGGTCGGAGTAGTCTCCGTCGATGTAGGCCATTTCGAGGAGCCGCCTTGCCGCCTTGATTGCGTAGTTCGCATCTTTGGTGGCGACGAGGTCTCGGAATTGCTTCTTGGCAAGGTCGAAGTTGCGCAGATGGAAGAGGCTATCAGCAAACATGAACTTTGCGTCGCGGAGGCCTGCGCTCGCAGCGTAACGCGGCTCATCGACCACTTGAGCGAGCAGGATAGAGGCTGCGTCCCAGTCGCTGATGCGATAGCGGAGTTGGGCGTCTGCGATCTTGGTGACGGCGTCGTTCTGGCTGCGGAACTCGGCGACGGTCACATACTGCGAACGGAGGAGTTGTACCCGGCCACCGAGTTCATTGGCGGCCTTTGCTGCGCCATCGAGCGACTGCGCCGAAGCATGGCTGCCCATTGCGAGTGCGAGCAGGAGAGATCCTGCAGCAACGAGGCGCACGGGAGCGAATGAACAAAGCTGGGTAGCGTTTGCCACGGCGTTCAATCCTTCGCGGCGGGGGCGGCTGCGGCGGGTGCCTCTTCGTGGGTCGCGAACTCCTCGACCTCGAAGCGGATACGGAAGCGGTTCGGGTCGAGGATATCTCCCTCTCCCGAGTCGAAGGCCACGGTCTGGATGCCGACGGTGCGGCCCTCATCGACAGTGAAGGGGTAGGATGCCGCCTTGTCGATGGTGATTTCGTTCATGTAGGCGAAGACGCCACCGAAGTCGCGTCCTCGGAACTTGAACTGAACGCTGAGGTTGTGGGCACCCGGAAGGACGGATGCGTCGAAGACTTCGAAGCGGGGGTCTTCGAGTTTGGTTGTGATTTCGATGCGGTTTCCGTCGAGCACGTAGGCCGCATCGACCAGAACGAACTTGTCGCCGAGGTTGTTGACATGTTCGACTGCGGCGCGGGAGCCGCCGATGGTGCGACGGAGGATTTGCTCGCGGAGCAGGAAGAGGCGAGATTTGCTCCGAAAGACATCTTGCTTGAAGGCGCCAACGCGGTCTTCGAGTTCCTGGAGTCGGAGGTCGTAATTGACGTCTCCGCTCGTGCTAGCAGGCGCCGTCTGCGTATGCCCGAGGGTGGGTAGAAGGCAGCAGGAGAGCGCGAGAGCCGTGCGAGCGAGGATGTTGCTAAGGGTCGATTTGGTCATGTTCCGATCCGCCGTCACAGTGTTTCTGAGTGGGGGGTTTGCTTAAGAATGCGAGAAATTTCGGCTGCGTGGCAGTCTGGGTGCAAACGGAGCGCGGAGAGACTAGGTATGTCCATTCCTTATGTGTTGCATACCTTGGCGAGCATGACAAGTTCTAAGTTGATCGCGGCGCTCTGGAGCGCGTGCGAGAGGTCACGGAGGATGTCGTCGACTGTCGCCACATATTTTGCGCTCGGGCTGTTGATTTTGGGCCCAGCCGTTGGCTTTGCAGCCGAGGCAGTCATCTCTTGTCGGGAGCCTTCGATGGAGGCGAACGGCGTGGTCCTAGTGCGTTGCCACCTCGAAGCTGGCGGGGCGGGCGGCGCATGGACTGCGGTCACGGGCGGACGAGGGAGGGTTTGCGGCAGCCTGGCAATCGGGTCGACGCTCCCCGATGGCCTAGGTGCGCGGTGTGGGGTCGTGGGAGAGGAGGTCTGGTTCTGGCAGCGGCTGGCTGCACCGGAGCGAGGGGCGCTGCGCTACGGGTCCTGGGCACGTGGTGGCGCATGGAGGGTTGAGGGTTCGGAGCTGCTGCCGGATTCGCTGGTCGCGGTGGGGGCGATGGTCAGTGGGGGCCGTTGGGATGGCGGGGCGATGATGGCCTACGGTTCGTTTCGTGATCGAGGCTGGCTCGGAGGCAACCTGTCGTCCACCACGGATGGTTCGGTAACGGTGGTAGCAGAGTCGCGTGTCGCCGGCTTTGCGTCTGATGTCCTCGGGGAGTTGCGCCGATTGCGGCAGGCAGGCCACGGAGAGGTCGTGCAGGAGGTGCAGCTGTTGGCTGCTACCCGCGACGACTACGCTTCGGGGCGGAGCGGGCCGGGTTGGTTGGTGCTGGAGCTTGGCGCGGAGGCGAAGGTGCAGCGGGTGGCAGAGGTGGTTCGACATGAGGTGGCGCACCAACTTGTAGGGGGTGCGATCCGCTATGTGCGTTCAGGCATCGACGTTGGTTGGTTCTTGGAGGGATTCGCGGACTATCTTGGGTTTGCGATGACCCGTGATGAGGCGGCGGGGCGTGCTGCCTTCTTCCGTCGGTTTGCGGAGGCCTGCGAGGCGGTGAGCCGGCCGCAGGGGGAGGTCTCGGGGTACGATCTGGGGTTTTTATATGCAGCGGCGGTAGATGGTGCGCTGTGGCGTGGCGCGGCGACGGGGCTGGGCGAGCGGCTAGGCGAGCTGGTGGCGGGCCGACAGGGGCCCTTGGTCTTTGGCGGCCGCGAGGACTTTCTCGGTAGGGAGCCGCGAGCAGCGCTCGTGAGCGCGTTGCTGGCTGGCGCGGACGATGCCGGTGCAGCGCGCGC
>CANMDT010000012.1 GCA_947496715.1 Myxococcales bacterium
AGACCACGAAGGAGAAGGCGAAGGCGGACAAGGAAGATACGGAGGCCAATCCCTTCGGCGTGGCGGGCGGCGGCGGTACCATGGCTGCCTGCGACGACAAGATTCTCCGCGACTTCAAGCTCAAGGATGGCGTGACGATCGCGCGGGTGGTCACCAGCCATGACGAGGCGCCCGTAGAGTCGGGGAATGCCACCATCGGCTTCTTCCCGAACGGCTTTGTGGAGCGGTCGATGATCTGGGTGAAAGGGACCGACGGCGGCTATTTCACGCTGATCGTGGACCCGATGTCGGGGCGTGTCCGGGTGAAGCCGGGCGACCTCGAAGTGCCCGATGACTTCTTCGAAGTGGAGGAGGACTGATGCGTCGGGGCTTCACACTTCTGGAGGTCATGATCGCTCTGGCGATTCTGGCTGTGAGCCTGACGATTCTGATCGGCACGCAGGCCAATTCGGTCCACATGACCGAGCGAGCGAGCAGGATGTCGGCGGCGGCGATGCTGGCGCGTTCTCAGATGATCGACATCGAGCATGAGCTGCTGAGCGAAGGCTTCTCCGACATGACGGAGGAGATGCGCGGCGACTTCCGCGACGACGGCTTCGATGGCATGGAGTGGAACGCCGTGGTGGAGGTGGTGGAGCTTCCGCCCGAGGCGAGCGAGCAGCTTGTGAACTCGGTGACGAGCTCGCTCTTCGGATCGTCGGATGGCCAGTCGGAAGGCGCGCTAACCGGCGTTGCCGGGGTCGGGATGGCGCTGCCGATGATCGTTGGCCAGATTCCGACGATGATCAACGAGATGTCGGAGCGGATGCGCCGCGTGACACTGGAGATCAGCTGGCCGGAGGGGGAGGGCCGCGGCACGCTCACGGTGCAGCAGTATGTGGTGAACCTGAACAAGGGCGGAGCTGAGGGCATCGCGAAGCCGACGGTTGGCGGCCTTCCGATTGCGCCGGTGGCGCCATGAGGGTGCACCGTTCGCAGCGCGGTCTGACGCTCATCGAGGTGATGCTCGCGGTGGCACTGCTTGCGACCATCACGGTGATCCTGTGGGGCACGGTCTCGACCAGTTTCAAGATCCGGAATGCGACCATCGACAAGTTCGAACGGAACCGGGTGGTGCAGCAGGCGATGGGCCGCATGGTACGCGAGATCGCGACCGCCTTCATCACAACGCCCAACGCCGACCCGACGAATGACAAGCGCGAGGTGATGCGGGAGACGGTCTTCGATGGGACCGACGACGAGCTGAACTTCACGGGCTTCTGCCATGTGAGGATTCACGAGGAGGAGGTTGCCGGCGTGGAGGCCGAGCTGACCTACCGGATCGAGTCGATGACGGGGGACGACGGCAAGGTTCATCGCAACCTCGTGCGGCGCGAAGATGCGCCCATCGATGCGCACGCAGACAAGGGCGGCGTGGTCTACACGATGGTCGAGGATGTGGAGGATGTGCGGTTCGAATACTGGGACGGCAGCAAGGAGATTGCCGGCGAGGCTTGGGCGCGGGAGTGGGACGCCTCGGCGCACGATGGCCAGCTTCCGAGCCGCGTGCGGATCACGCTCAAGGTGAAGCACCCGCTCCGGGATGACCGGGATATCACGATGTCGACGCAGACGACGATTGCGCTGACGGAGCCGATCGACCCCTTCAAGATTGCGCAGGATGAGGCGCGGGGTGAGCTCGTGAACCGGCTCCAAGAGGCCCTGGAGCAGCGCCCATGAGCCTGCCCATCCGCCTGAAGAAGCTGCTGACGCGGCTGCGGCTACCGCTGCCGGCGCGCGAACGCGGCATCGCGCTGATTCTGGTGCTCGGGACGGTCGCAGTGCTGACGGTTTCGATTGTGCAGTTCATCTACGACACGCGGGTCAACCTCCACTTGGCGCAGAACCAGCGCGACGAGGTGAAGGCCTACTTCCTGGCCAAGAGCGGCATCAACCTGCAGCGGCTCGCCCTCTCCTACCAGTTCGAACTGGCCGACAAGGCCTCGTCGGGCGACATGCTCGGCCGCGCGGCGAAGAACGGGAAGTTCCAGCTCTGGCGCTACCTCGACATCTTTCTTCCGATTGTGACGAAGGGGGAGTTCAATACGCCGATCGGCGGCGTGGATTTCAACTCGCTTGGCGGCGAGGGCTTCGGCGGTCTGACGGGTGAGATTGAGTTCGAGAACCCCGTGTCGGAGAACGGCAAGGTGAGCATCAACTCGCTGGCGAAGTCACCGCTGCCGCAGGATACGGCGGCGGCCCTCTGCGCGATGTTCCGACCGATGGCTTTCGCGCAGCCGCAGAACCGCGATGCACGCGAGGATGCGCGCCTGCAGTATGAGCTGGTGGCGGCCATCATCGACCATGTGGACCCCGACTCCGACATGACGATTCTGGACGAGAACTGCGTGGCGAGCCGGGGCGGCGCGGGGAACGAGAGTTCACGGTATGCCGACCTGGACTGGGGCCCGCTCAACGAGCCGCTGCTGTCGCTGGAGGGTCTGCTGCAGGTTCCTGGGATGACGCCCGAGCTGTTTGAGAGCGTGCGGGAACATCTGACCATCTACGATACGCAGGCCTTCCTATACGCGAACATGGCGACCGACATCGACTGGTTCAGCTGGCTCTGCAACCACATCCAGGGCGCCCCCCCGGGCTACAACCCCTGCGTGACGGACATGGGTGTGGCGACGACGGTGCTCTACCAGACGCTGGCGCTCGACGGGCGGGTCCGGTTCTTCGAGAATCCGATGCAGGTGCTGATGCTGATGCTGTCGGGGCAGCAGGCGCCGGGCGGCGAGGACATCACGCGGGACCTGTCGCGGATGATGGCCTTCGGCTCGGCAGATTCGGTGGTGAGTTTTGTGAACGAGACGCTGACGCGGAACCCGACGGCGGGGGCCTTCTGGGCGCAGTATTCTCGACCGAGGCCTGAGATGGCAGCGGCTGCGGCAACGCTCGGCTGGACGCCGGCCTACTTCGCGCTGCTGCTGCAGCAGCAGGCCACAGCGCCGCAGCTTCAGACGGTCAACTACGACACGGCCGCGATGCGTTCTTTGGTGCGCACCGATACCCCGAAGATCTATACGGTTACGGCCAAGGGTCGCTATGGTCAGGCAACGCGGGAGCTGCGCACGGTGGTTGATTTCAACCGTGACGGAAGATTCCTCTTTTGGAGTGAAAACTAGTGGGCAGCCGAATCATTGGACTCGACATCGGTACGACGAGCCTCCGCGTCGTGGTGCTGGATGCAGGCTTCCGCAGCCTCACGGTTGTGGAGATGTGCGAAACGGAGATTTTGGTCTCTGGCGCGGTTGCCGCGTTGGAGGGCGAGGAGGACGACGCGGTCGCGCTGACGCCGGCTGAGGCGAGGCTCGCTGCGGTGGCCGAGGCGCTGGAGCGACTCCGGGCGCAGGGGATGCTGGAGGCCGAAGGCTTCGGCGTCGCGGCGACTTCGGAGGGTATCTACCTGACGCCGCTCGCGCTGCCCTTTAGCGGAGCGAAGGAGATCGGTGCGGTACTGGTGCCGCAGCTAGACGGCCGCATCCCGGAGGAGGTGGAGTCGCTGCAGCTTTCCTTCACGGTGGGCAACCGACTGCCGTCGGGTGAGCATAGGTGTTTGTGGCTGCAGCGAAGCCGGAGGCCGTAGCAGACCGCCTTGAGACGCTCGCAACGTGGGGCATCGACCCTCGGGTGCTGGAGCTTTCGCCCTTCCCTGTGGCTGCTGCGGCGGCTTGGCTTCTGGGCCCGACGCCGGAGCCTGTGGCGGTGCTGGACATCGGAGCGCAGCGGGCGTCGCTCGTGGTCATCGCCGATCAGAAGGTGGAGTTTGTGCATACGGTCGCTGGCGGCGGCGCGCTGGTGACGGCTGCGATCATGCGGGCCTTCCCCGACCTTGACGAAGAGACGGCCCGCATGGGCAAGCACCGCGACGGGAGCCTGCTGATGCCGGCCGAAGGCGAGGCTTGGACGGAGGATGAGGAGCTTGTCTTCTCTGCGTGCGACGAGGGGGTGAAGCCGCTGGTGCGCGACCTTCGTCGGTCGCTTCACGCGCACGCTACACAGTGGGGTCGACCCGTGACGCGGCTCTATCTGACGGGCGGCGGGTCGCAGCTTCGCGGACTGTCAGAGTACCTGGGTTCGGCGCTCGGCGTGGAGACGGAGTTGCTCCCGGCAACGCGCCCCGAAGTGGTGGCCATGCCCGACCTTGCCGAGCAGCTGCCGCTGTTCACGACGGCGCTGGGGTTGGCGCTGCGGGCGGCCGGCATGCAGAGCGCGACCGGTCTCGACCTGCGCGTGGGCGCGTCGGCCTTCAAGGGGACGACAGAGCACCTCCGCGGCCGCTTGGTGGAGATGGCTGCATGGGGCGGCGCAATCGTGGCGGCTCTCATGATGCTGCTGGTCGCGCGGGCCTCGCTGCTTCAGGCGGAGGTCGATGTGCTCGACGCGGAGCTGACGAAACTGACGACCGAGGTCATGGGCAAGCCTGTCACGGGGAGCGAGAGCATCCTCAAAGCGATCAGAGAGAGCGGGGACGAGGCCTCCTTCATCCCCAAGCAGTCGGCCTTCGACATCTTCGCGGCGGTGACCGCAGCCGTGCAGGCGACCTCGGATGAGGGCTACGACGCCAAGGCGAAACAGGTGGATGTCGATCTGCAGCGCAAGCAGTTCCTCATCAAGGGCATCGCCGACACGGCGGAGTCTGTGGACGCGCTTGAGACGAAGTTGAGCGAGATCCCCTGTATCAAGGAGATCAAGCGTGGGTCGGTTGAGGCGTCGCGCACATCGGCGGGCTTCGACTTCGACATGAAGGGAACCGCGAGCTGCGCCGCGATTGCGTCGCCGGCGAAGAAGGCTGCGAAGTCGGGAGGCAAGCCGTGAGCGCGTTGAGCCAGGGCTGGGCCACCCTACGGTCCAAGTTTGATGCCATGTCTCAGCGCGAGCAGACGCTCCTGATGGCCATGGTGGGGACGCTGAGCCTGCTCGGCGTCATCTTGGTGGTCGGCCTCTCGATGCAGCGGTCATCGGCCCTCGAGGAGCAGCTCCTCGGCAAGCGCGAGGCGCTCACCCAGCTCCTCTCACAGCGCGATACCTTCATGGAGCGGATCACGGCGCGCAGCGACCGCGAAGAGAAGCTGAAGAAGAACGTCCTGCGGCTCTCCTCGTTTGTGGAGGATCAGGCGCGCGAGGCGGGACTTGGTCGGCCGCGCGAGTTCAAGGACACGCAAGAGCCGGTGCCGGGACGCTCCGAGGTGACGGCGCATCGCACGACCGTTCGCATCGAGGATGTGAGTTTCGAGCAGTTCAAGGATCTGCTCACCTCCATCGCCGATACCGACGAACTCGTCTTCATTGAAAAGGTAGGCTTGAACGCTGCGAAGAAGAAGGAGGCCGGCGACCACATGGATGTGGAGCTGTCGCTGGTGACCTACAAGATGGGCAGCACCGACAAGGAGGAGAAGCCATGAGCCCCACCTTGCGGAAGACCCTCTTTGGGCTGCTGTTCTCCTTCACCCTCTCCGTGGGCTCGCTGCTGATGTTCCCGATGGGCATCGTTTCCCGCGTCATCGAGGCGCAGACGGAGAAGGCGCTCGGTTACAAGTATGATGTTTCGCTCGAGAAGACGACCCTCTCGGGGCTTCCGGCGGTGAGCCTTCACAACCTGCAACTGCTCCCTCTGGGCGGAACGCAGGAGGGTCCAAAACTGCCGATCAAGGTGGAGAAGGCGCGCATCTCGCTCGGGCTGTTTTCGCTCCTGCGCGGCAAGCCCTCCGCAGAGGTCACGCTGACCTTCCCCTCGGGCGAGATTGTGTCGCGGCTCATCCCCGGCGACGGCTACCGCGCCGAGGTGGACTTCTTCGATGTCGACCTGCGCGACCTCGACATCATCCGACAGAAGCTCGGGCTGCCGGTTTCCGGTGCGGTGCGGGGCAACGTGACGCTTGAACTCGATGGGGAGCGCCGCCTCCAGGGAGGTGAGATCAACCTGAGCATCGCACCGCTCGTCATCGGGCCCGGCGCGCTGAAGTCGGCGGCGACCAAGAGCCTTGAAGGTGGCATTCCCCTGCCGGCGACGGCGCTCGGCACGGTGTCGTTCCGCGCCAATATCAAAGAGTCCGACATCGTCATCGACGCGCTGGAGTCCGACGGCAAAGACATCAAGCTGGCCTCAAACGGGAAGATTCAGGTGCGGGAGCCCTTCAAGGCCTCGTCTGTGCAGCTCGACCTCCGCTTCCTCATCGAGGAGGACTACAAGGAGCGGGCTGGCCTCGGCGGCCTGTTCGGCATGATGCCGGTGCTGCAGCGTGCCTCGTGCGGTGAGGGCTGGTATGGCCTGCGCGTCTCGGGCTCGGTGGCCCGTCTCGGTCCGCCGTCGCCGCTCGGTGCGAACTGCAAGCAGGGTGCGAAGGCAGGCGCCGCCAAGGCCGACAAGCCTGCCTCCCGTCCCGTCCGATCCAAGGCCGGCGCGAAGGACAAGGCCGCTGCGGAGCCTGACCCTGCAGCGGAGCCCGCAGCGGACCCCGAGCCGAAGTAGCGCGCTAGGAGCGGCGGGCAGTCACGAGCCCGAGGACGAGGTCGATGACCTGGTCCAGCTCGAGGTTGGTTGTGTCGACCTCAATGGCGTCGTCGGCCTTGCGGAGCGGCGCCACGGCGCGCTCCATGTCGCGCGCATCGCGGGCAGCGATCTCTCGGGTGACCTCTGCCGAGGCCGACTCGTGCACGCCGGACTGCACCACGCGGCGCCGGCTGCGCGCATCGAGTGAGGCGGTAAGGAAGAGTTTGATGTCGGCATCTGGGAAGACGACCGTTCCGATGTCGCGGCCCTCCATGACGCAGTCGTTGGCTGCGCCGAGGATGCGCTGGCGGTCGACGAGCGCGGTGCGGACGGCGGGTATGGCGCTGACCTCGGAGGCAGCCTTGGAGACCTCGGCAGTGCGGATGGCCTCTGTGACATCTTCGCCGGCGAGGAGGATGCGGTTGAGGCCATCGAGGAAGCGGAAGTCGATGGGGAGAGTGCGGGCAATCTCGCCGAGTTGTTCGTGCGCGCCCGTGGCGAAGGTATCGATGCCGCGGCGTTGTCCTTCGAGGGCTACGCAGCGGTACATGGCACCAGTGTCGATGAGTCGGAAGCCAAGGCGCTCGGCGAGGAGTCGGGCGACGGTGCTTTTGCCTGCGCCCGCGGGGCCATCCATTGCGACAATCATGCTTGGCTCCGCTCAACATGGGCACCGAGCGCGATGAGCGCGCCGACGAAGCCCGGGTAGCTGACGTTGATGCTTTCGGCACCGTCGATGGTGCAGGGCCCTGTGGCGCCGAGCGCGGCCACGGCTGCGGCCATGGCGAGGCGGTGGTCACCGGCGGCGTCGAAGGCGAAGGCGGGCCAGCCGCTGCCTCCTCGACCTCGAACGATGAGCCCCTGCTCGGTGGCTTCGCAGTCGACCTGCATCGCCTTCAGGAGGCCAAGGGTGGTGGCGAGGCGGTCGCTCTCCTTGAGGCGGAGCTCCCCGGCGTCGTCGATGCGTGTCTCGCCCTCACACAGGGCCGCCAGCAGCGCGACAAGGGGCAGTTCGTCGATGAGGAGGGGGATGGCCGCGCCGCCGACCGAGCGGGGCTTCAGCGGGCCTGCAGCGACGGTCACGTCAGCGACCGGTTCGCCGGAGGTAGTGACCCGGTTGCGCCGGAGCGTGACGCGGGCGCCGAGCTGTTGCAGGTGGGTGAGGAAGGCGGTGCGGGTGGGGTTCACGCCGCAGCCGGTGACGGTCACCTTGCCGCCAGTCACGACTGCCGCGGCGAGGAGGAAGGCGGCGGAGGAGAGGTCGCCGGGGACTTCAAGGAGGCGGGGTCGAAGGAGTTCCGGCGACTCAAGACGCACAAAGGGGGCGACGGCATCAGCGGCTGCGGTCTGCGGCTGCAGGTAGTGATGGGAGGAGGCGACGCGGACGCCGAAGGCGCGGAGCAGCCGCTCGGAGTGGTCGCGGGTGACCTCCGGCTCGACCACCTCGGTCACGGCGCGCCGGTAGAGCGAGGCGAAGAGGATGGCGGACTTCACCTGGGCCGAGGCAACGCGCAGTACCGCACGGGCGGGCTCGAGCTGGCGGGCCATGTCTGCGGCGCTCCGAACGGTGAGCGGGAGCGTTCCGCGGGAGGAGACCTGGAGCGAGAGGCCGAGGTCGTTGAGTGGATCGGCGATGCGGGCCATGGGGCGGCGAGAGAGGCTCTCATCGCCCGTCAGCGTCGCCTCGACGCCGGCGCCCGCGAGGAGGCCCGCGAGGAGTCGGGCGGTGGTCCCGGAGTTTCCGCAGTCGATGGGTCGCTGCGGCCGCTTGAGGCCGTAGAGCCCTACGCCGCGGACGACGATGATGCCGGGCACGGGCCTCAGGACTCCGACGCCCAGCTGCTCGATGGCTGCGAGGGTGGACTGGTTGTCTGCGCCCTCCCCCGCGCCGCGGAGCTCGGTGTCGCCCTGCGCAATGGCAGCGAGCATCAGCGCGCGGTGGGTGACCGACTTGTCGCCCGGCACGGAAATGTTCCCGGAGAGCGGCCCGTGCGGCGGCGCGATGACGAGGCGTTCGGCCATCAGGCCGGCTTCCAGACACGGGCGAGTGCGGCGGCGCAGCGCTCCATCTCTTCGGCGGTTCCGATGCTGATGCGGAGGTGCTTGGGCATGTTGTAGGGGGTGAGCGGGCGGGTGATAACACCCTCGCGGAGGAGCGCGTCGAAGAGGGGCTTTCCGCCCATCGGCGCGTCGATGAGGAGGAAGTTCCCGTGCGACGGGACGAAGCCGATACCCATCGCAGTAAGCGCTTCCGAGAAGGTGGCGAGGACCGCGCGGGTCTTGGCGGTGGAGGCGCTCAGGTGGCCGGTGTCGGCGAGCGAGGCGATGGCGGCCTCCTGCGCGACCAAGTTGGTGTTGAAGGCGTCGCGGGAGCGGTTGAAGCGCTCGGCGACATAGGGTGGCGCGAAGGCGAAGCCGATGCGGAGGCCGGCGAGCGCATAGGCCTTGGAGAAGGTGCGGGTCACTACCAGGTTGTGGCGCAGGGCGCGGAGTTCGAGCCCTGTCGGCGCGGATCCATCGGAGCGATACTCGATGTAGGCCTCGTCGAGGACCACGAGCACATGTTCGGGCACGGTGCGAAGGAAGGCTTCGAGCTCTGCGTGCGAGAGGTGGGTGCCGGTGGGGTTGTTGGGGTTGGCGACGAAGAGGAGGCGGGTCTTGTGGGTGCAGGCTGCGGCCATGGCCTGCAGGTCGTGACCAAAGTTGAGGCTCGGCACGACCGTGGTCGGCACGCCGAAGGTGTCGAGCGAGATCTTGTAGGCGATGAAGGCGAACTCGGAGATGACGGCGTGGTCGTCGGCAGAGCAGAAGGCGACGACGAGCTGCTTGATGATTTCGGCCGAGCCGTTGCCGAGGAGGACCTCTTCGGCGGGCACGGCGAAGGCGGCAGAGATGGCCTGTCGGAGGGCGTAGCCGGCGGCATCGGGGTAGAGATGGACGCGACGGGCCGCGGCCACCATGGCCGCGATGGCTGCGGGCGAGGGGCCGTAGGGATTCTCGTTGCTCGCCAGCTTGATGACGCCGGTGATGCCGAGTTCGCGTTCGACCTCTTCGGGCGGCTTGCCGGGCGTGTAGGGGTCGAGCTTGTAGATCCAGTCGGGGGAGGCAGTCTGGGAGGCTGACATGATGAATCCTGAGGCAGAGCAGATGAGAGCCGCGAGTTAGCCGCGCCTCCCTCGACCCGCAAGCGAAGGGGCGCCTACCACATCGTGCTCGGTCGCAAAGCCAGGGCCGACACCGCCCTCTTGCCACCAGTCCTTCACCGCCGCCGCAATGTCTGAGGCTGCGCCACCGCCGTCGAAGGGGAGCCAGCGGCTGTCGCGGTGCTTGCGGAACCAGGTGAGCTGTCGACGCGCAAAGTGGCGTGTGTCGCGGGCAAGCGTCTCGACCCAGTCCGCTTCCCCGAGCCGGCCGTCGAGGAGTTCGAGGACATGCCGGTAGCCGATGGCGCCGAAGGGCTGCGCTGTCGTCGGAATACCCGAGGCGAGCAGCGCCTGGACCTCTTGCACAAGGCCGGCTTCGACCATCGCCCGGGTGCGCAGGCCGATGCGAAGATGGAGTTCGTCGCGCGGGCCGGCGACCACCAGCGAGAGGTGGCGGTAGCGCTCCTCCTGAAGCCCATGTTCGGCGTGCTGTTCGCTCCGCTTGCGGCCGGTGACCTCGATGACCTCGAGCGCGCGGATGATGCGGACGGTATCGCGATGGTGCATGGCGGCCGCGGCCTCCGGGTCGCGTTCACGAAGGCGGGCGTAGAGGGTCTCGATACCGACCGCCTCGATCTCCGCGATGAGCGCGGCGCGAAGCTCGGGCTGCGCTGCGCCGCCGGCGGCGAGCCCGTGCAGCAGGCTGCGGAGGTAGAGCCCCGTGCCGCCCACGACGATGGGGAGACGACCCCGCGCGGCAATCGCTGCAATGGCCTCATCTGCGTCGCGGACAAAGTCGGCCGCCGACCAGGTGTCCGTGGGGTCGCGGGCATCGACGAGGTGGTGCGGGAGTCGGGCACGGTCAGCAAGCGACGGTTTGGCAGAGCCGATGTCGAAGCCGCGGTAGACCGCGACGCTGTCGGCGTTGACGATCTCGCCGCCGAGCTGCTCGGCGATTGCCATGGCCAGGCCCGACTTTCCCGCCGCGGTGGGGCCGGCGATGACGACGATGGAGGGGCGGGATTCGCCGCTCATCGGCGGCCGAATCGGGTCTCGAGTTCGGCCAGCGTCATGCGGAACCAGACAGGGCGCCCGTGCGGACAATTGGCACCGAAGTCGACCGCGTCGAGGTCTGCAAAGAGGCGACGCACCTCGTCGTGCGAGAGGTTGTCGCCGGCGCGCACACTGCCATGGCAGGCCATGCGAGAGAGGACCGCTTCGAAGGCCTCTTCCACGCGGGCCGACTGACCTGTTTCGGCGAGCTCCTCGATGGCATCCTGCAGCAGCTTGTGGTGACGGGCCTTGAGGAAGATGGCAGGGACCGCCTTGAGCGCAAAGTCGTTGCCGCCGAAGGGCTCGAGTTCGAAGCCGAGCGCTTCGAAGAAATCGAGATGGGCTTCGAGAACCGCCGACTGGACCGCACTGAAGGTGAGGATGGCGGGGATGAGCATGGGCTGCTGCGGGAGCCGCTCGCGCTTCCACGAGAGTCGCAGCGCCTCGAAGGTGATGCGTTCGTGGGCGGCGTGCTGATCGACGATGACGAGGCCGTCGCCATCGGCCGCGAGCAGGTAGGTGGCCTTGAAGGCCGCGAGGTAGTGGAGCGCCGAGAAGAAGCCGCGGGCGTGGGTGGGCGCATCCGCCGGACGGCTGACCGGGCCTGGCCGCTCCGGTGCGGGCGCGAAGGAGAGTCCGCGCTCGCTGCCACGGTCGAGGCGGTAGGTGCGCGCGGGCTGGTGGGTCAGCGGGGCGAGGTCGAAGGCGGAGAGGCTGGAGAGGGCGGGCGCAAAATCGAGCGGCTGGGCGACGGGCCCGGTCGGCTCGGGCGTGGTCGGCTGAGTCGTGCCGAACGATGGCGCGCGGCGCACCCAGGGGGCGGCAGCGAGGGTGTTGGAGACGGCGCGCCGGATGGCGCGGAAGGCCTCGTCGGGCTGGTGAAAGCGCACCTCGGTCTTCATCGGGTGCGCATTCACATCGACGGCGTCATACGGCAGTTCGAGGTAGAGCACAGAGACGGGATAACGGGCCCGGTCGACGAGGTGCTGGTAGGCCACCCGCACGGCAGAGGCGAGGAGGCGATCGCGCACATAGCGCCCGTTGACGAAGGTGATGACCTGCGCGGAGGTGCGCCGCGAGAGGCTCGGCTCCCCGATGAAGCCGGAGGCCGATACTGGGCCCAGCACGGCGACCTCGGTGGGGTGAATCTGGTCGGCGTCCGGGCGGCCGAAGTAGGAGAAGATGCGGCCGGCGCGGTCGGCCACAGCGGGCCAATCGAGCACCGTGCGCCCCTCGCTGACGACAGTGAAGCCTACCTCGGGCCGGGCAAGCGCGAGGTGCTGTACCGCCTCGATGCAGTGCTTGACCTCGGTGCCGCGCGTCTTGAGGAACTTGAGGCGGGCAGGCGTGTTGAAGAAGAGGTCGCGGATGGTGATCTGCGTACCGGCAGGGCAGCCTGCGGGCTCCACCACGGGCTGTCCGCCGCCCTCCACGCGGAGGCGGATTCCTTCGAGCGCACCATGGAGTTTGGTGACCATCTCGAAGCGGCTGACGGAGGCGATGGAGGGCAGCGCCTCGCCGCGGAATCCGAGCGTCGAGATACGGAAGAGGTCGTCAGCGGAGCGGAGTTTGGAGGTGGCGTGACGCTCCATCGCAGCGATGGCGTCGGCCTCGCTCATGCCGCTGCCGTCGTCGGTCACGCGGAGGAGCCGCAGCCCGCCCTCCTCGATGTCGACCTTGATGTGGGTGGCGCCGGCGTCGATGGCGTTTTCGATGAGCTCCTTGAGCGCACTCGCGGGGCGCTCGACGACCTCACCGGCGGCGATCTGGTTGGCGAGGTCCTCCGGCATGCGGAAGACACGGCGCGCGGGGTCGGCGGGGGCGTGAGAGGTCATGGGAAGCCAGTGTGCATCGGGGCGGCCTGTCAGATTGTCACAGCCGAACGGCCGAGGCAATCAGAAGGAGATGCGGCGCATGACGAACCGCGGAAGATGCCGGATGACCAGCATCACCCACCGCCAGATAGAGGGCGCGTAGAGCAGCGGCGTGCCACGCTCCAAGGCGTCGCTGACCTGGCGGGCGACCGCGTCTGGCTCGCCCGCAAAGGGCGGGGGCTTGAGGCCGGCCGTCATGCCGGTCTTCACGAATCCGGGCTTGACGCAGATGGTGATGAGGCCGGCTGCGCGCCACTTGTGGTCGAGCGCTTCGAGGTAGTGCGAGAGGCCGGCTTTGGAGGCCCCGTAGAGGCCGACCGGTTTGCGCCCGCGGTCGCCGGCGACCGATGAGAAGACGCAGAGCGTACCGCCGCCCTGGGCCAGCAGCGCAACCCTTGCCCGCTCGCAGAGTTCGATCGTGTTCGCGAGGTTGGCGGTGAGGAGCCGGCGCGCGCGAACGGGGTCTGCCTCGAGTTCGTCTTGGGTTCCGAAGTGAGCCGCCGTGATGACGAGGTTGTCGAGGCGGGCACCGCCCGCAAAGAGCGCCTCGATGACGGCGGGGAAGCCGTCTGGCGCATCCAGATCGCAGGCGATGACGGTGACAGCGCCGCGGCTGCGAACACGGAGGTCTGCGGCGGAGCGCTCTAGCTCTTCGACGTCGCGGCCGAGCAGGACGAGGTCGTCTCCGCGTTCGGCACGCACACGGGCCAGCGCCCTTCCCATGCCCTTGCTGGCTCCCAGAATCGCGGTCTTCATGGCATCTCCTTGGGGGCCGGCTCGAGGAGCCGCTCGGACTGGTGGGAGCGGAGTCGCCGCTCGGGATCGAACTGCCGCCTCGCCGCATCGAAGGCCGCTAGCCGCGGCTCCATCTTCGCGAAGTCTTCAGGCAGCGTGAGCGTGTCTTTCGTCAGATAGATGCGGCCGCCCTCGGCGATAACAAAGGCGTTGAGCTCGTTCACCACACGCTGCGTCCAGTCGCGCAGCGGCAGGTCGAGCGCGATGGAGATGCCCGGCTTGGGGAAGGAGAGCAGACCGCGCCCTTCGGCGCCGCAGTCCTTGATGACGCAAAGGAACGATGCGCCGCCAAGCTTGACGAGCAGTTCGAGGAAGCGGCGCGCGGCGCCCTGCCCCGCCTCTTCGGGGAGCACGCACTGGTACTGCGTGAAGCCCCGCCGGCCATACATGCGGTTCCAGAGGTGGATGGCATCGAGCGGGTAGAAGAAGCCCCAGGGCGAGACGACGCCCCGCTTCTCCCGCGCCAGATGCTTCCAGTAGTAGAGGATGTTGAAGGCGCGGACCGAGAGCGGGTTGAGGGCCCAGGAGGGGAAGAAGAAGGGCATGGTGAGGCGCGGGGGCATCGCCGGAAACCGGGCGGGCGCCTCCGCCGGCTCGGCCCAGCGGCCACGCATCAGAATCCCGCGGCCGAGACTGGCTCCGCCCGAGACGCAGTCGATCCAGCCCATGGTCATAGGCCAGTCGGGGCCCGACTCCTTGAGGCCGGCGATGAAGGACTCGATGTCGGGCACGCGGCGGCTCTCCTGATAGATCCAGGGCGACGGGATACGGACCATGCGGAAGGTCACCTCGAGGATGTGGCCCGTGAGCCCCATGCCGCCAACGGTGGCCCAGAAGAGTTCGGCTCGCTCGTCGGGGCCGCAGTTCACCACCTCTCCACTTGCGAGTCGCATGCGAAGGCTGGTCACATGGTCGCCGAAGCAGCCCGCCTTATGGTGGTTTTTGCCGTGGATGTCGGAGGCCACCATGCCGCCGAGCGTGACGAACTGGGTGCCGGGCGTAACAGGGGCGAACCAGCCGCGGGGCATGAGGAGCCGGTGGATCTCATGGAGCGCGAGACCGGCCTCTCCCGTGAGGAGGCCGGAGCTGTCATCGAAGGCGAGGATGCGGTCTGCAAGCGTGGTGCAGAGGAGCTCGCTCTCGGGCGTCGCGGGGAGCGAAGAGTCGCCGTAGGAGCGGCCGAGGCCCCGCGAGAGTTCGGCGGTTGCGGAGGCGGCCTCGAGCGACTCCGAATGCCGCTCTCTGCCCGGCAGAGCAAAGAGCCCCCAGGCGGAGATGGAACGCAGAGCGGGCAGAGGCATGGGGGAAACTCGCACGTTGGCAGAGGGGTCGAAGCGGGCTTCTAGCAGCCCGACGGGGGTGTGTCGCAAGCGGAGAGCGCGCAGGTCTGGGACTCAGCGCTCGGGGTCGCCGCCGGAGGGCTTGGAGCGGGCGGCCTTGACCTCGGAGCGGACCCGTTTGTCTGCGAGCCGCCGCCGCTTCTGGCTCTTGGGGACGGAGGTGTCGATGCGGGGCCGCTCGCGGTGGAGCGCGGCGACGATCAGCGCCACGAGCCGCTCGCGGGCCGCCTCGACGTTGCGGAGCTGGCTGCGGTGCTCCTCTGCGCTGATGAGCAACACCCCCTCGTCGTTGATGCGGGGCGCGAGCTTCTTGAGCAGGCGGGCGCGGTCGCTCTCGCTCAGGGTCGAGGCGGTCGTGACGACCCAATGCAGCGTCACGCGGGAGTTGGTCCGGTTGACATGCTGGCCGCCGGCGCCGCTGGCGCGGCTCGCGGTGAACCAGAGCTCCCAACCCGGGATGACAAGGCCGGCTTTGACTTCGAGGTCATCCATCGGTCCGCCCCACATTCTGGAGGAACCCCGCCACCTCGGCCATGCGAGCTATGAGCGCCTCGGGGCCGGGCCCCGCCGGGACCGACCGCGCAACCGCGAAGGTCATGCAGCGCAACCACGCATCGCGCATCTCGGCATCAATGGGGAGGTGGGCATGACGCATGCCAAGCCGCGGGTGACCGCGCAGTTCGAGATACTGTTTGGGACCACCCGTCCAGAACTGGAGGAAGTCGGCGAAGTCGGCCCTGGCCTTGTGAGGGATGGTGCCGTCGAAGGGCGGATGAAGGCGGGCAAGCGCAGGCTCGTGCAGCTCCATCTCATCGTAGAAGGCGTGAGAAATGGCCGTGACCGGCGCCTCGCCGCCCAACGCCTCATAGAGGGTCTCTGCCATTTTCAACCTTCACTCCGGCCCGCGGCGCGGCGCCGTTTTTGATTGAGGAATACGCTGCCCCCTGTTAGTGTAAGAGCATACTCAAAACCATCGAATTTTGCGGCAAAATCCTACTGGGGGTCTTGTGAGCCCGCTGCTCTCTGTCGTGCTACATCTCATCGCCGGTCTGACCGTTGCTATCGGCCTGCTCGGCATCGCGCTGCCGGCGCTTCCTGGCGTCCCGCTGGTCTTCGTCGGGCTGCTCATCGCGGCCTGGGCAGACGGGTTCGCCCATGTAGGCGCAGGGATGATGACGGTCATCGGGCTGATCGCCGCGCTGAGCGTCGTGGCCGACCTCGCAGCGACCGCGCTCGGTGCCTCTCGCTTTGGGGCAACCCGAGCGGGCGTTGCGGGCGCCGTCATCGGCTCGTTGATCGCCTTGGTCACAGGCCAAATCTGGCTGGTGCTGATTGCGCCGCTGCTCGGCGCCATCGTCGGCGAATACCTCAGCAATCGCGACCCGAAGCAGGCGGTGCGCGCAGGCATGGGCGCTCTTGTCGGCATGATCCTGGCGGGCGCGGCGAAGTATGCCCTCGCCATCACCATGATCGCGCTCTTCCTCGTCGACCGCTTCTGGCCGTAGCCCGCTAGGGTGCTCCGAGGCGCCGCTCGGTGCGTGGCGCCGCATGCTCGAGGAGTTTGAGGATCTCGCGCCCTTTGGCCCTCAAATCGGGCGGCTCCTCACGGTTTGCAGTCAGCTCTTTGATCCAGGCGTCGGTGCCCGGGCCGGCGATGTTGAAGATGGCGATCATCATTTTGGTGCGGAGCGTTTCGCGCTCGAGCTCCTCGAAGGTGTCGGGCCTGTCTCCGCTCCGAAGGGGGCGGTCGCTCAGAGCCACAGCCGCGCAGGCTTCGGCGCCGCGGCGCGGCCGAGCGTCGAACCAGGCACCCATCGACGCGAGCTGGTCGCCTGTCGACAGGAACTTGAGCGCGTCTGCGATCGCACACTGCTCCACGGGCGCGGTTGCCGCCTCGAATCGTCTCCATACCTGCGGTGCGAGCGCGAGGTCGCCCGACCGTCCGATGGCGCGCCAGGCCGCGATGCGGACCTCCGGTGCCATGAGGTCCACGAGCGGTAAGAGCAGAGGACCTGCTGCCTGCAGCCGGAGCCGAGAGACCGCATGCAGATAGGCGCGGGCGGTGCGCGGCGTGGTAATGACCTCGGGTAGCTCCGCGAGCAGGACGGGGCCTGCATCTGTCAGGTCGAGCCGTGAGACGGCGAGCGCAGCCTCCGCGCGGACGGCATCATCACCAGCCGCAAGCGCGGCGAGAAGCTCCTTCTCCACCGAGCGGATCCCCATCTGGCCGGCTGCCCAGATGGCCCAGGGCTTCACCTCAGCATCGCCGTTGACAACCAGGTAGGCCACCCGCTCGCGCACGGGCCGGGCCGCACGGGTCTCGGCAGCGAGCACGCCGCAGACCTGCTGGAGGGCGGCGATCTGCTCTACCGGCGCTTCGGAGCGGAGCATCGTCGCGTAGTATCCTTCGGTGTTGTAGCGGGTGAGGTAGTGGTCGGTGGTGAGTTGCACCACACCCCAGGAGAGGAGCATGGCGCCGGCGAGGAGGCCAAAGAAGGGGGCGCGGTTCTCCGAGAAGCCCTGCACCAGCCCCTCCTCGGTGAGATCGGTGGGCACCGCTTCGCCGAGCAGCACCCGAACGCGCCACGGCGTGCCGAAGAGGAGACTGCTCAGCCGAAGCCCCGCCCAGCACCCCGCCAGCAGAAGTAGCCCCCATTGGGCCCAGATGAGCACAAGATTGAGGGCCACGCTCGAACTGGAGTAAGTGACATACTGCGCAGCGAACCAGGCCCAAGCGAGCGAGCAGGCGAACGAAACCGCAGCCCCCACATTCATACGGCGCTCCGTCTTCGCCATCATCGCGAAGAAGGAGAGATCCACCGAAGCTGAGGTCATTCTGCCCATGCTGTCTGCCCTCTTGGAAGTAGCATCCAAACGCCAGTTTCACTATCAGGCTAACAACTTCTCCGCACCCCATGAGCACGATGATGAAGACACTCTTTCTCCGTACTGTATCGCTCCTTGCCGCCGCTCTGTTGGCGGCCTTCCTCCAACTGCCGAGCGCAACCGCAGGCGCACCGGCGCCCTCCGACAAGCGGGCACTCATGAACGAAGGTCTCCGGCTCGCCAACCGAGGCGACTACAAGGGCGCGGCAGCACAGTTTGAGAAGGCGGCCGTACTCGCCCCCACCGAGGCCAACATCTTCTTCAACCTCGGCCAGATCTACGAACAGAGCAATCCGGGCCGCTGCGTGCTCCGCTACAACCGCTTCCTTCAGCTCGAGCCGCAATCGGCCGAGGCACCGGCGGTCCGCGCCGCCATCACCGCCTGCACAAATAAGCTCAAGAACGCCGGAGCCATCCACATCACCGACCTGCTCCCGCCCGCCAACATCATCTTTATCGACGGCGTTGCCGTGACCGAGGGGCCCTCCGTGCTACCGATGGCGCCGGGCGACTACACCGTCCATGTTGATGCCCTAGATCACGACCCGTTCGACCAGAAGATTACCATCAAGACCGGTGAGACCACCGAGGTCGCGATCAAACTGGTCGCGCAGGCGACCTACGGCACGCTCACCATCAAGGTGAACCGGCCAGGTGCCACCATCACCATCGATGGCCAGCCGCATGGGATCGCGCCGCTCGCGGCTCCGCTTCGCATTACCACGGGCAAACATCTCGTAGTCATTGAGGCAGCCGGCTTCCACAAGTGGCAGCGTAACGTGACCATCGAGAAAGAGCTCGAGGAGGAAATCGAGGCGCAACTTCAGGCCGCGTCCGTCAACGCCCGATAGCGTTGCGGGGGCCGGCTAGTCGAGCCGCCGACCCGCGCCGCCTTCCAGTAGTTCGGTCACATCTTCGGCCTCGTTCGGGTCGATGATGTCGAGCTTTCCCGTGGCCAGGTCGACGGCATACTCGCCGTTCATCCAGCGGCCCAGATCCACCATCTTGCAGCGACTTGAGCAGAAGGGGAACTCAGGCGTCCGTGGCGCGACCGAAACGGAGGCCTTGCAGGTGGGACAGGAGATGGAGGCGGTGGTCACGGCGCGGCTTCCGGTGCGGACTCGACGAGAGGTGAGAGCGGGCCTGTGAGCGCCAGCGGCGGAATCTCCGAGACCTGACGCACGAAGAAGAACTCCACTGCGTCCTTCACCTCCTGCGGCACATCGACCATGTCTTTGCGGTTCCGCTCGGGCAGGATGATACGCTTGATGCCGGCCCGCTGCGCCGCGAGCACCTTCTCTTTGATGCCGCCGACGGGCAACACGTTGCCACGCAGGGTAATCTCGCCGCTCATCGCCACATCGTGGCGCACCTGAACGCCCGAAAAGAGGCTCAGCAGCGTGGTAAAGATGGTGATACCCGCGGAGGGGCCATCCTTGGGCACGGCGCCTGCCGGGAAGTGCAGATGGATGTCTTTGTCCTTGAGGAAGTTGCTCGGCAGGCCAAACTCGTTGGCCCGCATCTTGAGGTAGGAGAGGGCCGCGAGGGCCGACTCCTTCATCACATCTCCCAGCTGACCGGTGAGGCGGAGTTCGCCCTTTCCTTCGGTCTTGAGCGCCTCGATGAAGAGGATGTCGCCGCCGACCGGCGTCCAGGCGAGGCCCGTGGCGATGCCCGGGTCGTTGACCCGCTCGACCGAGTCGTGCTCGTACCGCTCGGGCCCGAGGTAGTCGGGGAGGGTTTCAGCGGTGATGTCGAGTTCGGTCGCTGTGTGCGTGCCGTCGGCCACCTTGACCGCCACCTTGCGGCAGACATCGGCAATCTGTCGCTCGAGCGAACGTACGCCGGCTTCGCGGGTATAGCGGTCTATGATTTTGTCGACGGCCCCAATGTCGAGCGTCACATTGTGCTCGGCAATGCCGTGGTTCTCGAGCTGCTTGGGCAGCAGGAACTTGCGGACGATGTTGCGCTTGTCGTTGTGGGTGTAGCCGGGGATTTCGATGACCTCCATGCGATCGCGGAGCGGCGCCGAGATGGTGTCCATCTGGTTGGCGTTGGCGATGAAGAGGACCTTGGAGAGGTCGATGGGGATCTCGACATAGTGGTCGCTAAAGGCGTTGTTCTGCTCGGGGTCGAGCACCTCAAGGAGGGCCGACTGCGGGTCGCCGCGGAAGTCGCGACCGACCTTGTCGATCTCGTCGAGCATGATGACCGGATTGATCGTGCCGGCCTTGCGGAGCGCCTGGGCGATGCGGCCCGGGAGCGCGCCGACGTAGGTGCGGCGGTGGCCGCGAACCTCGGCCTCGTCGTGCACGCCGCCGAGAGCGATGCGGACGAACTTGCGGTCGAGGGCGCGGGCGACGGAGCGCCCGAGCGAGGTCTTTCCAACACCTGGCGGTCCGATGAGGCAGAGGATGGGGCCCTTCATGTCACTGCGCAGTTTGCGGACCGCGAGGAACTCGATGAGCCGCTCCTTGACCTTGTCGAGGCCGTAGTGGTCCTCGTCGAGGATGCTGCGGGCGTGTGCGATATCGAGGTTGTCGGTGGTCGTCTCGCTCCACGGCAGGTCGAGGAGGGTCTCGATGTAGGTGCGGACGACGCCGAACTCGCTGCTCGCGGGCTGCATCTGCTGCAGGCGGCGGAACTGCTTCTTGACGACCTTGTCGACCTCGTCGGGCATCTCCTTGGCGTCGAGGCGCGTCTTGAGGTCGTCGAGGTCACCGTTGTCGCCGTCGATCTCGCCGAGCTGCTCCTTGATGGCCTTGTACTGCTGCCGGAGATAGTATTCCTTCTGGTTCTTATCCATCTCCTCTTTGATCTGGTTCTGGATCTGGTCGGAGACCTCGGCCACTTCGAGCTGGCGGGCGAGGAAGGTAAGGACGAGTTTGAGGCGCTCCTTGACGTCGGTCTTGCCGAGCACCTGCTGCTTCTCCTCGACGGAGATCTCGAGCGTGTTGGCGGCGAAGTCGGCGAGGTTGACCGGGTCAGTGACCTGGTCGATCATGAGCGAGGCCTCGCGCGGAAGCTCCGGCATCATGCGAGCGACGCGGCGGGCCATCGACTTGAGGTTGTTGAAGAGCGCGTCGATCTCGACATCGCGCTCATACTCCGACTCCACCCGCTCGAAGCTGCCCACATGGTAGGGTTCGGTGCGGGTCAGGTTGAGGAGGCGCACCCGCTCCTTGCCCTGGATGATGACGCTGTAGTTGTCGTGGCTGACCTTCACGACCTTGAGGATGCGCGCCAAGACGCCCACGCGGTGGAGGTCAGCCTCATCGGGCTCATCGACCTCTGCCTCACGCTGGGTGATAATGGCGACGTAGGACTCTTTGGCCGCCGCCTCCTTGATGAGCGCGATGGACTTGTCACGGCCCACCTGAAGCGGGATGACCACCTCGGGGAAGAGCACCGTGTTACGGAGCGGAAGGATGGGGAGAATCAAGTTGCCGGTCTCACCGGCGCTCTGCTCTTCGTCACTCATGGCGCTAACTCGGTAGGCGTGGAGCCGTGGAGATAGTCACCCCCGGTCGGCGTGCAAAGAGAGAACCCCGCCCTGTCGACGCATTGCGCGGCGGGGCGCGGTTCAGGCCCTGTTGTAGGCCGCCGCGGCAAGCCCCGGGTCGCCAGGGGCATCGCTGCGGCTCTCGTCGAGGAACTCGTTAAGCAGCGCAACGGCTTCGGCGTAGATGCCGACGCGGCGCTTCACAGAGACGGTGTAGGTCGCGTAGGCGGCCTCTGAGGCAGCTTGGTCGGCGTCGGACTGCGCCATCTGACGACGCATCTCGGCGGTCTGGCGAGTGATCCACGGCCACTGCTCTGCGTGGGGCGCGAGGAAGGCGATGGTCTCCCCCGCGAGCCCGTGGATTTCGACGCGCTCGGTGTAGAGGATGCTGCGCTCGGGGCAGCCGTCGATAGCGTGCTCGTCCGCGAGTTCCCGGGTGGCTTCGATGACGAGCCGGAGCCGCTTGAAGGCCCGGAGCTCTTCGCCGTAGCGGCCGCGCCAGGCGTTGTAGGTGGCGTTGGTCTCGAGCTTCACCGTCTCGAAGGCCGGCTGCATGGCGGCCAGCGAGGGGCCGTAGGCCTTCGCCGAGGGCGTCGACGGATGGGCAGAACACCAGGCGACAGAGGCGCCGAGGCTGCGCTCAACCTGAAGAAAGTTTGGTTGACTCATCGGGGGGTCTCCTCGCCCTGGTTGCGGGCGTTGTGGCTACAACCGGAGCCGGAGACGGTCAAGGAAGGAGGCGCATCGCCGGTCATGCGAAGGTCTCGCGGAGGTGGAATCCTGTGCGCGACGCGTCGACCGAAAGCAGCCCCTCGACGGGCCCCTGATAGACGACGGCGCCTCCGTCGGGGCCTGCGCCGGGCCCCATGTCGACCGCCCAGTCGGCGGCCGCGACGAGGTCGAGGTTGTGCTCTACCACAATCACCGTGTGGCCCATCGCGGTGAGCTGTCGCATGGCCTCTACGAGCTGCTCGACATCGCGCATGTGGAGGCCGACTGTCGGTTCATCAAAGATAAAGAGCGCGCCCGCTGTGTTGGAGGCGCCCGACTGTCCGAGGTAGGAGGCGAGCTTGAGCCGCTGCAGCTCGCCGCCCGACATCTGCGTCGTCGACTGGCCGAGCCGGATATAGCCGAGCCCGACCCGTGCGAGCGGCTCGAGCCGACGGGTGACGGGGCCGGAGTCGGCGAACCGCTCGAGCGCCTCCTGCACCGTGGACTCGAAGAGTTGGTCGATGCTCAGCCCGCGCAGTTTGGGTGCCAGCACGGCAGGCGTGAAGCGACGCCCTTCGCAGACATCGCAGGGGATCTCGACATCGGCGAAGAAGACCATCTCTACGGAGAGGACGCCGGCCCCCTCGCACCGTTCACAGCGGCCTCCGGCCACGTTGAAGGAGAAGTGGCTGGCCGTGAGCCGCGCGACATTGGAATCGGGCAGCGCCGCGTACATGTCGCGGAAGACACTGTAGGCCCCCGAGAAGGTGAGTGCAGAGGAGCGGGAGGAGCGGGAGATGCTCGACTGGTCGACCATCACCACCTCCGAGAAGATGTCGCCCGTGACCTCTGCCGGCGGCAGGCCGTCTGACGATCCCGAACCGCGGCGGGACTCGAGGTGGGCGTAGAGGAGGTCGTGCACGAGCGTGGATTTGCCCGAGCCGCTGACGCCGGTCACGACGGTCAGCGCCCCGTGCGGAAAGTGGACCTCGACACCCTGCAGGTTGTGGAGATGGGCCGCCTTGATGGTCAGCACGGAGGCGTGGGATGGAGGCGACCCTGTGAAGGTGAGGCTCCGCTTGCGAAGCAGTTCGCCCGTCGGTGTGGCGGAGCGTTGCAGCCCTTCTACTGTGCCAGAAAAGAGCACCTCGCCTCCGCGGTCGCCGCCGAAGGGGCCGAGCTCCACGACATGCTGGGCGCGCCGGATCACATCGGGATCGTGCTCGACCACCACGACCGTGTTGCCGATGTCGCGAAGCTTCTCGACCACCTGCATCATCCGTTCTGTGTCATGCGGGTGGAGTCCGGCCGTCGGTTCATCGAGCACGTAGAGCGTGTCTGTGAGCATGCGTCCGAGGCTGGTGGCAAGGATGACCCGATGGATCTCTCCTCCGGACAGTGTCTTCGCCTGCCGCATCAGCGTGAGGTAGCCGAGGCCTGCGTCAGCGAGGTAACCGAGCCGCTCGCGGACCTCGGTGATGAGCCTCTGCAGCGCCTTCTGGAGGGCGGGCGCGAGGTCGATAGCCTGTGCCCAGAGAGAGGCCTCGTCGATGCGGAGGCCGAGGATGTTTCCGAGGTGGAGGCCCGCAATGCGGACCGCGCGGGCGTCGGCGTTGAGGCCGGAGCCTTGGCACTCGCTGCAGACGGTAAAACTGCGATAGCGCATCGCGTGAAAGCGGATGCCGCCGAGGGTACGATCGGCGAGGATCTCCTCGAGCCAGCCGGCGGCGCCGCCCCAGCTCTTGTCGCCGTAGAGGATGCGGTTCTGTGTCGCCTGCGAGAGCCGCAACCAGGGGATGTCGATGGCGATGCCCTCGGCCATGCACCACTCGAGCATCTGTTTGCGGGGGCGACGGGCGGAGGGGATGTCGAAGATGGCGAGCGCGCCGCGCTCCAGCGTGAGGGTTGGATCGGGAACGGTCTTGTAGGGGTCGAGGCCGACACTCCGGCCGAACCCTTCGCAGCGACCGCAGGCGCCGAGCGCGTTGAAGGGGTGGAAGAGCGAGGGCATCGGCTCTTTGTGGGCGGTGCCGCAACCGCTGCAGACCCAGCCGCGGTGGAAGGTGCGCTGCTCGCGGCGGCCTTCGGTTTCACGATCCCAGAAGACGACCGAGACGGCCCCTTCGGCGAACTTGAAGGCAGCCTCGAGCGCCTCGCGGAGCCGGAGCGCGTCGTCCTCCACGGCGAGTCGGTCGATGATGACCTCGACCTGGGCGGCGCGCACAAGCGAGATGGAGGCTTCGGACTCAATCTCGACGACTTCGCCATCGAGCCAGGCGCGCTGGTAGCCGTCTGCGATGAGCTGTCGGAGGAGGTCGCCCATGCCGTCTGCGTTCGGACGGGCCGTTGCAACGATGAGGATGCGCTCACCCGCTGCATGCTGCTGCAGCCATGCTACGGTGCGGGGAACGTTGAAGGGGACGACGGTGGTGCCGCAGCTCTTGCAGACCACCTCTCCAGCCCGCGCGAAGAGGACTTGGAGGTGGTCAAGCAGCTCGGTGAGCGTGGCGACGGTGGACTTGGCGTTGGAGATGGAGCTGCCCTGCCGCAGCGCGACGGCGGGCGGGATGTTGGAGATGGAGCCGACGGGCGGCTTGGGCATGGGATGGAGGAACTGGCGGGCGTAGGTGGAGAGGGTCTCCACGTAGCGGCGCTGGCCTTCGGCATAGAGCGTGTCGAAGGCGAGCGACGACTTGCCGCTGCCGCTGACCCCCGAGACGACCGTAAGGGCCCCGCGAGGGATGGCGACATCGATGGACTTGAGGTTGTGCGTCTCGGCGCCGCGGACGATGATGTCGTCTCGCTCTTCGGGCGCAGTTGGCGGGGTAGAGGAGGCTTTGGCCATGATGCTGCTGCGGATGGAGAGGCCCCCGTTCTGGTCGGGCGCAGACTAGGATGCAAGTGGGGTTGCAGCGGTGCGCAAAACGGTGACTTGGCGGGGGTGATTCACTACGCTCAGCCCATGCGCGCTCGAAGCCTTTTGTTCAGTCTCTTCTTTGCCGGATTGTCGCTGGCTCCGCCGCCGCGCGCGGCCGCGACGACGGTGATGGCTGTGTCGATGCAGGAGCTCGTGGCGGTGAGCGGGCTGGTGGTGCGCGGCCGGGTCGTCTCGGTAGCGTCGGTCTGGGTCGGAGGACACCCTGAGCGGAGCATCCACATCGAGGTGTCGGAGCAGTTCAAGGGCGACCCTGTGGCGGGGCCGGTGGCCTTCCGGAGCGAAGGCGGAAGGGTTGGTCGCTGGGCTTCGGTGGTTGCGGGTGCGCCGCAGTTTGTGCCGGGCCAGGAGGTCATCGTGCTGCTGGAGCGGCGGTCGGACGGGGCTTGGACGCCTGCGGGGCTGTCGCTCGGCGTCTTCTTCGTTGAGCCGGGCGAAGGTGGGCAGTCTCAGGCGCGCCGTTCGTTCGATGGGCTGGTCTTCGCCGAGCCGGCGGTTGCAAACGGCAGCAGCGCGCAGACGCTCAACCCGGTCTGGTCGCTGCAGGCGCTCTCCGAATTTCTGCGGTCGCAGCCGTGAGCGCACGCAAACTCGGCATACTTGTAGCCCTGCTCTGCGCGATGCTGCTGGCGCAACCGGCGGCGGCCTACCTGCGCACGCAGACCTGCTACACGCCCGACATCGCCCTCCCCTGCGAGGCGGAGCCTCCACACTGCGCCGGCGAGACAGCGGTCCTGCGCACTGGCGGCCAGACCCGCGCGCCAGTGGCTGACTGCGACTACTTCCGCGCCGTGCCGGCCTGCATCACGCCGGCGCCCTACTGTGAGGGCAACGAGGTGGTCTCGCTCCGCAACGGCCGCCCTGCTGCGCCGCTCGATAGCTGCGTATGGGTCGCAGAGCGCTGCACTGCGGACGAGTTCGCACAGGGCTGCTGCACCACGGCGATGGCGGCATGCACCTTTGACCAGACACGGGCCGCCTGCAGCGGTGAGACGGTCTGTGTGGACGGAAACTGCGTGGCTCCGGCAGGCTGCACCGCGGGGTCGGTCTGTCTGGCACCCGTCCCACGCGCCTGGTGCGACGGCGAGATGCTGGTGCACTTCGAGGAGCGCGGCAGCTGTGTAGCCAACCAATGCCAAGCAACCGAGCGGCGCGACGCCTGTCCGGCAGGTAGCCTCTGCCGCAACGGGAGCTGCCTGCCTGCCGGCTGCGGCGGACCGTCGGGCACCACCGGCTGCTGCTCCACCGCCGATCTTCAATGCGACTTCACCGAGGAGCGACAGGACTGCGCGGCGACCGGCGAGATCTGCTCGGCCGGCCTCTGCGAGCCTCCTGCAGCCTGCACGCCCGGCGAGGCCTGCGATGCACCGCCAACAGCCCCCTGGTGCGATGCCGGCCAGCGCGTCTTCTATGCCACCACGGCCGCCTGCACGAACGGTCGTTGCGCGCGGCAAGAGCTGCGCGCCGACTGCCCCGTTGGCACTGTCTGCAGGCAGGGCGCCTGCGTTGGCGCAGGGCTGCCCGGCGCCTTCTTCGCCTGCCCCGCCGACGAGCTGCCCAAGCCAGTGCGCTGGCCCTCCGCCTGTGTCGGGTATCACCTTCAGCTCGGCCCCGTTCGGGCGCGAGCGCCGCTCGGCCGCTGCGACGACGGCAACTTTGTGCTCCCCGACAACGGTATCCGCCTCGAGCGCGGCTGGCGCAGCTGCGAAGCCGGCACCGTCTCTTTCGACTGCGGCCAATGCACCGAGGCGGATGCGACTCCCATGGTCTGCGTCGCGGGAGGCTGCGCAGAGGCGGTCGACTGCGACGCCGCACCCTGCGCTGCGGAGACGCTCGGCAGCGTGTGCGACGGCGACAACCTGGTCGTACTGGAGCAGACGGGAACCTGTGCCGAAGGCGCCTGCGAGACGCGCGAGCAGTCGAGAACCGACTGCGCTGCAAGCGGCCAATGGTGCGTGCGAGGCTTCTGTGTCTCCCCCAGCTTCGCGTCGCCCGACACGGCGCTGCGCGCGGCGGTCACTGCCGGATTCAATACCTGGAACGGCACCGCCGGCTCCGCCTGGCAGGCCAGCAATCTTGGCGAGACCGACGAGCGTGAAATCGGCATCGCGGTCGACGACGAGGGCAACCCGCGCGGCAATGTGAATCTCATCGTCCTGCAGACTGCGACGTGGGACCATTCCAGCATTGCGCTCGGTGTTACCACGCCGGTCTTTGAGGCCGCGACGGGCGAAATCGTGACCGCCGACATGGAGCTGAACGGCGTCGGGAGCAAGCGCTGGATGACCGGAACGACCACCGACCCCGACGCCTACGATGTGCAGAATGTTGTGACCCACGAGGCTGGCCATTTTCTCGGGCTCGACCACCCACCCTGCTTCTCCGACGGCTCCTATGTGCCGGAGTGCGCCCGCGCGACGATGTTCGCCAGCAGTTCACCCGGAGAGCGTCAGAAGCGCGAACTGGCAGCCGACGACCTCGCGGCGATCGCAGCGGCCTACCCTACCGACGCAGAGCCGTCCTGCAGTGCGCCTGCGACTGGCTTCTTCTACGCTCGGACGCTGAGCCAGACCGCGCCGGTCGCGAGCGCCGCAGACTGCCCTGGGCCCGACGCCTTCTGTGGAGGTGCGGTCACGCCGCCGAAACGCCCAAGCGACGATTGCTCTTCGGGCGGCGCGAGCGGTTCGTGGTGGTCTGTCGCCGCGATGCTCGGTGCGTTGGCCTGGATGCGAAGAGGGAGAGGAAAGCATGCTGCATAGGTCGCGAGCCATCTCGCTCACACTTCTGTTCTGTGCGGGCGGCGCGGTCGCATCGGAGGCCGCCGAGCCCGGCTTCCGACTCGCAGGCCACAGCGGCGTTGCCTCCGTCGTTGAGACCACCGACCTCCGGCTGAGCCGCGGCACCGACGACCTGCTCTTCGTCTGGTCGAAGGCCTCCGGCGCGCCTCGCGCCTGGCGACGTATCGATGCCGACGCAGCCACGCTGCTGCAGGGCGACCGGGTTGCGCTCTTCGGCGATACGGCACTCGAATGGCTCTCTTTGCCGGCACTGCAGACGGTGGCCCAGGAGGAGATTGCAGGCTCCGTCCGCTGCCGTGGAGGTGAGTTTGCCTGGAGCTGGACGAAGGCCGGACGGGTCACGCTGCACGATGCCAGCGGTTCCGTCCTACTCGCCGAGACCGCGGTCCCGGGCGACGACGCGAGCTGCCTCATTTCACCCCTCGGCACCGTGCTCATCTGGAGCGAGGAGAGCGCCGTGAAGGCGCTCGTGCAGGCGGCCACGACACAGCTGCTAAGCGCGACAATCGCCAACGATGGCATCGTGGACGCCGGCGCCAGCGCGACGGCGGTCTGGGCAGCCGTTCGGAGCGCAGGCACCGACACCGTCGTGCGAACCGAGCTGCTCGGCGAGCCGCCGCAATCGACCTCCGTGCAGAGCGGTTGGCGTAGCTGCGACACCTTCGACGCGAGCGGCTTGCCGGAGCCCTGTATCGGGCTCTCGGAGGCTGCTGCTGCGGGCGTCACGCGACCCCGGGTCCCTGACTGGAACGGCGCCCTCTGGAGCGGCAGACAGCTCGCGCTCACCGCGCTCGGCGCACCTGCTGCTCCCGGCCACAGCGAGGCCGGTTGGGCAGCTGCTCCAGCCACCGCAGAGGCATCCGCCGCCATCGACGCAGCCACACGCGAGGTGGTCGTGCGGGGCCGGCGGCTCAGCTTGAAGCCGCTCTGGATGGCGGGCTGCGCCGAGCAAGCGTGGCGCGTCGACGAACACGACGGGGACCGTACCGTAACCGTCGCAGGTCCAATCTGTGGCGCAGCACCGCACTGGATTCCAACACCTGATGACCGATGGGCCATGCTCCAGATTCCCGGCCGTGCAACCGCGCTCGTCTGGTCAGATCGCCCGCAACCCTCCAGACTCTCCCTCCCCGAAGATGCGTCGCTTTCCCTCACGCTCGCCCTCCGCACCGGCGACGCCTGGTGGGTCGCAGACGCAGCCATGGCGCGCGCCTGGCGTCAGGGCGGCGGAGATGCGCCCGCGTGGACGGAGGCCCCCGTTCCGCTCCTGGCGGACCGCTCAATCACCCTGTCTCGCGCAGGCGAAACGCTCACCCTCCAGCCGGCAGACAGCGGCGAGTCCTCCACCCACTTTCTCGTTACCGACCACGGCACGGCCGCATGGCAAGACGATGGAAGCTGGTGGGCCGATACGGCACTGCTGCCACACCTTGTCTGGGTCACCGCGGAAGGCAGGCCGCTTGCAACAGATGACCCGCTCGTCGCCAAGCGCAACGAGAAGAAGCTACTCGTCCGACTCTGGGACCGGCTCGCCGACGACCGCTGACAGACCGCTCGCTTCGGCAAGGACAGCCAGCCGGACGAGGTCGGCGACCTCAAGTTCCTCAGGGCGGCTGGTCGGAGAGATGCCAGCGGCCAACAGCAGTGGTTCGGGGGCCTGCAATACACTGCGCAGCGATGAGCGCATCATCTTGCGGCGCTGCCCAAAGGCGGCAGCAGAGAGTCGCCGAAGCCAGCGCCCCGTCTCGCCCGAGGCCAGTGGCGCAGGCAGACGATCGAGCACCACAACGGCGCTCGCCACCTTAGGCGGCGGCACGAAGGCGCCCGCCGAAACAAGGAAGGCAATCCGCGCCCGGTAGCGATTGCCAACCCCCACCGAGAGCAGGGAAAACTGCGACGACCGACCGGTGCAGACCATGCGCTCTGCCACCTCCTTCTGGAACATCAACACCATGCGGTCGGGTGCGTCGTCGGCCTCCATCGCACGGAAGAGGATCTCGTTGCCGACATTGTAGGGCAGGTTCCCCACGAGCACCCGAGGCCCCGCTGCAAGCAACTGTGGCAGAATCGTCTTGGTGGCGTCGGCCTCGATGACCTCGAAGGCCGCGTTGTCGGCAAAGGCCTCCTGCAAGAAGGCAATGGCGTCGCGGTCAATCTCCACAGCCCGCACCCGCTTGCCCGCAGCTAACAGCCGCGTGGTGAGTGTTCCCGGCCCCGGTCCAACCTCGATGACATCGACTGCGTCGCCGATGCAGGCGACCATGCGGTCGAGCAGTCCAACTTGGGTCAGGAAGTGCTGGCCGAGCCGCTTCTTGTTGGGGCGAGCGTAGGCCCTGACGAGTTCAGCAGGCGTCACTGTGAGAGCTGCTGCCGCGCCGCATCGAGCTGCTGTTCGGCCGCCGAGAGACCGGCGGCATCGTCGGTAGCGCGGAGCAGAGGAAGGGCCCGTTCGAAGGCACGCACGGCCTGCGGCCATGCACCCGCCTGGCTGCAGAGCCGGCCGAAGTTGAGAAGCACTGTGAGGTTGTTCGAGAAGAGTGCCCGCGCCGAGACCTCATCGCCGCCCCAGGCACGAAGCGAACTGCCGCCGAGGTCGCCAAGCTCGGCGAGTGCATCTGCGAAGAGAGTTTCGTCCACCTCATCGTCTGCAGCCTGTTCGGCCGCCTGAACGGCGTGGTAGGCGGCAGTGCGGACTGCGCCAGCTCCCCGCTTGAGACGGGCTACCGCAAGGTGAGCAGCGGCGCGGTCAGATGCGGGCACCTCGGGCGCGTCGGCGAGCGCGATGGCATCCTCCGAGATCTCCGCCCGCGCTTCATCGCTCACCGCGGCATCCGCCGGCAATTGCATCAAGGCCACAAGCAGGTTCAGCGCGGCAGGCCTGTCTTCGAAAGCGTGTGCGCGTGCCAAAAGCCAACCCACTGCGTCCGCACCATACTCGGCCGAGCGCGTGAGCGCGAACATGACCTGCTCCGCCGTCACGATCAGAGCAGGGTCGTCGCCCAGCCGCGGGAGCGCTGCCATGAGCTGCTCGGCCCCGGAATCGCCGTCGTTGAGGACCAAGGTGAAAAGGTAGGAAGCCCGAAGTCGCACTGCAGGCGTTATCTCGTCATCCGGCCGCACGAGCGCGAACTCGCGCAGCGCATCGGCTTCGCGCCGTGCAGGATCATACTCTACCGGCAGGACCACCTTAGAGAGCATCAACCCCGCGTCGTGGCGCGGGTCGACGAGCAGTTCGACCATCGTCCGCGAGGCCTGCAGCGCATCGGAGAAGTGGTCGCGCGCAAGGTAGAAGAGGCGGCGCAGGACTGCGGTCAGCCGCAACGAACCGGCGGGTTCCGAGGAAACCGCATTGAGGAGCAGATCGCTCAGCTCTTCGAACCGCCAGGCCTCCGCAAACAGCCGGTCGGTCTCGCCCAGAAGCTGGTCGTCGAAGCGGCCCGAGGCGATGGCGTTGCGGGCCAACTCGGCAGCGCGGTGGAGGTCGCCGAGGTCGTTCTCGACGAGCGCCATCGTGCGGCGAAGGAGGGCGAGGTAGGTGAGTGTGTCGCTCGTCTCGGTCAGCGTCCGCTCAAGCGCATCGGCCACACCCGTAAGGTCGCCGACCCGTTCCATCGCCTCCAACCGGTATCCGGAGAAGAGCGTCGCGAGCTCCGGCCGCTCCATCGAGGAACGCTCAAGCAGCTCCGACCAGCTCACCTGGTTGGCGGTCTCATCGGCGAGCTCCGACACGAGATCGCACTCCTCCGCTGTGAGATCCACCGAGGTGAAGCGGTCCGTGAGAAGGTCGTAGGCCAGCGCAGGGTCGCAAAGGACGATGCGGCAGACACCCACAAGCTGCTTGCGGAGCGCTACACGACCGTCGGCGGCGCGGCGGCGCGAGAGCCGCTCGGCGAAGCGCACTGCCAGCTCGGCGCGGTCACTGTTGCTCAGTTCCGACTCCAACTCAGCCCAGACGAGTTCGACCAGTTCCAGCGATGCGTCGTCCGCGAACTGAAGGAGGTCGGGCGCTACCTCGTAGACCTCACAGTCGAGGCAGGCCGCCACCGCGTTGCCTGCCATCGCCTCGGCATAGGGCGAGAGCTGACCGCCCTCCCCGCTCAGCGCGAGTCGGCGGATTGCGTCGACCGCCATCTCCCAACGCGCGGGCTCCGGCTGACCAACTTCGACGTCGGACACCGACCAGACAGACTCCGTCACATCGGCGTCGGAGGAGCGCTGATTGTCTACGGCGGGTGTTACGGGCTCCGATGCAGCGTAGAGTTCAGGCGCGATCTCGAACGAAGGCGACCGGACGAAGGCCTCTTCGGACGAGAGAGCGAGCGAGACGGCTGTGCCGAACGCACTGCTGAGAACGGCCGCCTGCTCAGATTCCGCTGATGACGCGCCGACCTCAAACTTGATGGTGGAATGGAGGCCCGAAGACTCCTGCGCGAGCACGGCCGGCGAAGATGGAGCTTCCGGAGCAGGCGCAGGCTGGGCCACCAAGGCGGGCCACGATGGGGCTACCCGCTCTGGGGCAGCGGCCGCCGAACCCGGGCCTTCCGAGGGCGCAGCAACGGCAATGCCCGAAGGCGAAGATGACGGGGCGACCTGTTCGAATCCCCAGTCAACCTCGTCCGAAACAGCCCGCTCCACCGGCTGCCGCTTGGGCAGCGGGCGAGGAATCGGCGCCGCCGACTTCGGCTGCGGAACGGCCGGCGCGAATGCTGGCGCAGTTGACGCCACGGCCTCCGTGGGGAGCGCTGCCGCCGGCGTTGACGATGCGGGCAGCGGCTTACCGACCGCCGCCGAGATGCGCGCAAGTCGCTCGGCGAAACTGGCGCTCACGGAGGCCGCAGGGCGGGCCGGCGTCGCAGCACCGTAGACCGGCGATAGCGAAGGAACGGAGGGAGCCGACCAGCCCGGGCCGCTGAGCGACGCTCCGACCGCTGCCTTGGCTGCAGGAGCGGCCGCGGAAGCCGCCTCGGTGCGGAGCCAGTCGAGTAGCTGCGTGAGCCGCCACTCAAGGCGCGCGTCGCCGCGGAGTGACTCGAGCGTCGCCGCGTCCCACTGTGAGAGCATGGAAGAGAGCGTGCCGAGCGATGCGCAGCGGACCAGGGTCTGTTCAACGCGCTGAATGCAGAGCGAAGCTGCGGCCCGAACGCCCCGCTGCATCTCGAGGAAAGGGCGCGCTTCGCGCGGCAGACGCTCATCCTCGAACGGCTGCGAGGAGGCCTGCGCCTGAAGAATCGGTACGATCGCAAGCGCTGTGAAACGCGAGGCAACGCCCTGCCCCTCCTCCGCAGGAACAAGCCCGGCAAGCAGAAGACTGTTCAGGAGCGAGGGCGAGAGGTCGCGGCGGAGCTTCCCAAATTCTTCGGTCAGTCCAGACCTATGCCAAGTCACCAGCGTCATCAGGCTCATCGCTCCGCTCTACCGGTCGAAGGGCTTCCCACGACCGTCTGCAATACTCCCGCGCCACTTGGGTCGCGTAGCCGCCCGAAGGAAGCGAGAATTGGAGTACGACGATTGGCGCCCCCCGTCCAGAATCATCCGCACTCATCCACGAAACCTCGAGGTCGGCCATTGGCGTGACGAGGTCGCGGCGCGTACCGTCCACTTCTGCTCCAAGCTGGGTCAAACCAGCCTCATCGAGACCCATCTCGGCCGCGGCGGCCAGTTCCATCTCGGCTGCCTCCGCAGCCGCACGCCGCATCTTCGCTCCCCACATCGGGCCCGTGAGCCAGATGTCGTGCGTCGTCAGCCGCTCCTGCTCGGCCGCGGCGTCCTCCACCGCAAAGAGACGGTTCGTTCCGTCCAAGCGTACAACCTCACCCGTGAGCAGCCTGTCGCGTCCAGCCTCGAGCCGCCGCGCGAGGAAGCGGTTGAAGTGTTCCGACTGCACCACGCTCGGCAGCATCCGCGCCACGAAACGGTCCACGCGGCCCCGGTCGCGACGGTCTGCCCGCACCCAAGCCAGCGCCTGATCAAGATTGTTGCCGCCACGCCCAAACCGCTGCGGGCCGAAGTAGTTCGCGATCCCGCGCGACCGAATCAACGAGGTGATTTCGGCCTCGCGCGACCGGTTCTCCTCGCTGTCTTCGAGCCCGATGAGCACGATCCGGAAGCGGTTTGCGCTCAGGTGGCCCGTCCGAAGCTTGTTGTTATGAAAGGCCGTCTCGAGCACCTCAAGGCCCTCCGGGAGCGACCACTCCTCCACCGGCGCGCTCCGCTTCGGGATGCTCACCCATTGCGAGGTCACAGCCCAGCGGTCCTTCTGCCCGGCCACGCCGATGTCGCGTGCATCCACACCCGCTGCCCGGGCAATCGCCTTGACGGCGAACTGCGTGTTCATCCCCGTCTTGCGAAAGCGCACCATCAGGTGGTCGCCCTCGCCCGACCAGTCATACAGCTGCACCTCGTCGACGACGAAGTCCTCGGAGCGGGCGCTGATTTGGCCGCCGATTCCAGCCAGCGGTTCGGTGTCAAAGGGCGGCTGGAATGGCTGCATCGTTCGGCTCGTTGGCAAGGGGATGGAACGGCCCTGCTAACGGGCGAGACAAGGATTGCGCAACTGTGTTAGAGGCGAATCCTCAACTCCAACGGTTGATGGCAGCATGGCTGAGCAAATACTCCCCGCTGACGATATCTTGGGCAGGGTCCGCTCGGGCAGCGACGCCTCCGAGGTCTGCCAAGCCCTCACCGAACTGCTCGACGAGCGCATCTCTCGCGCCGCCTCCGACATGCTCGGACCCGAGGGACTCGCCCACTTCCAGCTCATCGCGGTGGGCGGCTATGGGCGGCGCGAAATCTTCCCGCACGCCGACATCGACATCGTCATCCTCTACCGCGACCCGCTCGGCGACGACCTCCCCGCCGAACCGCTCGCCAGGCTCGAACGAGCAGCTCCCGGCTTCGGCGATCGCGTGCAGCGCATGCTCCTGCAGCTGCAGGACTCCGGGCTCCGACTCTCGGCCCGCGTCCGCTCCGTCTCCGAGCACCTCACGCTCATCGGCAACGACGTCACCGTCGCCACCGCCTCGCTCGACAGCCGCCTGGTTGCCGGCAGCGATCAGGTCATGCCGGAGCCCTCCCTCACCGCCCTCGCTACCATCCGAAACAGCTTTGCGGGCGGCGCCGACGGCATCTGCGCACTCATCGAGGAGGGTCTCCACGCCCGCCACGAGCAGTTCGGCGGCTCGGCCTTCATGCTCGAGCCCCAGCTCAAGATGGGACGCGGCGGGCTCCGCGACGGTCACGCCGTACGATGGGCCGCGCAGGTTCGCTTCGGCACCTGTGACCTGCGTGCACTCGCGCGCGACGGACGCATCGGAGCGACCGACGCTGAGGCCTTCGAACAGGCCTTCGCCTTCATCGCCCGCGTCCGGCTCGTGCTCCATGCACTCTCCCGCTGGCGGAACGACCGGCTCGCCTTCGAGCGACAGCCCGATGTCGCCCGCGGCATGGGCTTCGGCACGGGCACCGACGCAGACGCCGTCTCCGAACTCATGCGCTCGCTCTACAAGTTCGCATCGACCCTTGCCGAACTCGCTGAACGGTGGCTCGAAGAGTGGACCATTGCCGCCGAGCAGGCAACGCCCGAGCGCATCGCGCCCGGGATCCTTCGCATCGGCGAGCGGCTCGCACACGACCCAGCCCTGCCCCCCTCCTCACTCGCCGATGTACGCCGGCTCCTGCAGGCCACCGTCCACCAGGAGCGGCCGCTCCACCCTGCAACGCGGACGCTCATCCGTGAGCTAGCCGCCAAACTCGAGCCCGCGGCAGCCATCCACCCGGCTGCCATCGCGATGCTCCGTGAGGCCATCCTCACACCTACTCCGGACGGCCGATTTCTGCGGCTCCTGCTCGAGCTTGACCTGCTCAGGACGCTCGTCCCCGAGTGGGCCCACCTCGTCGGCCACACCAGCCGCGATGTCCACCACGTCTATACCACCGACCGCCACCTCCTCGAATCCTTCCTCCGCATCGCCGGACTCGAGAAGGAGACCCCCGCCGCTCCCCGGTTCGTCACGGAGGCCTGGGCACAACTTGGAACGCGCGAGCCCTGGCTCCGCGAAGCGATCCGGCTTGCCACCCTCTTCCACGATGTGGGCAAGGCGCTCGAGGGCGACCACAGCCTCATCGGTGCCGGCATGACCGCTGAAATCGCGCGCCGCATGGAGCTTCCGGCAGAGGCCATCGAACTCGCCCGATGGCTCGTCCTCGAGCACCTCCGGCTCGCACGCATCAGCCAACGTCGCGACCTGAGCGACCCGCGCACCATCGAGACCTTCGCCGGCTTCATTCGCCCGCCCGGCGAACTCCACGCCCTCGCCGTCCTGACCTGGGCCGACGCCACCTCCGTTAGCCCGCAGGGGACACTCTCCTGGAAGATTGAGCTGCTGCGCGGGCTCTACGAAGCCACCCGCCACTATCTCCACGGCACACCGGCACCCCCGCCCCATCTCGCCGAACGCCCGCCCATGCAGGCCGCCCTCCGCGATGGCTCGCTCTCCGACGACACGCTCCGCTGGCTCACCGCCGAGCTCTCTGATGCCCACTGGGCAGCCTTCAACGACGACGAACTCGGCACCGCTGTGGCCATGCTCGCAGAAGCGGCCGCAGCGCCCACACTGCGCGGACTCCGCCTCGATGCCGACGGTGCCGCAGGCTCGGCCGTCCTCTGGGTCTGCACCAAAGATAGGCCGCGGCTGCTCTTCGACCTCACCGCTGGCATCGCCGCTGACAGGGTCAACATCCTGCGCGCCCGCATCTTCACCACCAAGAGCGGATGGGTCGTCGACCGGTTCGACCTCGACTGGACAGACCCCGGCGGCAAGGCGCTCAGCGACCGGCGCAGCAAGCGGCTCCTCGCCACCATGGAGGACGTGCTCTCCGGCGCGACCAACACCGCCACGCTCCGTCAGAAGTGGCAGAGCGAGTCCAAGGCGCAGCCCCGCCACAGGCAGCCCATCCCGCTCAACGTAAAGCGGGCCCACGAACCCAACGTCACCGACCTCGTCATCGTCGAGGTCAAGTGTCGCGACCGCATCGGCCTCCTCGCAGACCTCTCGCTCGCCCTCTGGGAGCTCGGCTTCGAGATCGACCGCTCCATCATCTCCAGCGAAGGAGAGCGCGCCGTCGACACTTTCTATGTTCGCCCCAACACCGGGTGTACCGTTGCCGCAGACGACCTCGCAGCCGTCCTCAAAGCGCGCATGGAACTGACCGATGGATCCAACTCTCAGCCTGGATGAGGCCATCCAGCGCTACCTCGAGCACCTGAGCATCGAGCGCGGCCTCGCCAAGAACACGCTCGCGGCCTACGGCGCAGACCTCGCAGCCTTCACAGCCTGGGCTGTCGAACATCGGCTCACCACCGCAGCCTCCGTCGGTACCCGCGACCTCAACACCTACCTGCTCGCACGACTCGACCAGGGGCTCAAGTCGCGAACCCTCGCGCGGAACATCGTAAGCCTGAGGCGCTTCTTCAAGTTCCTCCGCGTCGAGGCCCTCATCGAGGTCGACCCTGCTTCGCTCGTCGAGGTCCCCCGCGTCACCCGGAACCTGCCCAAGGTCTGGAGCGAAGAGGAGGTCGAACAGCTGCTCCGCGCGCCCAGCGAGGCGACCGACGAAGGGCTCCGCGACATCGCCATGCTCGAGCTCCTCTACGCCACCGGCCTCCGCGTGAGCGAGCTGGTGCTGCTCCCCGTCACAGGCCTCTACCTCGAAAGCGGCTTCATCCGCGTCTGGGGCAAAGGCAGCAAGGAGCGCATCGTGCCTCTCGGCGATGTGGCCGGCGACGCCATACGACGCTGGATGGATGGGCCGCGTCAGCGCCTCCTCGCACTCTCGGGCAAGAACAGCTCCACCGCGGTCTTCATCTCCGCACGCGGCGGACCGCTCACCCGGCAGGGATTCTGGAAAAACCTCAAGCGCTACGCCTACATCGCAGGGCTGGACGACAGTATCTCGCCCCACAAACTGCGCCACTGCTTCGCCACCCACCTGCTCCGCCACGGCGCGGATCTTCGGGCGCTGCAGGCGATGCTAGGCCATGCCGACCTTTCGACCACGCAGATCTACACCCTGGTCACCCGCGACCGAATGAAGCGGGTGCACACCGAGCATCATCCGCGCGGTTAGCGCGCGCAGACGCCGTTGAGCGCGCCGGGCGTGCCGAGGTTGGCCGTCGCGTCGTAACGGGCGGTGGAGAGGCACCAGTTCAGCACGCTGTCGTTCGACGCGACGCTGTTGGAGACCTGCATCGAGGCTCCGGCAGCCACCGGCCAGCTGCCTGTCCAGGAGACGTTATCGATGGTCACGCCCGCCATCCGAAGTTCGAGCGAGCCAGGCGTCACCGCGGTCGTCCCAGAGCCGTAGAGGATGTTCACCAGACCGCCCGCGGCACCCGAGGTGGTGCCGAAGACGATGAGGCCGTTGGCGGGAAGCACATTGCCCTCGCCCAGCTGTGCCGCAACCGCGCCGTTGATGACCACCTGAAGCCCCGTCAGGTCCACATCGGCAGAAGTCCGGTTGCGCACCTCAAACCACTGGAAGTTGGAGTCGGGCTCTTCGGCGGGCAGCAGCATGATCTCGGTGATCTCAGCGAAGGCTGTCACGCTCGCGGGGCAAGGGCTGTTGAGGAAGCCGGGGGTCGCGACGAGGCCGATGTCGAAGCTCTCGGTCGCAAGGCACCAGCTGGCCGCCGCGGTCGGCGCAGAGCGGTAACTCCGGGGCTCGAGCTGCGTCGAAGCCTCGAGCGATGTTGCGATGCCGCTGGCAAAGTCGATCTGCGCGACGGGCGTGGAGCCGGCGAGCAGGGCGAGGGAATCGGTCGGATGCAGATCGGGGAACGCATCGCTGACGAAGGTGGGAACGATGTCGCCGATGATGGCGGTGCTGCTCGCGAGCACGCCGTAGTCGCCGGGGCCGATGGGCTCCGCCGCGCCGATGAAGAGCGTCTGGGCTCCGGCACGGATCGTCAGACCGCGGAGGTCGAGCGTGCGCGCGGTGATGTTCTTCACCTCGAACCAGGCGCCGCCCGTAGACCCCGTGAAGCTCGCCTCGGTGATGATGAGTTCGCCGGCCGCAACCGTCGCGACAGGGAGTTGGCAGAGACCACCGGAGCAGACCCTGCCGATGAGCGTGCAGTCCTCATACGACAGCGCGGCAGCGTAGTCGCAGCCTCCATCCACGCAGACACCCTCGGCGACCGTCACGGACTGATCGCCAGCGCAGTATGGGGCATCGAAGGCGGGGCAGGTTACCTCGTAGCAGGGGTCGGTAGAGACACAGGCACCATCGGTGCAGACCGCGCCGCTGGCGGTGCAGTCGACCGTGCCGTTCGGGTAGTCGCAGGCGCCCGTTGCAGCGTTGCAGCTGCCCACGCCGTTGTAGAGTCGAACAATCGCTCCGCTCACGCAGCTATCAGCCGGGGGCGCATCGCAGGTCACGCCGGCGCAGCGGTCCACCGACTGGCAGGCGGCGTCGGCACACTCGCCGCCGGCCAGCGCACAATCTGTCTCGTTCCGCTGATAGTTGCAGTCACCCAACAGGCAGAGGCCGGCTCGGTCGAACGTCACAGCGGTGTCGCCAACGCAGAGATTCGCCGGCGGAGTGACACAGCTCACGCCGAGACAGAGGTTGGGGATCTCGCAGGCGCCTGACAGGCAGTAGCCGCCCTCGGCAGCGCAGTCCTCGAAGGCCTCCGCGTAGAAGCAGTCGCCGGCGATGCAACTTCCCGGCAGCGCATAGGTGACGGCTGAGCCACCGGCGCAGGCGGGTGCGGGGGGCGTGTTGCAGGTGATGCCGGCGCAGAGGTCGTTCGGCAGGCAGCCGCCAGAAACGCAGGTGGCGGCGTTGGCAGTGCAGTCGGTGTTGAGAGGCGCATACTCGCAGACGCCCGTGCCCGGATTGCAGAGGCCCTCGCCGAAGCTGCGAAGGTTCTCACCGATGCAACGATTCGCAGGGGGCTCGGTGCAGACGACGCCCTCACACAGGTCGATGTTGAGGCAGGCTGCGTCCTCGCAGGTGCTGCCGCGCGCGCCACAATCCACGCGGGTCTCCGTGTAGCCGCAGGCCCCACGAATGCAGCTCCCGTTGGCGGGGTAGCGCACTGCTACGTTGCCGTCGCAGACGCTCACGGGAGGGGTGATGCAGTCGGCCACGTTGCAGGATCCCGAGTAGTCGCACTCGCCACCGAGACAGGTGCCACCGTAGGCGCCGCAATCCTCGCTGGTCTCTGGATAGAAACAATCACCATCGCGGCAGCTGCCGGCGCTGCCGAAGGCGACGGCCACTTCGCCCACACAGGTTGGCGCGGGCGCCGCATCGCAGGTCACGCCGAGACAGGCGGCAGGGTCGGTGCAGAAGCCATCCTGACAGATGAAGCCGCGCGCAGCGCAGTTGGTCCGAACAACGCTGTATCCGCAGCTGCCCGCGTCGCAGAGACCCGGTAGCGTAGAGACCACCGAGACGGTGCCCTCGCAGACGGCGACGGGCGGCGCGGCGCAGCTCACGCCGGCGCAGAGGTCTGGCGGAAGGCACCGACCGCCGGAGCACTCCAGCCCTGTCGCCGAGCAGTCGATGTCTGTGGGCGTGGAGTACTCACAGGCGCGGGTCCGCGGGTTGCAGACGCCGAGGAAGGTGTGGGCGATTGCGCCCTCGCAGGTGGCGCCAATCGGCGCGTTGCAGACAACGCCGGCGCAGGGGTCGCCCACCGGGAGCTGGCAGGTGCCAGACACGCAGCGAAGCCCCGTTGAGGCGCAGTCGGTCTCGTTGGTGTTGTAGGAGCAGCTCCCCGTCGCAGCCTCGCAGCTACCTGAAGCGTCGTAGCCCGTCGCGACAGTGCCGCGGCAGAAGGGCGCTGGAGGCGCATCACAGCTCACGCCGCTGCAGCGGTCCACGGCCACGCAGGCGCCATCAATGCAGTCGTTCGCGCCCGCACAGGCGGTACGAACCTCCTGGTAGCTGCAGGTTCCACCGTCACAGATACCCGCCGTGGGGTAGGCTACCGCAGTGCGGCCATCACAGAAGGCGGCCGGCGGAGCATCGCAGGTCACGCCGTCGCAAGGCAGCGGCGCGCGACAAAATCCGGCGTCGCATACCTGTCCCGCGGCAGCACAATCGGTGTCGGTCGTCGCGTAGACGCAGGCGCCATCGGTGCAGGTTCCAGCAGCATCGGCCACCACAGCCACCGTCGCGTTGCAGCGCGGCTCCGGCGGCGCGTTGCAGGTCACGCCGTCGCAGGGATCAACCGGGGGCGGGCTGCAGGCCCCTGCCTCACAGCCGTTCGGACACTCCGTCCGAATGGGCACCCACTGGCAGGTTCCTTCCACGCACTGACCGCCTCCAAGCGCCGAGACCTGCACAGCGCCGTCGCAGACCGGGTCCGGAATCCGCGTGCAATCCTCGGTGCAGGTCACCGTGCTGCCGCTGTCTTCGCCACAGGCGGTCAGCAGGAGCAGAGCAGAAATGATCAGGGCAACGCGCTTGAACATGGGGGCATCCGATAACGGCAGGATGGGGCGAGGGGGCACCGCAACTGAATGTCGGGAACCTACTCTCCGCGCGGCAGTTAGTCCCGCCCTCTCGACCATTCAAGACAGGAGCCGCCGAAAGGCGGGCGTGTGACAGGAGCAAACGCGGAGGCGCGGCGAAGATTCGACGGGCTTCACAAACCACACTACCCTGCGCCCATGCTCTTCAGTGGCCAGCCTCTGCACCTTCAGGTCGGTGAGTTCGAAGGTCCGCTCGACCTCCTGCTCCACCTCATCAAGACCCACGCGGTCGACATCTTCGACATCCCCATCTCCTTCATCACGGAGAAGTATCTCGCCTATATCGACGAGATGCGGGAGCTCGATCTGGGTGTCGCCGGTGAGTACCTCGTCATGGCGGCCACGCTGATACAGATCAAAAGCCAGATGCTGCTCCCCAAGCCGGAGACCGCAGAGGCCGACGATGGCGACGGAGCACTGGCGGACCCCCGCGAGATGCTCGTTCGGCGCCTCCTTGAGTACCAGCGCTACAAAAATGCAGCACGGTTGCTTACCGAGCGCGAACTCATCGACCGCGACGTGTTTCGGCGCCCCTCCCGCGCCGATGAGCTGGTCAAGGAGATCGGACCGCCCGAACTCGTCCCCATCGAAATCTTCCAGCTGCTCTCCGCGCTCAGTGAGCTCCTCAAAGGCAAGCCGGCAGAGGTCATCCGTGAGATTTCTCCAGACCGTCTCACCGTGCGACAGCAAATGACCACGATCGCGGAGCACCTCCGCAAACAGCCCCGCGCCGCCCTGCTGGAGCTGGTCTATCTCAATTGCGAGGAGCCGACCCGGCTCGATGTCGTCATCACCTTCCTCGCCATCCTCGAACTCACCAAGCTCAAGATCATCCGTATCACCCAGACCAGCCTTACAGCCCGCGATCTCTACATCGAGCGGGCCGTCGCCGACTGGGACCCGGACAGCGCATGGCTTGACGGCGGCGGCGAGCCTCTCTAGCGGCCTCCCAACAACCTAAACCGCGATTGTCGTGATGACAAACCAACCCGAATCTGACCTCGGCTCCGTGCTCGAGGCTATCCTCTTCGCCGCAGAGCGACCTCTCTCTCTCCTCGAACTCTCCGAAGTGATCCGGACGGTAGAGGAGGTGATCATCGAGCCCGAAAGCATTCAGGCGCTGCTCGAAGGTCTGCGGGCCAGGCTTCAGGCAGAGGGCCGCGGCTTCGACCTCGTCCCCGTCGCAGGCGGCTGGGAGTTCCGCACGCGCGCCGCCTATGCCGACTATGTGCATGTGCTCTTCAGGCGGAAACCGCAGCGCCTCCACCGCGCCGGCCTCGAAGTGCTGGCCATCATCGCCTACCGCCAGCCCGTCACGCGGCCGGAAATCGACGACATCCGCGGTGTCGACAGCTCCAATACCCTGCGCCAGCTCCTCGAGCGCAACCTCATCCGCATCCTTGGAAAATCCGATGAGGTCGGACGGCCGCTCATCTACGGCACCACTTCAGAATTTCTCGCCTTTTTTGGCATGCAGAATCTCGCCGAGTTGCCCACCCTGCGCGAGTTCACCGAGCTGACCGAAGAGCACATCGTCAAGCTCCAGGCGCTCGACCAGACCCTCAACGCCAACCTCCAGACTGTGCTGCCGCTCGACCCGAATGGCCTCGCTGGAATCGCGCTCGGCGCCGTCCCGGCCGGCGAGCGCGCCGCCTATCAACCAGACCTTGACCCTACTGCCGATAACCCCACCGAGGGCGGCGACCACCTTGACGAGGAACCCCGTGGCTGAACGACTCCAAAAATATCTCGCGACCGCAGGTGTCGCCAGCCGACGGGCCTGTGAGACCCTCATCGAATCCGGCCGCATCAAGGTCAACGGCATCGTCGTCAAGACGCTCGGCACCTCCGTAGAACCGGGCGATGATGTCGTCGACTTCGACGGCCGCCGCATCGAGCCCGAACGCCTCCAAGTCTACCTGATGGTCAACAAGCCCATCGGTTACATCTCGGCCGCCTCCGACCCTGAGGGACGCCCCGTCGTCACCTCGCTCGTGCCGCCCGAGTATGGCCGCGTCTACCCTGTCGGCCGGCTCGACTGGGACACCGAGGGCGCCGTCATCCTCACCAACGATGGTGAACTGACCCAGCTCCTCACCCACCCGCGCCACGAGGTTGCCAAGATCTACCAGGCAAAGCTCCGTGGCATCGTGGACAACATGGATCCCCGCATCGAGCGGCTCCGCCAGGGTGTCATGCTCGACGACGGCTATGTGACGCTCCCCGCGGACGTCATCCGCGACAGCGACACCGGCAACCACACCTGGTTCGTCGTCGGCATCCGTGAAGGCAAGAACCGCCAGATTCGCCGCATGTTCGAGGCCGTTCACCTCGACCTCATTAAGCTCCGCCGCGTCGCCTATGCGACCGTGCAGCTCGGCGCCGTCCCGCTGGGCGACCACCGCCGGCTGCTCGACAGCGAGGTCGAGGCCCTCTACCGCGCTGCCGGCTCGGAGCGCGACCTGCTCAAGGCCTCGCGCGGACGCGTCCCCACACGGCAGCGCGACAGCCGCGTGAACGCGATCAAGGAGGCTGGCAAGGCCATCAAGGAGGAGCAGATCATTGCTGCCAAGGCGGAGGGCCGAATGGGCGACCGCAAGACGGCCCGCACCGGCTCCATCGTTGGCAGCGGAGAGGGACGCGGTACGCGGACAGCCCGGCCCGAGCGGAGCGATCGTCCTGCTCGTCCGGGAGACCGTGCCGCACGCCCCGAACCGTTGATCGTTGGCAGCGAGGGTCGTACTGCGCGCCCCGCTCGACCGGAGGTCTTCGAACGCCCCGAGCGCCCTTCACGTCCTGAGCGCGCCGACCGTCCTTCACGTCCGGGAGACCGCCCGGCTCGTCCGGAGAGGAGTGACCGCCCTTCGGCATCGCGCGCGGCTCGTCCCGAGCGGAGTGACCGCCCTGCCCGTCCCGAGCGGAGTGACCGTCCGGCTCGTCCGGGAGACCGTCCTTCACGCCCCGAGCGGAGTGATCGCCCGGCTCGTCCGGGAGACCGCCCTGCACGTCCGGAGCGCGCCGACCGTCCGGCTCGTCCGGGAGACCGCCCTGCACGTCCGGAGCGGAGTGACCGGCCTGCGGCGCCACGCGCAGCTCGTCCTGAGGGTAGCGACCGTCCGGCTCGTCCTGAGCGCAGCGATCGGCCTGCACGTCCCGAGCGTAGCGACCGGCCTGCGCGTCCCGCAACGCCCCGTGCTGCCCGCCCCACC
>CANMDT010000013.1 GCA_947496715.1 Myxococcales bacterium
GTCGTGGCGGTCGTGACTCCGGTCGCGGCGGTCGTGACGAAGGCGGCGGCGGCGGCGAGTGGTAAGCAGACCGCTGCGGGCCTGCCTGCAGCACTGTTGACCTAACAGTCACTGTTTGAGCGGAGGATGGCGCAAGCCATCCTCTTCTCGTTTTTGCCGCGCGGTTTGGCGACCCGCAGACGAAGCCAGGGCAGCTGAGCCGCCGCTCACCCTGCGACCCACGCTGCTTCCAAGCGCAGTGCAGACCCGCCGACGGTAGCCCGGAATGGGGCTGGCTCGTCCCGGTACAGGAGCGCGGGGTGCCGGACAGGCTCAAGTTGGGTCGCATCGAGCGAAGGGACCGACGCGTCTTGCTCCTCCGTGAGCTGGCCCGAACGCCAGCGCGCGGGCCAAGCGCAGGGTCGCGCAACATCCGCACACAGGCCTACGCGGGCGCCGACCCGTTGCGGCCCGAAGGGAGCAGAAGGCGCGCGCCTAACCCACCGGACGCGGCGCCGCTACGACGGAGAAGCGACGCCTGTCGCAGGTGCCCGGGAGGCTGTTTCACCGGTGAGCGGCTGGGCGCTACCGAGCCATGCAGCGCGCTCAGGAGATCAGATGAGCAGGCCTGCGATGGCGGCGCAGACGAAGGTGGCGATGCTGCCGCCAACCATGGCCTTGAGGCCCAGGCGGGCGAGGTCGCCGCGGCGCTCCGGTGCAAGACCGGCGATGCCGCCAATCTGGATGGCGATGGAGCTGAAGTTGGCAAAGCCGCAGAGGGCGTAGGTGACGATGATCTTGGTGCGATCTGTGATGAGGTCGGGGGTGGTCTGCAGGATGCTGCTCAGGTCGAGGTAGGCCACAAACTCGTTGAGGACCGTCTTGGTGCCGAGGAGCTCGCCGGCCTTCGCGCAGTCGGCCGGCTCGATGCCCATGAGCCAGGAGATGGGCCAGAAGAGGTAGCCGAAGAGGGTCTGGAGGTTGACGTCGCCGTGGCCAAAGAGGCCGGTGATGGAGGTGACGCCGGCGTTGACCATGGCGATGAGGGCGATGAAGGCGATGAGCATCGCGCCCACGTTGAGGGCAAGGCCGAGGCCTTCGCTGGCACCGCGAGCGGCGGCGTCGATGAGGTTGGCGTCGATCTTCTCGACCTTCATCGTGAGCTCGCCGCTGGTCTGCGACTGCTCGGTCTCGGGGAACATCATCTTGGCGATGACGAGCGAGGCGGGGGCGCTCATGACGCTGACCGAGATGAGGTGGCCGGCGATGTCGGGGAAGTAGCCGTTCAGCATGCCGACATAGGCTGCGAGCACGCCGCCCGCCGTGTTGGCGAAGCCGCCGACCATGACGGCCATGAGCTCCGATTTGGTCATCGTGGCCACATAGGGCTTCACGCAGAGCGGGGCCTCGGTCTGGCCGAGGAAGATGTTGGCGGCGGCCGCGAGGGTCTCGGAGCCGGAGGTCTTCATTGTGCGCTGCATGACCTTGCTGAAGATATCGACCACCTTCTGCATCACGCCCATGTGGTAGAGGACAGTCATGAGTGCCGAGAAGAAGATGATGGTCGGCAGGACGGAGAAGGCGATGAAGGCGCCGGTGTTGGCCCAGCCCGTCTGCATGTGGGGAAAGATGGGGGCCATCTTGAGCGCGGTGGGGTCGATGGGGGTGCCGACCGGGACGTTGTTGTAGATGAGGTTGCCGAAGACGAAGCTGGCGCCCTGCTCTGTGAAGCCCAGGAGCGCGACGATCATGTCGTTCATCTTGGAGAAGAACCACTTGCCCGGCGCGGTCGCAAGCACGATCACAGCAAAGGAGAGCTGCAGCGCGATGCCCCAACCGACGAGCCTCCACTGGATGGCCTTGCGGTTGTTCGAGAGCAGGTAGGCGATGGCGAGCAGGCCGAAGATGCCGATGAAGGACTGGATCCGCTGCGCGATGGTGGTCGGCGCGCCCTTGGCCTTCATGTCGGCGAGGCTGGTCTTCTTGAAGGGTGCCGGGGCTGCAGCGGGGGCAGCGGCGTCAACCTTCGCGGGAGCAGCAGCCTCCGCGGTAGGTGCGGCCGCTGCAGCGGCGCCCGAGCCAGAGCCCTCAACGCTGGTGGCATAGCCAACCGCCGAGACGGTCAGAGCGCCCATGAGCGCACAGAAGAACCAGATGAGCACGCGGCGAGACAACTTCATGGCGACTCCCAGACGGCGAGGCGGCTGCGGAGGCCAAAAACGGCTATACGCGACCTTAGCTGACCGCCCGCGTGGTATTGTGGCGACAGTTGAAGGTCAATCAGATTGCGAAGCGGCGCGGAGGGAGCGCGCCTCACGGCTTACCGGCAGCGTTGGGGGCGCGACTCGTAGGTGGTCGGGCAGAAGAATAGAAGGCCGCCCGTGCACTGGATAAGCCAGTCCTGGCCTGCGCCACAGGCGGGCACCGAGTTGCGCCAGCCCTCGTCGAAGTTGCAGACGAATCCGCAGGAAGAGCTGGCGATGGCGGTGAACTGGCGGTCGCCCGCGCCGTTGCAGTTGTAGTCGAAGCTGCCGTCGCCACGGTTGGTGGTGAAGTAGCCCGTCTGGGCCGGGTTGGCGTTGAAGTTGGCATCGTAGCAGTCTCGGTTGTCGATGACCCAGCCCGCGCTCGCGGTGCAGGCGACACGGCTGACCGCGGGGTCGCCGTAGCCGTCTGCGTCTGCGTCTGCGTAGAGGGTGACGCCGAGCCCCTCGTCCTGCGTTCCGTCGCAGTTATCGTCGCGCTCGTTGCAGGTCTCGGTGGTGGGGAGCACCTGGCCCGCGCAGCCGCCGAAGCTGCCGCCCACGCAGAGCTGCACACCGGAGCGGCACTCTCCCACGCCCACGGTGCCGTCGGGGCCCGCGTAGCAGCCGCGCTGGAGGGTTGCGCCTGTGTCGTCTTCGTCGATCTGGCCATCGCAGTCGTTGTCGCGGCCATCGCAGACCTCTTCGGAGGCGGCGAGGTTGGGGGTGCAGGCGATGGTCCCCTCGAGGCAACTGGTCTCGCCAAGCCCGCACTCGCCGAGCAGGCCGGTGTTGCAGATGCGGCCGCCGCCCGGGTTGTCTTCGTCGACGAGGCCGTCGCAGTCGTTGTCGAGCAGGTCGCAGCTCTCGCCCGTGGCGGGGATGATCTGGTCCTGACAGGCGCCGTAGACGCCGCGGCGGCAGGTGGCGAAGCCCTCCGCGCAGATGCCGAGCCCAGCGGTCCCGTCGGGGCCGCCGTAGCAGGCGGTGGTGAGGGCAAAGTCGTCGGCGTCTTCGTCGACGAGGCCGTCGCAGTCGTTGTCGCGGCCATCGCACTCCTCGTCGGTGCTGCCGATGTTGGCGAGGCAGGTCACGGCGCCGTCCACACAGGCGGTCACGCCCGCGCCGCAGAGGCCGGGCAGGCCGGTGCTGCAGACCACGCCGGCGCCCGGGTCGCCATTGTCGGTCACGCCGTCGCAGTCATTGTCGAGGCCGTCGCAGAGCTCCGTGGTGGGGAGCAAGTCATTCTCGCAGAGGCCGAAGGTGCCGTCGGCACAGAACTGCTGGCCGCCCGCGCAGAGGCCGACACCCTCGGTGCCGGCAGGGCCCTCGTAGCAGGGGCGAGCGATGGGCGCGCCTTCGGCGGTCTGGTCGATGAGTCCATCGCAGTCGTTATCGATGGTGTCGCAGAGTTCGGCAGAGGGAGCCTCGGTGGGGTTGCAGACGGGCGAGCCGCCGTCGCAGGCGAGGATGCCGGTGGCGCAGACGCCAGAGAAGCCAGTATCGCAGGCAACGCCGAGTCCTACGGGGGAGTCGTCGACCTGGTTGTCGCAGTCGTTGTCGGCACCATCGCAGGTCTCGGTGCCTTGCGGGTTGGTGGCCTCGTTGAAATCGTCGCAGTCGAGGCCGGTGCAGCCTGCCCCAATGCCAAAGTTGTCGCCGTCACGGTCGTAGCAGTAGTTGGTCGGGACGCAGCTGCGCTGGGCGTCGGTGGTGCCGGCCGCCGCGATGCACTCCCAGTCGGCAGGGCAGTCGGCGTCGGAGCCACAGAGCTGGGAGCAGAGTCCTTCGGTAAGTTGAGGGTCGGCGATGTAGCAGTCGCGGCTGGCGCAGCTGCTGTCGTCGGTGCAGGGCGTTCCGACGGGGTCGCCAGTGACCTCTTCGTCTGTGGTATCGACGATGGTGTCGGCGCCGGCCGTATCGGTCGCGCCCGTGTCCGCAACGGCGGTATCCTCGGCCGAAGTATCCGCGCTGCCGCTATCGGTCGTCGCGGTATCGGCCGCACCGGTATCGGTGCCGCCCGCTGCGCCGGAGCCGGCCGGCGTATCGGAGGTGCAGGCTGCAAGCGAGGTCAGGAGGAGGAGTGAAGACAAGTTGAGGATTCGCATCGCACGCTCCGTTCCAGTTCAGGGACAACATCAAGTGACAGCAGCGCCGCGCGCAAGTTGCCTCTCTCGGTTCCTTTGCCCTACATGGTCGATCATGCGCGTTGGTGTGTCAACCCGCGCAGTTTCAACCGGACGGGCCATGGCAGTTGCAGACTCACTTTTCGGCGTGGCGAACATTCCCCACCTTGCCGGTGCAATGGGCTTTGCGGTCGCCGCCATCGGCATCTGGCAATCGGGGCGGGTGGCGAACTGGGTGCGCGACGGTGTGCTGCGATCGACGGAGATCGACCATGAGCTTGCGCCCTTCGCGCGGCAGATGGCGCGACTGGTCTGCATCTTGCTTAGCATCGGCATAGCGATGGTGGTTGCTGGCGTGGGGACGGGCGGGCTCGTCGCCTTTGTGAGCGCGAGCGGCCTCGGTCTGACGCTGGCGCTGCAGAGCATGCTCCTCAACATGGCGTCGGGGGTCGCGCTGCTGATGTTCCGGCCCTTCAAGTCGGAAGACGAGATCGAGGCTGCGGGTGTGCAGGGCCGAGTGCGCGCGATCAAGCTGATGTCTACGGAGCTACGGACCGCCGAGAATGTGCATGTATCGCTGCCGAACTCGAAGGTGTGGGGCGCGGAGATCCGGAACTTCACCACCGAGCCGATGCGGCGTATCGATACGCTGGTTCCTGTTCCGCATGCGGTCGACGCAGCGGCGGCGCTGGAGGTGCTGCTGGAGGTGGCGAAGCGGATTCAGGCGGCGGCGCTCGCTGGGCCGCTTCAGGCGGAGGTCAGTGACGATCTGACGGACAGGCCGCGGCACCACGACGCGGCCTCGGTAGCTGTGCAGGAGCTTCGCGAGGGGGCGACGGTGCTGCGGATGCGCATCTGGTGTCGGTCGTCCGAGGTGGATGAGACGCGGACGCGGCTGCTGACCGAGGCGCGGCGGGCGCTCCCGTCGCTGGCGGGCTGGCATACAAGCCAGCTTCCAGCGCCTGCTGACCGAGGCTAGCCGGCGGAGCGGGCGAAGGCGCTCGCAATGACAGCGTCCTGCTGCCGCAGACAGGGGATACCGCCAAGGGTGGGGTAGGCGCGGAGGCTGTCGGGCGAGAAGAGGGCGCCACCGATTGCGAAGAGCGGATCTCCGAAGTTGGGGCAGGCGAAGGCGGGTGTGGCCGGGGGTGCGGCGGGCCGCTTCTCGATGATGGTGATGGCGGTCGGGTTGAGGGGATTGACGCTGTGGGCGAAGAGTTCGTGCCGAGTCACCTTCATGCCAAGCGAGGCGGCGACGCCGGGAAGGTCGCGGCAGTAGCCGAGCCGCTCCATGCGGGCGCGGGCCTCATCGGAGGCGAGCTCGTAGCCAGGCTCGAGCAAGACGAGGTAGCGTGAGGTGACGCGGTAGAGTTCGCTGAGGACTGCGGCCTCGTTGCCACCGTTGGGCTCGATGGTGTGTGCGGTGTAGACGATGTCGAAGGCGTCGGAGGCGTAGGGCAGATGGAGCAGGCTCGCGACGGCGAGGGTGGGCTCGCCGACGGCCTGCGAGGCGAGCCAGTCTCGGCAGGTGGCGATGCGCGACCAAGAGAGGTCGAAGCCGTGGGCGTGCAGGTCGGGAAGTTCAAGCCCCTTAAGGACAAAGGAGAGTGTGGTGCCTTCGCCGACGCCGGCCTCGAGAAGGCTGGTCGGCTCGGTGAGCTGGAGCAGTTCGTGGGCGATGGCGGCGCCATAGGCCGCCTTGTGGGCCTTGATGGCGGGGTCGGAGAGTGCCGCAACGTAGCTACCGGCCTGCAGATCGTAGGCGGTCTCAATGGTCGCCTCGCTGTTTCTGTCGGAGGCGTCGAGCGTTCGGAGGAGCGAGGTGATGTTCTCGCCGCGGAGATAGGCGTCGGCTAGGACTTTGGGATGCATGGAACACTCCGCGTTGTGGCTCCAACGGAGAGCCGATGCGGGCCTTTACCGCGGCGCAGGAGGGAGCGTCAACGCGGCGGCGCGAGCGCCGCAGTAGGCGTCGGCGCAACGCGCGGCTCGATCATGAGCAGGGTGGAGCGGACGGTGGCGTTGGGGGCGTCGCAGGCAACCTCGACGCGGCCCGCCTGGTAGATTTCAAGCCAGCCCTCACGCCGCACCTTGGCGAGGCCCACCCCCGACCGCAGCGTTGGTACGAGGCCGAGCGAAGAGGCGACCAGCCCCTCGTCGTCGAAGGCCAGGCAGCGGACGCGGAGCAGCGCCCCCTCTCGAACAACCAGCGGATCGCGGCTACCGTCCACGATTGCATGGGTCTCGGCGATCGGTCCCGGCAGGCGGAGTCCGCCGGTGTCCCCCGACCGCTCCTCCCACTCGGCGGCGCAGCCGGCCAGCAGCAGCGCGAGCAGCGCGGTCCCTCTCTGAAACTTCGTCGTCTGCGGCACCATGAACTCCTCCTCGTTGCGCACGGGTGGTGCGGTCTGGAGGAGTTATCGTCGTCTGCGCGCTGTTGTTGCGGCGCCAGCGACGATTTGCTGCTGCGGCCTGCTCAGGGGCAGCTGCCGCTGACGGTGAAGTTGTAGGTGTAGGAGGAGCAGGCGAGCGCGCCGGCCATGGTGGCGCGGAGGAACAGCGTCTCGGTGCGGACGGCGTTGTAGCTGATGGTCTCGCTGTTGTTCGACAGCGAGCGGGAGAAGGCGAGGACCGAGGCGCCGGTGGCGTTTCGGAGCTCGAGGTCGATGTTTCCGTTGGCGTTCACGAAGTTGACGGAGGCCGCAACGGAGACACCGGCGCAGACAGGCACGGCGTAGAAGTCGTCGTCGCCCGTGGAGACGGTGACGGCGGTGCCCATGCGGGCCTGCCAGCCGGCAATGGGTGTGGCGGTGGCGATGGCGTCGTTGTTCTCGAGCGGGTCCTGAATGCAGCAGGTTCCGGTGAGGCGGCAGTCGGGGTCAACACAGTCAACGAGGGTGTTGGCATCGTCGTCGACGCCGTTGGTGCAGTTCTCGGGGCAGGCCGCGTTGGCGGCACAGTCGCTGTCGTTGCAGTCAACGAGTCGGTCGCCGTCGTTGTCGGTGGCGTCGGTGCAGGCTCCGGCCTCGGAGGGGTTGATGTTGAGGGTGAAGGTACCCTCTGCGCCCGCGAGACCATCGACGGTGATGAGGGTCTGCTCACCGGCGCGGAAGAAACGACCAATGCCCGGTCCGACCAGGGTGTCCTGGGCCGCGCACAGGTAGTCCGTCGCGGTGCAGCTGGGCGGGCGGATGCTCATGATCCAGATGTAGTCGGCATCGCTGATGGAGAAGGTGTAGGTGCCGGCGCGCGGGGCGCGCCAGAGGTAGCCGCGGTCGGACGAGACGGCTCCACCGCAGCTGGTGTTGGTGTCGTTGCTGGTTTCCGGACCGGCGGCGAAGACGATGGTGTCGAGCGCGACGGCGTCGCCGACGGAGGCGCCGAGGTCGAAGTCGAGGCAGGTGCCGACGGCACAGGAAGGCTCAGCGGCGCAGCCGGAGTCGAGGCAGTCGACGAGGCCGTCGCCGTCGTCATCGAGGGTGTTGTTGCAGATCTCGACCACCTGACAGGCGGGCAGCGCGGCGCAGCTGCTGTCGGCGCAGTCGAAGAAGGTGTCGCAGTTGTTATCGAGGCCGTCGGCACAGACCTCCGTCGCACCAGGATAGACGGTGATACGGGTGTCGTCGCAGTCGGTAGCGGTGGCGACATAGCCGGAGGGAGCAGTGCACGAGGCGGTCGGTACAGCTTGTCTCGAAGTCCGGAGCACAGGCCGGCGTGCCGTCACAGTCGCGGTCGGCGCAGTCGATGGCGCCATCGCGGTCGTTGTCGCGGCCGTCTGCGCAATCTTCGACGAAGCCGGCGCAGAGTGGGGCACCGGCACAGTCTGGGTCGAGGCAGTCGATGAGCCGGTCGAGGTCGTCGTCCACGCCGTTGCTGCAGTTCTCCGTGGGCGGGAGCGTGTCGGCAGCCGTGTCTGTCGCGGTGTCGCCGACCGTGTCGGGGGCCGTGTCGGTCGAGGTGTCGGTCGAGGTGTCGCTGCTCGTGTCATCCACCGTGGTGTCGACCGCGCCCGTGTCATCGAGACCGCTATCCGAGCCACCGGTAACATCGGGTGCGGCATCGCCGGTGCCGGTATCGGCAGGCAGGCCGCCACCTCCACCGCCGCCGGAGGTTCCCAGTCCGCGCACAGGCGCCTCCGAGCAGGCCGTGGCCACGACCGTGACGCAGGCAAGCGCGTGGGCAAGCATCAACAGGCGTCGGCCTCTCTTCTCAGTGCTGAAGCGAGGTGAGGAGGCGTGCCGTGATCTCGTCGGGGGCGCCAACGCCATCCACGCGGCGCAGGATGCCCTGGCTCTCGTAGAAGGGGACGATGGGGGCCGTCTCGCCGTGATACTTGCTGAGGCGGTTGATGCAGGCCTCTTCGGTGTCGTCTTTGCGCTGCTGGAGGCGCGCCGCGATCTCGTCACTCTCGGGCGGGCTGAACTTGAGGTGGTAGATGGTGCCGGTGGCGGGGTCGGTGCGACGCCAGACGATGCGTTCGACGATGAGGCTGTCGGGGACCTCGAGCAGCACGACCGCATCGAGCGTCACGCCAGCAGCAGCCAGCGCCACGTCGAGCGCCTCGGCCTGCGGACGGGTGCGGGGGAAACCGTCGAGCATGAAGCCGGTGGCGGCATCCGCCTTGCCGATGCGCTCGACGATCATGCCGATGACGACGGCGTCCGGAACCAGGTCGCCCCGCTTCATGTAGCCGTCGGCCTCGATGCCCAGCGCCGTTCCCTCTTTCACCGCTGCCCGCAGCATGTCGCCGCTGGAGATGTGGGGGATGGCAAAGTGTTCGACCAGACGGGCGGCCTGGGTGCCTTTTCCGGCGCCCGGGGGGCCAACAAAGATCATACGCATGAGGAACTTCCGGCAATGAGACGAACCCATGGTTCGCGGGCCGCACCCTAGCCTAACCTCGCAGTTCGCTTCAATGAGGTTGTTTGGCGCGCGCCGCAGGCGCCGCACTGACCGTCACGAGTGGCTTGAGGGCGCGAAAGGTCGAGGGGCCAATGCCGCTGACGCGGCGCAGGTCATCGGGGCGGCGAAAGGGGCGCTTGGCAACAATACGGGCCGCCATCGCCGGCCCGACACGGGGCAGCGCATCGAGCTCGGCGAGCGTGGCGGTGTTGAGGTCGACAAGCGCAGGCGGCGCGGTGGCAGCAGCCTCAGCTGCCGAACCCTCCTCCGCCTCGGGTGCAGCAGTTCGGCTGCGCGTGGGCGCCGCCGCTACCGCCGGATGGCGGAGCGCACGCTCGCTCGCAGCGACCCGCTCACCGAGGCGGGTGGCAGCGGCGACCCTGTGATGAGCTGCCTTCACGCCATCAGCGGAGCCCTCCTCTTCCTCGGGGCGCTCGACCGCGTAGCCCGGAGCGGCCGGCACAAACCGCAGCACCTCGCGCTGCCCGCAGCCCACCACCATCAACATGCCCAGAGATACAATCGTTCGCTTCATCAGACACCTCACAGCAAGAAAGTGAAGGGTCGCAACAGTTGATCCGTCGACGGCCCATGGTATTGTCGGCGTTCAGAGACCGATGTTGCGTGCCGGAGGAAAAAAATGTCTGTGACCCCCATCTCATTGCTCCTAACCACCCTTCTGCTCGCCGGTTCGACGGCCATGGCCCGACCGGCCACGGCCTGCGAAGGACATGGCGCGACCCCTACGATCGAGACCGCGCAGGCCGACGCAGCACCGGCGCCTTCCGCCCCTGCGGAGGCTGCAGCTCCCGCGACCGCTGACGCCACCGCCGGCTGGGATGCGCTGCTCCACACCTTCGTGACCGCCGACGGTGGCTTCCGCTACAAGGCGCTTGCGGCCGACACCGACGCGATGGCCAAGCTCAAGGCCTTCACCGAGCAGGTCGCCACTGCCGATACCTCCAAGCTCTCACGCGAAGAGGCGCTGGCCTTCTACATCAACGCCTACAACGCCACGACCATCGCTGAGGTGCTCAGGCTCTGGCCGGTGAAGAAGGTTACGGAAGAGCCCGGCTTCTTCGACAAGACCAAGCACACCATCGCCGGAGAATCCCTCACGCTCAACGAGCTCGAGAAGACCAAGATTCGCGATCCTTTCAAGGAGCCGCGCATCCACTTCCTGGTGAACTGCGCCAGCGCTAGCTGCCCCGTCCTCGTTGGGGAGGCCATCACGGCCGCCAACCTCGAGGCGCTCCTGGAACGGCAGGCGACCGAGTATGTGACCCGCACGACCCTCTTCAAGGGGAAGAAGAGCATCGAGATCAGCTCCATCTTCGACTGGTACAAAGAGGACTTCGGCGGCCCCGAGGGCGTGCGCGCCTTCATCGCCGCCCACGTTGCGCCCGAGCAGCGCGCCTTTGTCGAAGACAGCGCCAACAAGATCGGTTTCTTCGACTACGACTGGAAGACGAACGCGCGCGACTAGGCGCTCGCCGCGAGGGCCTGTGCGAGGTCGTCGCGCAGGTCTTCGAAGGCCTCGATGCCGACCGACAGCCGCACCGTTCCGGGCCGCAGACCAATCTGCGCACGGGCCTCCGGCGTTCTGTGTGAGGTGTTGTAGGGCAGGCTCACGAGGGTCTCCACGCCGCCGAGCGAGGTGGCTGGCGTGGCTACCTTCAGGGCCTGCAGCAGGCGCTCCGCGCGGGCATCGCCGCCCGTGACCACAAAGCTGAGCATGGGTCCGCCCGCCGTCAGCGTCTCCTGCCAGCCGATCTGCAGCGAGGGGTGAAAGACCTGCTCCATGCCCTGCTCTTGCAGCCATTCAACCAGCGCCGCCGCCCGCTGGCAGCTCGCATCGGTTCGGACCACCGCGGTCTTAAGGCCGCGCCAGATGAGCGCTGCGGCGTGGGGGTCGAGGCAGCTCCCAAGATGGACCATCGCATCCCAGGCGAGCCGCACAGGCTCCGCCGCGCCGGCCACAAAGCCGCCATGCACATCGCTGTGGCCGGAGATCGACTTGGAGAGGCTCTCCACCACCAGGTCTGCGCCTAGCGCGAGCGGCCGGCAGAGGAGCGGGTTGGCGAAGGTGTTGTCGACCATGAGCCGCATGCCGAGCGAGCGGGCCTGGGCAGCCTGGGTCGCGATGGGCGACACCTGCATGAGCGGGTTGGAGATGGTCTCGACGAGGAGCCAGGCCGGCTTTGCGAGCGAGGCGGCGGCAGAGGCGATGGCCTGCGGATCGCTCGTGTCGGCGAAGACAACCTGGCGCCCCATGCGTGCGAGGAAGCGGACGAGGAAGGCGGTGGTGACGCCGTAGAGCTGGTTGGCGGCGACGATTCCGTCGCCAGGCGTGGTGTTGCCGATGAGCGCCGCTGACAGCGCCGCCATGCCGCTGGCGGTGCAGAGCCCATCCTCGGCGCCGTGCAGCGCAGCGAGCCGCTCCTCGAGCGCGCGCACCGTCGGGTTGCCCATGCGGGTGTAGAGATACTCGGAGCGGTAGTCGCCCCGGTTCATGGCCGCGACGAGGGCCTCGTCCATGACGAAGGTGGTGGTCTGGTAGATGGGGAGTGCGACAGGCTGCTGCTGTCGGGGATCGACCCAGCGGGCCACAACGGCGGAGGCCGGACGGGAGTGTGCGTTATCGTGCGCCATGATTGGGAGCCTGGGGCGATGGTGTGCGGGTGGCGCGATCCTAGGTCGGTAAGGTGTAGCGATTCAACGAGATCCGTTGCAATTTTGTCTTCGCGAGCGCAGAAGGGCGGCCCGCATTGTCCGCGGAAAGTCAGGTAACGCCATGCCCTCCATTGAGTCCATCGTCGAGACGTTCTCCCGCAAGTCGTTGGAGCGGCGCTGGATGCCGCTTGGCTTTGTGGCGCTGCTGGTGCTGCTGGCGGTGGCGGGCATTGTGGTCCGCGGCGTGCGGGCAGACTTCTCGCCGCAGGCGCTCTTTGCCACCTTCGAGGATCAAGCGGCCATCGACGCGGCCTTCACCAAGTCGTTCGGCAAGACAGACAATGTAATCGCCATCGTGATGGAGAGCGACGATGTGCTCTCCGATGCCAACCTGGCCTGGCTCCACAGCGCCTCGCTCGCGCTCGAAGACAAGAGCTGGTGCGAGAAGGTGGAGAGCGTCACCCGAACCCCCATCCCGCGGCGGGCAGGCAATGAGGCTGACGGCTTCGAGGTACGGGTCGACAACCCGGTCGTGGGGCCGACGGTCGAACACGACGAGGCAGAGGCGCTCCGGGCGACCGTGCGTGAATCGAAACTTCTGGACCGGCGGCTGATCAGCATGGGCGACAGCGCGGGCAAGCGGGATGTGGCGATGCTCGCCTTCTACATCGACCGCGACCGGACACAGGTGAAGGCCAACCGACCCATCGACCAAAACTTCAAAGACTATCTCGCGGCGCATCCCGCGCCTGCGGGCGCGACCGTGAAGGTGAGCGGCCTGCCCCACATCCGCGTCTGGGTGGTCGACCGGTTCTTTCACGACCAGACCCGCCTCGTGCCGCTTGCGATGCTCTTCTGCGTCTTCTGCCTCTTCCTCACCTTCCGCTGGTGGGCTGCGATCCTCTTCCCTGCCATGGCGGTCGGCATCTCTGTGCTGATCCTGGTCGGGACGATGGCCTGGGCAGACCAACCCTTTAACATCATCAACCAGATCCTGCCGGTGCTCCTCATCGTCGTCGGCGTTAACGACAGCATCCATGTGGTGAGCCGCTACATGGAGGAGCGAACGACCGCACCGACGAACCAGGTCGCCGGCCACCGGACCATGATGGCTGTTGTCGTCGCCTGCGGTCTCACCGCCATGACCTCGTCGGTAGGTTTTGCGAGCAACCTGTTCTCGCACACGGAGCTCCTGCGCAACTTCAGCATCGCGGCGGCGGCCGGCGCGCTGCTCACCTACATCATCACCATCCTCTTCCTTCCGCCTACCCTGACACTCGTCGCTCCCCCCTCATCGAAGAGCCAGGAGAGCCGCAAAGACGGCATCACCGAGCGAGTCGTGGTCTGGCTCATGGGGATCTCCTTCCGCAACCCCTGGAAGGTGGTCATCGGAACCGTGCTGCTGATGACGCCGGCGATCTATATCTCACGCTCCATCATCATCGATACGCGGCTACGCGAGACCTTCCGGCCGGGCGACGAGATCCTCGAGACCATCGAGCTGATGGAGAAGAAGCTGAACGGTTCGGTCCCCTTCGAGCTCCACTTCACAAGCACGGAGAAGGGACAGTTCGACGACCCCGAGCTGCTCAACGCCATTGCCGGCCTCGAAACGTGGATCGAGGCGCAGGAGGGCGCCATCAGCGCCACCTCCTACCAGGACTACCTGCACGAGACCTGGGTGGCCTACGCGGGCGACCCCAGCAAGCGGGATCAGCCCTTCAAGTCGCGGCCGCAGGTGGCCCAGCTCGCCTCGCTGCTCGAGGGCGGCACCACCAACCCGCTGGAGGCCTTCGTCAACCTCAGTAGGACCGAGATGCGGGTGGCCATCGCGGTGGAGGATGTGGGCTCCAAGCGCTCCAACGAGCTGAGCGACCAGCTCACCGCAGAGGTCGCACGGCGGCTCGCCAAGTGGCCCTCCGTCACGCTTCATCTGACGGGCGACGCCTACTCAGCAAGCCGCGGTCTGACCTCGCTGATCTCCGACCTCACCAGCTCCCTCTTCTTCTCCACCATCCTCATCTTCGGCTTCATGACGGTGCTCTTCCGCAGCCTGCGCATGGGGCTCATCAGCGCGCCACCCAACATGCTGCCGCTCGTCTGGACACTGGCCTACATGGCGCTGCAGGGCATCAACCTCAACACGACCTCGGTCATCATCTTCTCGATCGCCGTCGGCCTCGCCGTCGACGACACCATCCATGTACTCGCGCGGCTGCTTGAAGAGGCACGCGAGGGCCACAGCAAAGAGGAGTGCGTGATGCGCACCGCGCGAGGCACCGGCCGGGCCATTCTCTCTGCCAGCCTCATGCTGGTGGGTGGCATGGCGGTGCTCCTTGCCAGCTCCTTCGTGCCGGTCCGCCTCTTCAGTGAGCTCATGACCGTGACGCTCACCGGCTGCATCCTGGGCGACCTCATGCTGCTTCCGGCCCTCCTCGCCCTCTTCTGGACCCCCGACCCCAAGCACAAGACCTCTTCGCTGCTCGCCGACTGAGCCCCGCCTCGGAGCCCCACATGCGCTACGCCCTCACCCTCCTCCTCCTTGCCGGCTGCGGTGCCCCCCAGGCGGCCGACGCTCCGCCAACCGCCGTGGCTGAGCCCTCGCTCGACGACGGCCCCGGCCCAGGCGAGGCGATTGCCTGCTTCCCGCCCGGTTTCGAGGTCGGTGAAGACGACCTGCGCGTCGCGCGCGTGACGGAGCTGCTGACCGGCCGGTTCGACTCCAGCGCGCAGGCTGCAACCACCCCCGACTACTTCGACATCCACCTCGCCATCTGCCCCATCTCTGCCCCATCGCTCGGCCGCCATGTGCTCTATGTGGAGCAGGCCGGGGCCGACAAACTGGCCGAGCCCTATCGGCAGCGCCTCTATGTGGTGGAGCCTGGCCAGCCCGGCGAGGTGATCTCGCGGGTCTTCGAGTTCACAAACCCGGCCCCCTTCACCGGCTTCTGCAATCGGCCCGCGGCCGACCGACCCGGCTACACCGACGGGCTTGCAGCCGAGAAGGTGGGCTGCGCGGTGCACCTGCGCGAGATGGCCTACAACAGCGACGAACAGCGCGGCAGCGAGCGGAGCATGGGCTTTGGCGGCGGCACGGAGGGCGATGGCTGCCCGAGCTCGCTCCGCGGCGCCACCCACGCCACCTCCACGGTCATCCTCACCGCAGCCGGCATGCAGTCGTGGGACCAGGGCTACGACGCGGCCGGCACCCAGGTCTGGGGCGCGACCGCCGGCCCCTACCACTTTCTGCGGACCGGGCTCCCGAAAGATCCCTGACCCTGCCATTTGGGGGTCGACGGGCCGCGCCTGATCCGTAGTATCGGGACCCCTCATCAGGAAGCCGACGCCCCCATGGCCATCTACTCCGAAGCCATCATCCACGAGATCCGCAGCCGCGCAGCGATCGACCAGGTCATCGGCGAGTCGGTTCGGCTGGAACGGCGCGGAAATCGGCTGCTGGGGCTCTGCCCCTTTCACAGCGAGAAGAGCCCGTCGTTCAATGTGAACCCGGAGATCGGGCGCTATCACTGTTTCGGCTGTCAGGCCTCCGGTGATGTCTTCTCGTTTCTGCAGAAGCGCGACGGACTCAGTTTTATGGAGGCGATCGAGAAGCTGGCCGGCCAGACGGGCGTGCAGCTCCCGGCACGCGAGAGCAACGCCCGCAGCGACATCGCGCAGGCCGACAAGGAGCGCTACTTCCGCGCGACCCAGTTTGCTGCGCAGTTCTACGCCGACAACCTACTCTCAGGGCGCTACCCGGAAGCCACCGCCTACATCGCCCGACGCGGTGTCCCGCTCGAGACGGTCCGCGCCTTCGGGCTGGGCTATGCGACGAGCGAATGGTCCACGCTGGTCGACGCGGCGGCGGCCAAGCGGGTGCCGGTTGCAGACCTGGAGTACGCCGGACTTGCCAAAGCGCGTGAGCGGGGCGGCGGCCACTTCGACATGTTCCGCAACCGTCTCATGTTCCCCGTGCGTGACCTCTCCAAGCGGGTGGTCGCCTTCTCGGGGCGGGCGCTCTCGTCGGAAGAGAAGGCCAAGTATATCAACTCGCCAGAGACACCCTTCTACAAGAAGGCCAAGGAGCTCTTCGGCATCGACCTCGCGCAAGCGCCCATCAAGGCTGCGCAGCGGGCGATCCTGGTCGAGGGGAACTTTGATGTGGTCTCGCTGCATGCACATGGCGTCTCACAGGCTGTCGCTCCGCTCGGCACCGCGCTGACCATTGATCAGGTGCGGCTGCTGCGCCGCTTCACCAAGTCTGTCGTCCTCTTCTTTGATGGCGACAAGGCGGGCCGCGCCGCCGCCCGCAAGTCGCTCGACATCCTGCTCGAGGCCGACTTCCCCGAGATCCTCTTCGCCCAACTCCCTGACGGCGCCGACCCGGACGACATCGCCCGACGAGGCGGTGCCGACGCGGTACAGGCGCTCGTTCAGCAGGCAAAGCCGCTGCTCGACCTGCTCATCGAGGAGCTCATCCTGCCGGCAACCGGGAGCGCCACACCGAGCGCCAAGGCGGCCGCAGTGTCCGAGCTGGCGCCGCTCATGGCCAAGATCAAGGACACGACGCTGCTCGAGGCCTGGATCCAGGAGATCTCCCGGCGCACCGGGCTGAGCCCCGGAGAGCTCGCCCGCCGCTTCCGGCCAGGCGCTACTGCCACAGGATATGCAGGCGGGCAGGCGGCTCGCGCTGCAGCACGCCCGCCCTTCGTACCACCACAGGCCGCAAACGAGGCCGGTTCGACGCCCTTCGACGACGCGCCCTTTGGCGATGCGCCCTTTGACGACGGCCCGCTCCCCGCCGAGAGCGCTTCGCCTGTTGAGCTCGCGCCGCTGAACCCGATGGAGACCGAGCTCATCGTCCTGCTCCACCGGCGCGCTGCGCTGCTGCTGTCCTTCCTGCATGCCCGCACCGACATCTCCATGGAGCAGCGAGAGGTCGCCGAGTGGGCCCGCTCCGTTGCTGCGGCGCACCAGCAGAACGGCCCTTCGCTTAGCCGCGCCTTCGAGATGCTCGAAGAGGGGCCGCTGAAGAACATCATCGGCCGGGCGCTCATGCTCGCCGGGCCGCTCTACGAGGAGAAGATTCAGAGCGCCTTCCACGCTGTGTCGCTGAAGATCAAGCGGGCCTGGATCGTCTCCACCCGTTCGCGGCTCCTGACCGAACTCGAGTCCGCCAGCAAGCGGGGCAGCGAGGCCGATGAGTTGGCGCTGCTGACACAGCTCCAGCGCCTCAATGAGCTCGAGAGAGAGGTCCGACCCTAAAAGGGGGCCAACGGCTGTCGCAAAAGATTGAATTGCGTGCGGTTTGGGGTATGCCGCAGCCTTGCTCGTAGCCTGAGCATCGACCCCCGCACCGCGTTTTGACGCGTAACAGCATGCCAGACCAGCCCCACGACCCGAACGTCACCGAAGCCTCCGGACTCTACGACAAGCTGACGGTCGGGAGCGCACTGGGCGTCTACACACTCTTGGAGCAGCTCTCGTCCGAGGGGCTCGAGCAGATCTGGCGCGCCAAAGAGTCGAACGCCTCGGCCGCCGATCGCCCGCTTCGGCTGACGATTGTGCATGCGGCGGCCCATGGCTCCCACGAGGCGCTCGCCTCCTTCCGCGGCCGCGCCACCGCGCTCGCTCGTCTCCGCAACCACTACATCGATCGCTCCTTCGAGCCCCAGCTCGTCTCCGGCATGGATGTTGTGGTCTCGAACGCGAGCTCCGGCGTGACGCTCGAGCACTGGCTCTCGGAGCATGTCGAGCTGATGCCGGTCGAGCGGAGCCGCGACCTCTTTCTGCAGCTCTGCGACGCGCTCGCCGCCGCCGCCGAACTGCCGGCACCCTACGGCCCGCTCGAGCACCGGCGGCTCCGGCCCGAACACCTCCTGATCGTCGAGGCAGGCGGCCAGCCCGAGCTCCGCGTCTGCAACTTCGGCCTCGCCGCCGACACCGCCGGCATTGCCTGGCGCCCCGAAGACCATGGGGCCGATGGCGAGGCCTACCTCGCTCCAGAGCAGACAGCCGGCACCCCCGTCGTGGTCACGCAGCAGACCGTTGTCTTCAGCCTCGCCGTCATCGCCATCGAGCTCCTCACCCTCCGCATGCGTCCGGCGCTCGGCCGCTGCTGGTGGGAGCTCTCCTACGACAGCGACGATACCACCGTCGCCGCCCTCGCCGAACTCCGCTCGGTCGTCCCGCTCCCAGTGCTAAAGGTGCTGTCGGGCGCCATGCTCCGCGCCCCCGAAGCCCGCTACGACTCCATCCGCACCTTCGCCGCCGCCTTCGACCAGGCCTGGCCGGAGCCCCGCCTCCCCCGCCTCCAGCAGGCCCAGGCCGACGCAACCGCCGCCGCCCGCGCCACCGCCCGCCCCAAGCCGCCGGCACCGGCGAAGCAGGCCCCTGCACCCGCGCGATCCAACCGTCTCGCCGGTGCCGCCGGAGCCCTCGCGCTGGCCGCCGCGGCCGCCTTCTTTGCGCTCCGTCCCAGCGTTGAACCCGCGGCGACACCAGGCGAGGGCTCCGCCGATGCTGCGGCCGCGCCCACCGGCGACAAACCCACCCCACCACCTGTCGCGGCCGCAGCCGGCGGCTTGGGGGCGGTGGTGGCTGCGGGCTCGGGGAGCGGCGCGGCGGGCACAGAAGCCGAGGGCTCCGCCGCAATGCCCGTCGCCGCGCCGCTTCTGCCCATGGTCAACCGGCAGCTCGGCCAGCCCTGCGACCAGCCGACGCAGTGCGCCTCCAGCCTCTGCTCCAACAAGCACTGCGCACCTGAGGGCTTCGCCTACATCCCGGCCGGGACCTTCACCCGCGGGACGCCCGCCACCGAGCTGGGCCACAAGAGCACGGAGTGGCAGGCGGAGGTGGTCATCGAGAGCCCCTTCTTCCTCCAGATGGCAGAGGTCTCGCAACGGGACTGGAGGGCCGTCATGGAGAGCAACCCCTCCAAGTTCGCCGCCTGCGGCGACGGCTGCCCGGTAGACAGCGTCTCCTGGTGGGATGGCGCAGCCTACCTCAACGCCCGATCGGCAAAGGAGCAGCTCACCGCCTGCTACCAGCTCGGAGGCTGCACCGGCGACGCAAAGCAGGCGGGCACCAAGCCATTCGCCTGCCAGAGCGCCACGCTGCGCGACGACTGCACCGGCTACCGCTACCCGACGGAGGTGGAGTGGGAGTATGCCGCACGGGCCGGCACGACGAGCGCCACCTACCGCGGCAACATCCGGCTCGACTCCACCCGCGGCTTCGTGTGCGGCGCGGAGTCGGCGCTCGATGGCATCGCCGTCTGGTACTGCGGCGCCGAGGCCCGCTTCGAGAGCGGCGTCTCGGGCGCAGGCCATGAGGGGCCTGCTCAAATCGGTCCGGCGCGAGCGAGAGTCCGCACCCCGAACCCCTGGGGCCTCTACGACATGCTCGGCAATGTAGCGGAATGGACCGATTCGGCCTTCATCAACAGCCCGACCGAGGCGTTGCCACGGACAGCCGGGGCGGTGGAGAGCCGCGTTGTCCGAGGAGGCAGCTGGAACGACCCGCCGCTCGACCTGCGGGCGGGCGCCCGGAGCCAGATACAGGCGGGATCAAGCTCGCCGCAGCGAGGGTTCCGTCCTGCCAGAAGACTGACGATACCCGCCACGGCAAAAAACGATCGGCCCCATTGACCGTCCAAGATCGCCCCTCTACACCGCCGAACGCAGGACAAAAACTGCAATCTTGAGGGCGTTTCGGTCTGGCAAGGAGCGACATGGCGGTCCCGGTAAATCGCAAGGAGATCGAGCAGATCATCCTCGCTGGGAGAGAGCGGGGATTCGTTACCTGGGACCAACTCAACGAGGCCTTCCCCGCCGGCGCCGTCGATACGGAAGAGATGGATGATGTGCTCATCCTGTTGGAACAGCTGTCCATCGCGGTAGGCGACGGACCGCACGAGAGCCGGTCGAAGCGGACGGCGCCCAAGGGGCCCCTCTTCAACACCTCGGCGCGGCCGATGGATGTGCGGGCGCCCTCGGAGACGGGCGGCTCGCCGGTCGAGGGCAACGACGAGAACGACGACGAGCCGGTGGAGATTGCCGGCATGCGCGGCGGAGACCGGGGTTCGACAGCCAGCAAGGATGAAGAGGTCGACATCGACTCCTTCGCCCGCGGCAGCGACCCGGTGCGGATGTATCTGCGCAAGATGAGCACGGTGCCGCTGTTGACCCGCGAGGGCGAGGTGGTGCTGGCAAAGCGCATCGAAGAGGGCGAGGAGATGGTCATCGCGGCCATCATGAGCTCGCCCATCGGTGTGCGCGAGGTTGCGAGCATCGGCGACCACATCAAGCGTGGCCGGCTGAAGTTCAAGGATGTCTACCGCGAGCCCACCTTTGTGGAGGGGGTCGAACCCCCCTCCTACGAGCAGGTGCACGCGGAGTCGGTTGGCCATATCGAGGATGTGCGCCGGCTGGAGCTCGAGCTCCGCCGCGTGAGCCGCGAGCTCCGCACGGGCCAGCATGAGCCGCGCCGCAAGCAGCAGCTCCGCGACCAGGTGCGGGCCCACAAGTCGCGCATCTACGATGCGATGCAGCGCGTGCGGCTCCACCCGCGCCAGCTCGAGCGCATCATCGAGCGCATCCGCAAGTCGATGCACCGTGTAGAGACAGCGGGCCGAGAACTGCAGCAGGCGGAGCGCTCCTGCCGGCTCAGCTACAAGCAGGTCCGCGAGCTCGCCGAGACGCTCCGGCGCACGCCAAACAAGGGGCTTCGGCAGCTCGAGACGCTCCGGCTCACCCGTGAGCGGCTTCTGGTTGTCGAAGAGAAGATGATCGCCTCCAAGCGGCAGCTCCGGGCGGTGGCGGTCGAATACGGCCTCAACCTCGACAGCCTCTACATCACCTGGCAGGCCATCTCGGTGGGCCAGCGCAACGCCGAAAAGGCCAAGAGCGACCTGGTGGAGGCCAACCTCCGGCTCGTCGTCTCGATCGCCAAGAAGTATACCAACCGCGGGCTGCAATTCCTCGACCTCATCCAGGAAGGCAACATTGGCCTGATGAAGGCGGTCGACAAGTTCGAGTACCGGCGCGGCTACAAGTTCTCCACCTACGCCACCTGGTGGATCCGTCAGGCCATCACCCGCGCGATCGCCGACCAGGCCCGGACCATCCGGATCCCGGTCCACATGATCGAGACCATCAACAAGCTCATCCGCACCGAGCGCCAGCTCACGCAGGAGCTCTCCCGTCCGCCCTCACCCGAAGAGATCGCCATCAAGATGGATCTGTCGGTCGAGAAGGTCCGCAAGGTGCTGCGCATTGCCAAAGAGCCCATCAGCCTCGAGACGCCGATTGGCGAAGAGGAGGATTCGCTGCTCGGCGACTTTATCGAAGACAAGAACGCGGTCTCGCCGGCCGAGGCGACGGTCAACAAGAACCTCGACGCGACGACGCGCAAGGTGCTGTCGACGCTTACGCCGCGCGAAGAGAAGGTGCTCCGCATGCGCTTCGGCATCGGGGAGCGCTCGGACCACACGCTGGAGGAGGTTGGTCAGGACTTCGATGTCACGCGTGAGCGCATCCGGCAGATCGAGGCCAAGGCGTTGCGCAAGCTCCGCCACCCCACCCGTGCGAAACTGCTCAGACCCTTTGTGGACGAATGACCTTTATCTTGCGTGTATTCTTTGATTTTGACGCACGAGTCGTTTAGCAGAGCGGCCCTCTGGCAGCTGCCGACATTCGGGCCCATAGCTCAGTGGTCAGAGCTGGCGGCTCATAACCGCTTGGTCCCTGGTTCGAACCCAGGTGGGCCTACTCGTTTCGAAACCTTACCCCCAGTTCTCTTGGTCCTCTCCCTCTTCGCGGCTCTGAGCCACCCCTACGACGCCTACTCGGCGCTCCGCAGCGGCTCGCCCAACCAGAGGACCTCTCCAGAACACCGCAGCAACTGCGGCGGGTCCCCCCGTTTTGCCTTCTCCTTGCTCCTTCTTCGTGCCGTCCGATCCTAGAGGTGTGCCTTGCAAAAAGAGTTGATGCTCCTCCGCCAGCTCCAAGAGTTTGATCTTCAAATCCAGGCCATCAACAGCCGCGCAGAAGAGATGCGTGAAGACCTCGAGGAGCTCAACCAGCTCCACGACGGCCTCAACGACTCTCTGCTGACGCAGAAGAAGCAGCTCTCCGACACCCGCACGATGATGAAGGAAAAGGAGGATATGCTCGCCAACAACGAAGAGCGGCATAACCTCTCCAAGTCGCGCCTCAACCAGGTCTCCAACACCCGCGAGTACAACGCGCTCGAGAAGGAGATGGAGACCATCCGCAAGATGAATGGTCTCCTCGAGGAGGAGCGCGAGTCGCTCCGCGAGGCCATCGAAGGCTCCGAGACCGACGTTGCCGACAAGCAGGGCAAGGTCGCCCACCTCAAGTCGCAGATCGACGAGGCCCTCTCCATCATGGAGCACGAGGCCGCGACCGCCGGCGCAAAGACCGACAAGCTCTCCGCGGAGCGGCTCACGGTCCGCAACCAGATCGAGAAGACCCTCGTTCGCCGCTACGAGTTCATCGCCGGTCGGCGCCCGGGCAAGGCCGTCGTCTCGGCCCATCAGGGCATGTGCACCGGCTGCAACATGATGCTGCCCCCGCAGCTCTACAACGAGCTCCAGCTCGGCCTGAAGATTCTGCAGTGCACCAACTGCCAGCGCATTCTCTTCTACGAGTCCGAGGAGGACCGAGCCCGCAACAAGGCGGGCTAGTGCCTCCCCGCCCGATTGGGATGGGTGCGTGACCGCTGGCCAAAAGCTGGAGGAAAGTCCGGGCTCCACAGGGTAGGATGGTCGCTAACGGCGACCGAGGGTAACCTCAGGGAAAGTGCAACAGAAAACAGACCGCCGCTCGGCTCTCCGAAAGGGGGGTAGCGGTAAGGGTGAAAAGGTGGGGTAAGAGCCCACCGGCCGACGGGTGACCGAAGGCGCACGGTAAACCCCATCCGGAGCAAGATCAGATAGAGACCAATCAGGGAAACCTGGACGGGCGTCCCGCTCGGTGGCCTCGGGTTGATCGCACGAGACCATGAGCAATCATGGCCCTAGAAGAATGGTCACGACCCGCTAACGCGGGAACAGAACCCGGCTTACATCCCATCCCAATCGGGCACCCTCGTCTCTCCCATGCCCCACGACGAAGCACAGGCCATCCAGGATCTGCTCAGCAGCTACGCCGGGCTCTTCGGCTTCTTCGAGGCTGAAGGAGAGGAGCTTGTCATCGTGGGCGGCGCGGTGCGCGACCTCATCGCCGCGGCAGCGCTGCCGGCCAAACTTGATGTCGACTTCGCCACCTCGGCGCTGCCCGACAAGACCATCGACATCCTGAAGAAGAACAAGCTCCGCTTCTTCACCACGGGCATCCGCTTCGGCACCATCTCCACCATCCATGGGGAGAAGACGCTCGAGCTGACCACCTACCGGCCAGACGAGAGCTACACCCCGGGCAGCCGCAAACCCGAGGTCTCCTTCGGTACCTCGCTGGAGGCCGACCTCATCCGGCGCGACCTCTCCATCAACGCCATGGCGCTCCGCAGCGACGGCTCGATCGTCGACCTGTTCGGCGGCCGCGAGGCGATCGCGGCACGGCGGCTCGAGGTGCCCGGCGGAGGGCTCGAGCGCACCCGGATCATCCTCCGCGACGACCCGCTCCGCATCCTCCGCATCGCTCGATTTGCGGCTCGTCTCGATTACCGCGCCACCGATGAGACAACGACGGCCGCGACCGAGTGCGCACCCTGGCTGCAGACCATCTCGCACGAGCGCTGGAAGGCCGAACTCGACAAGCTGCTCGTTGCGCCCCACCCCGCTGCAGGGCTGCGCTGGCTGCAGCAGACCGGCGCGCTGCGCGAGGTGCTCCCCGAGGCGCTGCCGCTGCTGGAGAGCGACGGCTTTGACCGCTGGTGTGAGGCGCTGCAGCAGCTCCCTACCGAGCCCCATCACCTGCGCTGGGCCTGGTTGCTGCTCGGTGCGGCGATGGCTGGCGCCGAGGCGGGCGATGCCACAACCTGGCCCGAGGCTTCGGTGCGGCAGCAGACGGTGGCGCTGCTCGCAGACCGACTCAAGTGGAGCAACGAGGAGCGGCAGGTGGTGAGCGAGCTCGTCGCCCTGCCCCATTCGACCGCACAGCTTGCGGCGCTGCCCGAGCTCGAACTGCGGCGCTGGATTGCCCGCACGGAGCCCCGCGTTGCCGACCAGTGCGCGCTGCTCGTCGCGCTCACACAGATTGGCGGAGAGGGTGCCGCGCTGGCCCCCTTCCTTGCGCGGGTGGAGGCGCTCAGCGGCGATGCTACGCCTGTGCCGCAGCTCCCGCTGGGGTTCGGCAAGGTGCTGATGACAGAGCTCGGGCTGCAGCCAGGCCCGGCCGTCGGGCAGGCGGTCGAAGCCGTGAAGCAGGCCATCGTCGACGGCCTCCTGCCCAACCGGGGCGAGGCGCATGACTACCTCGCCTGGCTCCGCAACCGGGCCGAAACCGACGCCTAACGGAGCCCACTCCAGGGCGGTGCGAGCATGCCCGTCGGCTCCACAAACCAGGCGGCGCCGCGGCTCGTAGAGACCGGCACGGCATGGCCCGCCGCAATCGCCGCAGCGCGCACGGCGGTCCACGATTGGAGGCGGGCGAGCTGTTCGGCGCGGGCCTCTGCGCTCCGCTGATAGGCGAAGCGGAGCGTGACGCAGCCGCTCCGCACCTCGTCGGCGCGGCTGTCGAAGAGCACTGCCTCCAGGTCGGCACCGTTGCTCGGATGCACGCGCAGGATGGGCAGCCAGGGCCGCCCCTTCTCGTCGCAGAGACCGGCAATTGCCTGCTGCATCTGCACCTCAGGCGACGAAGCGGCGTAGGCCGGCAGCGACGCCACCAGCGCTGCCGCCTCGGGCAACCCCTGCGCGGGCGAGAGCGTCCGCACCTGTGCAACACCGCCACGGTCGAGCACCCAAGCGAGCGCGGCACCAACAAGCGACCGTTGGGCACCGCTCCCGCGGGCGGCGGGCGACACCGTCAGCGCGATGAAGTGCCAGAAGCCACCGATGGGCCAGCCCAGCTCGTCGAGCCAGCGCGGCGACAGCTCGGTCGAACGGTTGAAGAGATCATCGAAGCGGCTCACAGGCTCGGGCTGCCAGACACCGACGATCACGCCGAGCAGCGCGCCGGCCTCGTCCCGGTGCGCGATGACCACCATCGGATGGGGTCCGTCGGCGGCCAGAAACGAGCGCCATCGCCAGACGCCCGCTGCCCGCCAGTCGGCGTCGCAGAGCGCATCGAACGCCGCCGCAAAAGCGGGCAGAAGGTCGAAGTCGGAGGCTCGATAGACCGAGAAGCCGGCGTCCAGCATCAGCCCTCTTTCGGCACAAGCACGAGCCGGCCGCGGAGGCCGCCGGCCCGAATCGCCTGGTGCGCCTGTTCGGCCTCTTCGAGCGGCATGGTGCGCTCCACATTCGACGACAGCGGCCGCTCGCGATGCAGTGCCAGCACACCGCGCATGTCGGCCGCGGTGGCGCCGCTGCTGCCCACCAGCTTGATGCTCGAGACAATGAGGAAGCCCAGGTTGAGGCTTACCGACTCCTGCACCACATTGCCGATAACCGTCATGCCGCCGCCCACGCGCAGCGACCGCATCGTGGCGTTGAAGGTGGGCTGTCCAACGCAGTCGAGTGCAACATCGGCCCGCCAGGCGCCGAGCTGTTTGTGAAAGCTGCCGCCCGCATCGACGATGACCCGCTGCGCGCCAAGCCCGGTCACAAAGTCCACATGCTCCGCGCTCCGCACCACCGCCACCACCTCGGCGCCCATCCGCAGTCCGAGCTGCACCGCGGCCGCACCCACGCCACCGTTCGCGCCGGTCACGAGTAGACGCGTGCCGGGCCCGATCGGCGCATGGTGCATCAGCCCCCGATAGGCGGTCCCAAAGGTGCAGTGCAGCACCGCCGCGAGCGACGGCTCCAGGTCGTCGGGCAGCGCGTAGAGGCCCAGCTCGGGCGAGACTACATGGGTCGCGTAGCCGCCATCGGCCATGAGCCCGAAGACCCAGGCCGCAGCATCACACTGTGAGGTCTGCCCCGCCTTGCAGGCCACGCAGGTGCCGCAGGAGTCGCGGTGCATCGTGCCGACGCGGTCGCCCAGCTTCCAGGCCGTGACGCCCTCGCCTACCGCGATGATCCGGCCCACCGTCTCGTGGCCAGGCGTGACGGGCAGCGCCACAAAGGGGAAGCGGCCAGAGCGGTCGATGAGGTCACGGAAGCAGACGCCACAGGCCTCCACCTTCACCAGCACCTTGCCCGCGCCAGGGTCTGACGGTGGCTCAAACGCCTCAACCAGCATCGGCGTGTCGAACCCCAGCGCCTCCATCCTGACCCGCTTGCCCATGACGATCTCCCAGTCTGTTGTGCGGCCACCAACCTACGATTTCGTCGCACGCGGCGCCACACAAAACCCCGCACCGAGCGCACCCGTTGCCGCCCGCTGCGGCCAAGACTAGACCGCTGCCATCGCCCGCTCCGGAGATGCCCATGTCGACGCTTCAGGTCCGCATCCGAAACGCCACGGTCATGCTCCCCAACGGGCCCGATCACCGTACCGTTGGCATCCGCGATGGCCGGATCCTGCTCGACCCGCTAGATAGGCTCGCCGCGGAGCGTGAGATCGACGCGACCGGCCTCACCCTGATGCCCGGCGTCATCGATGCCCACCTCCACTTTCGCGACCCTGGCTTTGCGCACAAAGAAGACCTCTTCACCGGCCCGCTCGCAGCGGTCACGGGCGGCGTGACCACCTTCTTCGATATGCCCAACACCTCACCCTCCACCACCTCGCAGGCTCGTCTGGCGGAGAAGCTCGCCATCGCCTCGCACAAGAGCCTCGCAAACTTCGGCTTCTATCTGGGCGCCACCTCCGAGGCGTCCGGCGCGATCGCCAACCTCCCCGACCTCGCCGCGCTCCGGCGGAGCCCCGGCATCAAAATCTTCATCGGCTCGAGCACAGGCGACCTGCTCGTGGAACAACAGGAGGCGCTTGAGCGCATCTTCGCCGAGACGACAGCGCCCATCTGCGCCCACTGTGAAGACGAAGAGACCATCCGCGAAAGCCGTGAGGCGCTCGTCAGCATCACCAGCGTCGCGGATCACTCCCGCATTCGCGACGTGAAGGCGGCGGTGCGTTGCACCTGGCGCACGCTCGAGCTCGCGCTCCGCCACCGCCACCGCTTCCACCTGCTCCACGTCTCGACCGCCGCAGAGGCCGTGTTGCTCGCCCGCTTCTTCCTTACGGGCGCGCTTGTGAGCCGCGAGGTCGCAGAGGCACTGGCCAACACGCCCGCGAGCGAGCATCTCCGTGAGCTCGAGGCGATCCCCTTCGGCGGCGCCCTTGCCTTCGCACGCGACCCGGCCACCGCCGCAGACGATCCGCGCCACCTGCTCTCTGCAGAGGCCTGCCCCCACCACTTCCTGCTCTCCACCGACGACTACGCGCGGCTCGGCACGCTCGTGCAGATGAACCCGCCCGTGAAGTCGCCCGACGATGCCCGCGCCATCTGGGCCGGACTCAAGGCCGGCGCGCTGCAGATGGGCGCCACCGACCATGCCCCGCACACGCCCGCAGAGAAGGCCGCGGCCTACCCCACCTCGCCCTCCGGCATGCCTGCCGTGGCCCATCTGCTAGGCCTCTTCACCGAGCGGGCGCTGGCAGATGGCCTACCCTTCCACGAGGTGGTCCGCTGGCTCTGCGACAGGCCCGCACGCATCTGGGGCATCGCGGGCAAGGGGCGGATCGAAGAGGGCTTCGACGCAGACCTCGTGCTGCTCGATCCCGAGGCGCCGCACAGGCTGAATGAGGGCTTCCGATACCACTGCGGCACCAACCCCTGGGAGGGGATGCCGATGCGCGGCGCCATCGAGGCGGTCTTTGTGGGCGGCAACCAGGTTTCGGACGGACGGCCCGCCGACATCGAGGCCGCGCTTCAGCTCCCGCGCGGACGCGAGGTCGCCTTCTTGGAGCCGCGCCCCTCACCGTGGGCCGCGGGGGGCGAGTCGTGAACACCTTCGGCACCCTCTTCCGGCTCACCTCCTGGGGCGAGTCGCACGGCCCTGCCGTCGGCGGCGTCATCGACGGCTGCCCCGCCGGACTACTCCTCGACGAGGCGGCGGTCGCCGCACAGCTCGCACGCCGTCGAACCGCGCAGAGCCTGCTCACCTCGTCGCGGCGCGAGTCCGACGCCGTCCGCCTCCTCTCCGGCCTCTACGAGGGGCGCACCACCGGCACACCGATCGCCTTCGAGGTGGCCAACGAGGACGCCAAGAGCGAGCACTACACGGCGCTTGCCGGCCTCTACCGCCCCTCGCACGCCGACTACACCTACGAGGCCAAGTATGGGCTGCGGGACCACCGCGGCGGCGGACGAGCGAGCGCCCGCGAGACGGTGGCCCGTGTGGTCGCAGGGACCATCGCGGAGCAGCTCCTCCGCGAACAGTTCGGTGTGGAGATCGTGGCCTGGGTGAGCAGCGTCGCGAACATCACCAGCAGCGTCGATGCAGACAGCGTGACCCGCGCAGAGGTCGACCGCGACGCTGTGCGCTGCCCCGACACCACCGCCGCAGTCGCTATGGAGGCCGAGATCCTCGCGGCCCGCAGCGAAGGCGACACCGTCGGAGGCACCATCACCTGCGTGGCGCGCGGCCTCCCCGCCGGCTGGGGCGAACCGGTCTTCGGCAAGCTCGAGGCCGAGCTGGCCCGGGCCATGCTCTCGCTCCCCGCCTGCAAGGGGTTCGAGTCGGGCAGCGGCTTCGACGGAACCCGGATGCGCGGCTCCGCCCACAACGACGACTTCGTCCGCGACGGCGAGCGCATCACCACCGCGACCAACCGCTCCGGCGGCATCCAGGGCGGCATCAGCAACGGCGCACCCGTGCTCTTCCGCGCCGCCTTCAAGCCGGTCGCCACCCACTTCCAGCCGCAACAGACGGTCACCACCTCGGGCGAGGCGACCACCTTTGCTGCGACCGGCCGCCACGACCCCTGCGTTTTGCCCCGCGCCGTCCCCATGGTCGAGGCCATGGCGGCCCTCACATTGCTCGACGCGGCGCTGCTCCAGCGGGCGCGAACCGGGCGCTGACAGCGGCCTGCAAGAGGAAAATCGAAACCGAATGAACGCTCATTCAGCGTTGACCCCACCCCCCGCTTCGGCTAGTTGCGCGGCAGGTTTTCTGCTCGGATTTTCATGCGCGACAAGAACCCAGAAAAGCGTATCCGCATCCTCGACGCAGCCCTCAAAATCTTCGCGAGCCGCGGATTCTACAATGCCAAGGTCTCCGAGGTCGCCAAAGAGGCCGGCGTCGCCGACGGCACCATCTACCTCTACTTCGAGAGCAAAGACGCCCTCCTCATCGCACTCTTCGAAGACCGCATGCAGCGGCTCATCGCCCGGGCCAACGATGAGATCGCCCGCTCCGAGGGCACCGTCCTCGACAAGATCCGGCAGGCCATCGCCCTCCACCTGAGCCTCGTCGTCGACGACCCCGACCTCGCCGAGTTCATCACGGTCGAGCTCCGTCAGTCGGGCAAGTTCATCAAAGAGTACGACAACCCCAAGTTCACGGAATATCTCCGCATCTTCCGCGATCTCATCCTCGCCGGCCAGGAGCAGGGGCTCATCCGACGCACCGTCGATGCCCGACTCGTGGTCCGCGCCATCTTTGGCGCGCTCGACGAGCTCCTCCTCACACTCAGCCTTACCCACCGCAACCGCTCCGTGGACATCAACGCCACCGTGGACGGCCTCTGCGACATCTTCTTCGACGGCATCCGGGCCCAGCCGGCCCGCTGACTTCTCTCACCATCAAAGCGCCGCCTATGCGGCCAGTCTCCGGAGGTTCCCTGTGAAGATTCTCGCCACTGTAAAGCGTGTGTTCGACACCGACGGCAAGCCCAAGCTCACCGCCGATGCCAAGCTCGACGTCTCGTCCATCGACTGCAAGCTCAACCCCTTTGACGAGTATGGCGTCGAAGAGGCGGTCCGTCTCCAAGAGAAGGGCATCGCCACCGAGGTGGTCATCTGCTGCGTCGGCCCCGAAGAGGCCCAGAAGGAGATGCGCACCGCACTCGCCATGGGTGGCGATCGCGGCCTGCTTGTGAAGGTCGACAACACCGAGTCGCTCGACACCCTCTCCATCGCCAAGATCCTCGCCGCGGTCGTCAAGAAGGAGAAGCCCGACCTGGTCATCCTCGGCAAGCTCTCCACCGACTCCGAGAACAACCAGGTGGGCCAGATGCTCGCCGAGCTCACCGGCTACCCGCAGGCCACCTTCGCCTTCAAGCTCACCCCCGATGCGGCGGGCGGCTGGGCCATCGTTGGGCGCGAAGTCGACGGCGGCACCTCCGACGTCAAGGTCAAGCTCCCCGCCGTCATCACGGCCGACCTTCGCCTCAACGAGCCCCGCTACGCGTCGCTCCCCGGCATCATGAAGGCCAAGAAGAAGCCCCTCGAGATCACCACGCCAGAGGCGCTCGGCGTCTCCGTAAAGCCGGCCATCGTTGGCATTGGCTACGAGCTCCCGCCCGCCCGCAAGGCCGGCATCAAGGTGGCCTCGGTCGCCGAGCTCGTGGACAAGCTCAAGAACGAAGCCAAGGTCATCTCGTAACCCCTCTTTTCACCTCACACTTCGATTCTTTGGAGACACCATGAGCAACATTCTCGTCGTTGCAGAGCACCTCGAAGGCAAGCTCCGCAAAGCCACCCTCCCCACCATCGGCTTCGCCAAGAAGGCGCAGGCCCTCACCGGCGGCAAGATCATCGGCCTCGTGCTCGGTCACAACGCGGCCTCCGTGGCAGCTGAGCTCGCCACCGCCGGCGTCGACCATGTCATCCACGTCGATAGCCCCATCTACGCCAACTACCTCGCCGAGGCCTACGCGCCCGCCGTGGCCGAGATCGCCAAGGTCAAAGGCGCCTCGATCGTCGCGGCCCCCGCCTCGACCACAGGCAAGGACTTCCTCCCCCGCGCCGCCGCCCGCATGGACGCCGGCATGATCTCTGATGCCATCGAGGTCTTCTCCCACAACGGCGCCGTGGGCTACAAGCGGCCCGTCTGGGCTGGCAACCTCATCGCCCGCGAGACCTCGACCTCGGCCATCACCGCGGTCACCGTCCGTATGACCAACTTCGACGCACCCGCTGCCGGCGCGGCCGCGCCGATCGAGACCATCGAGCTCGGCTTCGCCGCCCCCGAACACACCCAGTTCCTGAGCTTCGACCAGGTCAAGTCGAGCCGTCCTGAGCTCACCGACGCCGCCGCCATCGTGGCTGGCGGTCGTGGCCTCAAGTCGGCCGAGGCCTTCAAGATGCTCGAGGAGCTCGCCGATCTCATCGGCGGTGCCGTTGGCGCCTCGCGCGCCGCAGTCGACTCGGGCTACGCGCCCAACGACTGGCAGATCGGCCAGACGGGAAAGATCGTCGCCCCCAACCTCTACTTCGCTGTCGCGATCTCGGGCGCCATCCAGCACCTTGCCGGCATGAAGGGCTCCAAGGTCATCGTCACCATCAACAAGGATGGCGAGGCGCCCATCTACCAGATCTCGGACTACGGCTTGGTCGCCGACGCCTTCAAGGCGGTCCCCGAGCTCACCGCCGCGCTCAAGTAGCGGCCTGCCCTCCCCGCGCGGAGGGCCCGAACGACAACGCCCCCGACGGGCCGCAAGGCTCATCGGGGGCGCTTCGTTTTGTCTCATGCGAGGCAGGCCCAGCGGGCCGGCCCGGGGCTAGAACGGGATGTCGTCGTCGTTGAAGTTGCCACCGCCGGCGCCACCCTGGTCGCGTGCAGGAGCATCGTCTTCGGTCTGCGTGTTGGTGCGACCACCGCCGCCACCGCCGCTGCGGGCGCCACCACCGCCGGCTGCGCCGCCACCACCGTAGCCACCGCCACGGTTGCCGCCGCCACCCTCGCTATCGCCACCGCCGGCCGCGCCGCCGAGGAACTGGACGGTGTCTGCGACGATGTCGGTCGCATACTTCTTCACGCCCTCTTTGTCGGTGTATTCGCGGGTCTGGAGGCGGCCCTCGACGTAGACGCTACGGCCCTTCTTGAGGTACTTCGCGGCGTTCTCGCCCTGGCGTCCCCAGACAACCACGCGGTGCCACTCGGTGCGCTCCTGCTTGTTGCCCGACTTGTCGACCCAGGTGTCGGTGGTGGCCACATTGAGGGTTGCGACGCTCTGCCCACCCTCGGTGGTACGAAGCTCGGGGTCGCGCCCCAGATTTCCGATAATCATAACCTTGTTGAGCGATGCAGACACGATGACCTCCACACAGATTTGCCGCTCCGATGAAGCAACCACCACGGTCCTTCAGCGATGATTCGGAGAGGCTCCTCTACAGTTATCGTCGTCTGCGGGCCGATGTTGCCGCGCGCGATGAAAAAAGTTGGAGCGCCTCGCGAAGGCGCGCTCTGGAGGTGTAGCACGGGGTGCGAGCTGCTGTCATGAAGAAGTGAAGGGCACCTCGATCGGATGGGTATTTTTGGCTACGGGCATGGGCAAACTTTTCCTGCCTCGGTGCTGCCGCTGTCTTCTGTCACCCCCAAAACACCCGGCCGCCTGCTGGCGTTGCCGGTCCTCGTCGCAGCGCTGCTGGCGATCTCGAGCGCGGCGCTCTGGGTGAGGCTGGCCGATGCACCGGCGGTGGTGACGGCCTTCTGGCGGGTTGCGCTGTCGACGGGCATCCTCTGGGCGGTGCAGCTGCGACGGCTGCCTCGCTTGTCGCGAGAGGGGTGGCGGGCGGCGGTTCTCGGTGGGCTGATGCTGGCGCTCCATTTTTGGTGTTGGATGCTGTCGCTGCAAACGACGAGCGTGCTGTCGTCGACGCTGCTGGTGACGACCACGCCGCTCTGGCTTGCGATGGCGGGCCACTGGCTTCCGGGTGAGCGGCCGCTGGATTGGCGTGGCTGGCTGGGGCTTCTGGTGGCGCTGGCCGGCAGCGGTGCGATGCTGTTGGAGGGTAGCCGTTCGACGGGGAGCGAGGCGGTGACACTGGAGGGGTCGGTGCAGGCGCTGCTGGGCGCGCTGTTTGCCGGCTTCTACTGGCTTGCCGGACGGGCGGGTCGGCGGGCCGACGATGTGGGCGATCTTTCGGTGGTTTCGACGGGGGTTGCAGCGCTGGCCCTCGGGCTGGTGATGGTGGTACAGGGTCACGCGTTCCTCGAGGGCGCCTCGACGCAGACCTGGATGCTTTGGGTTATTTTGGCCGTATTTCCGCAACTTATCGGCCATAACGGGCTGCTCTGGGCGCTCAAACACTGGAGCGCGACGGCCATCTCGGTGCTTGTGCTGCTCGAGCCTGTGATCGCGACGGCCTTTGCCGCTGCTTGGGGCGAGGCCTCGCCGTCGCCGCTCGCCTGGTCGGCGGCGCTCATCGCGGTGGCGGGCGTGGCAGCTGTGGTCTGGTTTCAGCGCGAAGCGGTGGCCGCGGAGGCGGTGCCCGATGCGGCGTAGTTTGCTCACGCCGTGCGCAGCGGGGTGTTTCACGTGAAACAGCTTCGCGCCGCCACAGAGGTCGTCCTTCGGGTGATGAATGGCTCCGCCAGCTTTGAGGAGGGGTTGGCGGCGGTCGTCTCCTATCAGCGGCGCTTCAATGGCCCGCTTGCCGCCTACTGGCAGCGGCGCGGTTTCACGACCGAGCAGCCGACGGCGGGCGAGGTGCCGGCGGTCATGACCGACCTCTTCCGGAGCGTCCGACTGACCTCAAGCGAGGCGGAGCCGACGATGGTCTTCCGCACCTCGGGCACCACCTCGGGGGCCCGCGGCGAGCACTGGCGGCTCTCCACCGCAGCCTACGACGAGGGAGCCGCCCGCCACTTTGCGGCGATGGTGTTGCCGGATGGCGAGCGCCGACGCTTTGTGAAGTGGTGCTTCGACCCTGCGGAGGTGGCCGATTCGTCGCTGTCGCACATGGTGGCCGACCTGGAGCGCCGGTTTGGCTTGGGCACAGCCCCGTGGCAGCTGTGCAGCGAGGGGCTCCGGGCGGAGGCGCTCGACGAGCTGGCCGTGCTGCAGGAGCCGGTGGTGGTCTTCACGACGGCCTTTGCGCTCTCCTGGCTGCTCGAGCGGCTCGAGGCGCCCGTCGCCCTGCCCGCGGGATCGCTGCTGATCGAGACGGGCGGCTTCAAGGGCAAGAGCCGCGAGATCCCCCGCGACGAGCTCTATGCCGCGGCGCAGGCGGCGCTGGGGCTGCCGGCCACGGCGATGCTCTCCGAGTATTCGATGACCGAACTCTCGAGCCAGCTCTACAGCCGGCAGGTGGTCGACGGCGCCGCCGGTCCGACGCAGCGGCTGCTCGTCCCGCCGGCCTGGTGCCGCGTCTTGGCCATCGACCCGGCCACGGGCCAGCCTGTCGCAGAGGGCGAAGAGGGGCTGCTCCGCTTCATCGATCTCGCCAATGTAGAGACGGTGGTCGCGGTGCAGACCGCCGACCGGGGCCGTGTGACACCCGTAGGCGTGGAGCTGCTCGGCAGGGCGCCGGGCGCGGTGGCGCGGGGCTGCGGGCTTTCGGTCGAAGAGCTGCGCGAGCGGGGCGACCTGTGAGACCATTGTCGCACAGTGCGGAGCCGGTCGCGCCCCTGTTTCACGTGACACAATCGTGTGAACCGGCGCCGCCGCGCTTCGGGTGGATGTCTGTAAAAATGTTCCACGTGAAACGGGCGGTCGCGGTGATGTCGGCGAAGGTCGACATGAAGCCGCGGGCCGAGTTCCACGTGACACACGGGGCTCCCGCCCTGGCAGCGACCATGTTCCACGTGACACAACTGTCTGAACCGGCCCAGAAGCGGCTCGGACTGTGGAGCGGGCCATGAGACAGATTGCCCAGACAGACGAGCTCGCGGAGCTGCTATTTCACGTGAAACAGGGGGCGGGCCTGCTGCCGGAGAGGCTCGACGACCGGGCCGAGCTGGCGGTGCGGGCGCTCACGCGGTGGCAGGCGGGAATCGGCGAGGCGCTGACGGTGCCACAGCGGGCAGGGCTCTCACTCCCGATGCTCCGCGAAGGCGCGGCCGACTGGATTGCGCTGCAGAGGCCAGAACGGTTCGAGCGGCTGTTTGGGCTCGAAGGGGTGACCGGCGACGGCGTGGAGCAGGCAGGGCTTGGCTCGACCTGGCTGGGCGATGGCGCCCTGCCCGCCCTGCTCGAGGCCTTTGTCTTCGCGGTGCTGGCCGGCGGACCCCACCTCTTCCGCGTGGTGCGACAGCAGGCGCCCCTCTTCGACCGGCTGCTCGAGGCGCTGCAGGAGGAGGCCGGCGGCCAGCCCTTTGCTTCCATCCGCTGGAACCGGGCCGGCGACCGGGTGCTGCGGCCGCTGCTCCGCGCGCTCGACCACCTCACCCTCTACGGCTCCAATGAGACCCTCGCCAACATCGAGGGGGAGCTGGCGGGCATGGATGATCCTTCGCCGCGGCTCATCGCCTTCGGCCACCGCTCGTCGCTGCTCTGGGTCGATGGCCCTGCTGTCGCAGACGCCAGCGAAGGCGAGATGACCGCGCTGGGCGAAGCGATTGCGCGCGATTTGGCCGCCTGGGACCAGCGGGGCTGCATGGCGCCCCACACGCTCTGGCTCGTCGATGGCTCCCAAACCGACCTTTCGCGTCTGCTCCACGCCACCAGCGCAGCGATGGAGCCTCTCTCCCTCCGCTGGCCCGCCGGTGCTGTTTCACGTGAAACAGTGGAGCAGAGCTTCCTGCTCGGCGAGCAGGCCGCCTTCGCAGGACAGCTCATCGAGGGCGCCGAGTTTCGCATCATGACCGGCGTCGAGGCGCGGGCCAGGCGCGGGCCCGGCGGACGGACGCTCCGGATGGCGGCGGTGTCGCGCGACGAGGCCGAGCGCTGGCTGCGCGACGAACCGACCTCCACCATCGGCTGGTTCGGCGCGCCGCCCCTCGTTGACCGGAGCGTTCGATGCGTTGCTGCGGGCGAGATGCAGGCCACCGGCATCGACCGGCTCCACGACGGCGCCAGACGGCTCGCCCCCATGCTCCGCGGCTGAGTGGCACTGCAGGCCCTCGTTGCCCCCAACCGCCAAGCGCGGTATCGACGAGAGAACCCAAACAACCGGTGACGCCATGAAGAAGGTCGCACGCCTCTCTGCCTCGCTCCTCGCGCTCGCCGCGCCCCTCCTCGCGCCCGCCGTGGCGCAGGCCTGCGGCGGCTTCTTCTGCCAGAATGTCCCCGTGGACCAGACGGGCGAGAACATCGTCTTTGTAGCCGATGGAACCACCGTACAGGCCTTCGTCCAGGTGCAGTATCAGGGAGAAGCCACTGAATTTGCTTGGATTATCCCAACCCCCTCGCTCCCCGAGGTAGGCGTCTCCTCCGACGCCATCTTCCCCTACTTTGCGCAAAACTACCGGCGCGAAGCCTACCAGAACACCACCTTCCACGGCACCTGCGGCAGCGACTGCTGGGACGACCAGTTCGCCGGCTCGGACGCCGCGGTGGACACCGGCAGCACCGACGCCGGAACCGGTGGCGGCGTAGAGGTCATTGAGCAGGGACAGACCGGCCCCTACGACTTCGCCATCCTCCGGGCCACCGACGCCCAGGTGCTCTTCGACTGGCTCGGCGCCAACGACTACAACCTGCCCGCGACCGCCATCGCCGCCGTGGAGCCCTACGCCCTCATGGGTGACGAGACCCACTTTGTGGCGCTCAAACTGCAGAAAGATGCCTCCGTCGGTGATTTGCAGCCCGTAAAGCTCACCTACGCCGCCGAGCAGCCCATGGTGCCCATTCAGCTCACGGCGATCGCTGCGCAGCCCGATATGCCCATCTATGTGACGGTGCTGGGCGCGAGCCGCGCGGTGCCGGAAAACTACCTCGATGCGGTGCTGATCGAGGCGCCACAGACCTACTATGGCACGGAAAGCATTGAACTTATCGGAAACGCTGTGGATCAGGCCGGTGGCCACGCCTTTGTGACCACCTTTGCCGGGCCGACCGGATCGCTGCCGCCGCTCTTTGTGGAGGGAGAGAGCTACCGGCTTGACGGGCTGGCGGAGCTGACCGATGCGAACGCCTTCCTGCGCGAGCTCCGGAGCCGAGGATTCACCGGCTCGCCCGAGCTGCTCGCCATGCTGCAGCGCTACCTGCCGCTGCCGATGGCGCTGGCCAATCAGGGCTACACCGCGCAACAGTTCTACAACGACCTCACCCAGCCCTGGGGCTGCTCCTTCTCCTGCAGCTACGCCGCGGCGGCCACCTTTGATGCCGTCGCCTTTGCGGCCGAGCTCGAGGCGCGCATTGTGGCGCCGCTCCGCGAGATGCAGGGGCTTATCGCGGCCCATCCCTACGGCACGCGGATGGTGACGACGCTCGACCCTGCGGAGATGACCGTGGACCCGGTCTTTGCCTTTGCGCCCTCGCTGCCGCCCGTGAATGCGAACATTGTGGTGCAGACCGATGTCTACTGCGGCGAGGGCGGGTTGCCCTGGACGGCGCCAGCCATCTTTCAGATCACGGAAGGGGTGGAGGCAACGGCGGCCTATGGCGATCAGTACGCGCTCTTTGCCGCGCTCGCAGAGGCGCCGCTCGCCTATGCGCAGCAGCTCAGCGCGGCCGGAGAGCCCGTGTTGACGGTGGATGCCCGCAGCGGCGTCGCAGCGACGGTCTCTGCCTGGAACAGCGCCCACACCGGGATCGTCGCGGAGGTACCGGAGTGCGATGGCGGCGGAGGCGGCGGATTTGATACGGGCACATCGAGTGATGTCTTGCCGTGGGACGACACGGGAACAACCGGCAGCAACGACACGGGAAATGGCGACGGAACAACCGTGGTCTGCGACGGGGCGAACTGCGAGGCGGTGGATGGCGGTTCGGCGCCCCGTGAGAAGACGTTGGGCCTCTTCGGCTGCTCCGCCGGCGGTTCGGAAGCGGGCCTGTTCGCGGCGGCTGGACTGCTCGCGATGCTGGCCACGCAGCGGCGGCGGCGGCGCTAGCTTCCGCACAAGTTGCCTTGCCTGCGGCCTCGTCGTAGGCTGCGGGCGATGAGTACGAACCGCCTCAACCTGACTGCGCGCGACTACACGGTCGCCTGGCTCCTCAACCTCCTCCACACGCAGGGGCTCATCTCGCCCAAGCAGGAGCAGGATGTCATGCGGCAGGAGCGGGTGCTGCGCGAGAAGACGCTGCGGCGGCGGGTAGACGATGTGCGGTCGCGTCAGGGTGCGGTGGCGACAGCCTCGCCAGTCGAGATTGTGGAGGCGGCTGCGCTGACAGGGCTCGATGGACGGCCGCTCAACGAAGACCGGCTGATGGAGATCTTTGCCGGCGAGGTGGGGATGCGATTTGTGCGCATCGACCCGCTGAAGCTCAACGAGCGGCTCATCACCTCGACCATGAGCCGGCCCTTTGCGAAGCGGCATGTCTGCGTGCCCATCGCCAAGCTGGAGAGCGGTCGGGTGGTGGTGGCGGTCGACAACCCCTTTGAGCTCGACCTGCAAGAGGCGCTCCGCGGGCTGCTGCCCGGCGGCTTTGAGCTGGTGCTGGCAAGCCGCAGCACACTGCTGACGACCATCAACGATGTCTATGGCTTCCGTAGCGCGGTGAACGCGGCGGAGCGGTCGTTCGGCGTGACAACAGACCTCGGCAACCTCGAGCAGCTGGTGAAGCTGACGGCGACGGGCGACGAGGTGGAGGCCAGCGATCGCCACGTGGTGAACGCGGTGGAGTTCCTGCTCAAGTATGCCTTTGAGCAGCGGGCGAGCGACATCCACATCGAGCCCAAGCGGGATGAGTCGCAGATTCGGCTCCGCATCGACGGCATCCTGCACCCCATCTACCGGCTGCCGCGGGTGGTCCACACCGCCGTGGTGTCGCGCATCAAGACGCTGGCCCGCATGGACATCGCGGAGCGGCGGCGGCCGCAGGATGGGCGGCTCAAGACCGAGCTGCAGGGGCGCGAGACGGAGCTCCGCGTCTCGACGCTGCCGGTGGCCTTTGGCGAGAAGGTTGTCATCCGCATCTTCGACCCACAGACGCTGCTCCTCGACCTCGAGGGGCTCGGCTTTTTTGAGACCGAGCTGGGCGCCTACAAGTCCTTCCTGCGCCACACGACGGGGCTCATCCTGGTGACGGGCCAGACGGGCTCGGGCAAGACGACGACGCTCTACTCGACGCTCAAGCTGCTAAGCGGGCCCGATGTGAACATCACGACGGTCGAGGACCCGATCGAGATGGTCTACGAGCCCTTCAACCAGACGCTGGTGCAGCCGAAGATCGATGTGACCTTCGCCAACGCGCTGCGGACCGTGCTGCGGCAGGACCCCGACATCATCATGGTGGGCGAGATCCGGGACGAAGAGACGGCGCAGATGGCGGTGCAGGCTGCGCTCACGGGCCACCTTGTGCTGAGCACCGTGCACACCAACGATGCGCCCTCTGCCATCACCCGGATGCAGGATCTGAAGGTGCCGAACTTCCTGCTGGGCTCGACGCTGGTGGGGGTGATGTCGCAGCGGCTCATCCGGCGCATCTGCGACAACTGCAAGCGGCAGACCTTCCTCACCGAGGAGCAGATCGCGCTGCTCGGCATCACGCTGCCGGCCGATGCGCCGACGCGGCTCCCCGTCTGGTATGGCGAGGGCTGCGTGAGCTGCCGCCACACGGGGATGCATGGCCGGACGGGCGTGTTTGAGGTGATGCCGGTCGATGGCCGCATCAAGCAGCTGATCAGCGATGGTGCCGATGCCAATGTGATCCGGCGCGAGGCGATCGCCAACGGCATGGTGACGCTGCGTGAGTCGGCCATCCGCAAGCTGGCGACAGGGCACACGACCTTTGAAGAGGTGCTTTCGGTCGTCGGGGCGGGGTAGCGATGATGGACTTTGCTGCCGTGCTGCATTCCCACCTTGCGGCCGCCTATCCCTTCATCTCCATCGTCAGCCACGACGAGCAGGAGAGCCTGGGGTTGATCGAGGCCTTGGGGCTGGCGCTGCAGCGGCCTGTGCTGGTCTGGGCGCCCGGGCCGGGCGAGCCGGGCGAGGCCTCGTTGCGCGAGCGGCTGCTCCTGCTGCTGACCGAGCTCGGCGACGGCGTTGGCGCGGGGGCTGTGTTGGTCTTCTGCGATGCCCATCCCTACCTGGCGGGCGCAGAGACGGTTCGGCTGTTGCGGCTGCTGGAGCCAGCGCTGTCGGCGACGAAGACGACGGTGATTTTTGTGAGCGCCGAGCCGGTGGTGCCGCGCGAGCTGGAGCGGGATGTGACGGTGCTGATGCAGCCGCTGCCGGGGCGGATGGAGCTCGAGGCGGTGGCGCGGAGCATCTTTGGCGAGCGGCCGACGCTGGAGCGGCTGGGTGCGGCGGCGGTGGGGCTGACGCGGCGCGAGGCGCAGCGGGCCTTTGAGCGGGCACGGGTGGTCGAGGAGCTCAATGCCGTGCGCGGGCGCACGAGCGACGCGGAGGAGCAGGTGGTGGGCGAAAAGCGCCGCCTGCTGCGGGGCGACGAGGCGCTGGAGTTCTGTGATCTTCGGCTGTCGCTGGACTCCGTGGGTGGGCTCGGCGAGCTCAAGGGCTGGCTGCGCGAGCGGCGCGAGGCCTTTGGCGGCGAGGCGCAGGTGTTTGGGTTGCCGGCACCGCGCGGGCTGCTGCTGGTGGGCGTGCAGGGTTGCGGCAAGTCGCTGGCGGCCAAGGCGGTGGCCGGCTTCTGGGGGCTGCCGCTGCTGCGGCTCGATCTGGGGCTGATGATCGGGAGCGCGGCGGGCGCGGAGCGGACGCTGCAGCGGACACTTGCGACCGCAGAGGCGATGTCGCCCTGCGTGCTCTGGGTGGATGAGCTGGAGAAGGGGCTGGACGAGGGCGGCGCGACGGCGCGCACGCTGGGGACGCTCCTCACCTGGCTGGCGGAGCGGCGGTCGGCGGTCTTCTTTGTGGCGACGGCGAACCGGGTGGAGGCGCTGCCGCCGGAGCTGCTGCGGCGGGGCCGGCTCGATGAGGTCTTCTTTGTCGACCTGCCGGACCGGGCGGCGCGGGCGGAGATCCTGGCGCTGCACCTGCAGAGCCGTGGGCGGGAGCCGGCGGCCTTTGGCTGCGAGGAGCTGGCGTCGCAGACGGAGCACTACTCGGGCGCGGAGCTGGAGCAGGTGGTGGTGGCGGGGCTCTACCGGGCCTTTGCGGAGCGCCGCGAGATGACGCAGCGCGACTTGCAGGTGGCGGCCAAACAACTTGTGCCGCTTTATGCGATGTATGAGAACGAGATCAAAGCGCTGCGGACCTGGTCGCAGGGCAGGGCGCGTCCCGCGCATACGAGCGGTCGGATGGCCGGTCTGTTTGGTGTGTCGTCGTAGCGAAGAAGCTTGTGGAGGCCGAGTGGAGACGAAGCAGTTGAAGATTGGTGTGATTGGAGCGGGCGCCTGGGGCACCGCGCTGGCGATGCTGCTGGCAGACAAGGGTTACGATGTGACCATGTGGGCCTTTGAGGCCGAGGTGGTTTCGGGCATCAACGAGCGGCACGAGAACGAGACCTTCCTCAAGGGAATCACGCTGCCGCCGAACATCCGGGCGACGGGGAGCATGCAGGAGGCCTGTGCGGGCAAGGACCTGATCCTGACGGTGACGCCATCGCATGTGACCCGGATGGTGATGCGTCAGGCGGCCCCCTTCCTGCCGGAGCACACGCCGATTGTGAGCGCGACGAAGGGGATCGAGAACGACTCGCTCATGACCATGAACGAGGTGCTGGAGGAGGTGCTTCCGATCAAGTTCCACCCCTACCTGGCCTTCCTCTCGGGTCCGAGCTTCGCCAAGGAGGTTGCGCTGCATCACCCGACGGCGGTGGCGGTGGCGGCCTACTCGGAGACGCTGGCGAAGCAGGTGCAGCAGGTGTTCAACCACAGCTGGTTCCGCGTCTACCGCTCGACCGATGTGGTGGGGATGGAGATTGGCGGTTCGCTGAAGAATGTGGTCGCGATCGCGGCAGGCATCTCAGACGGCATGGGGTTTGGGCACAACTCGCGGGCGGGCATCATCACGCGCGGGCTGGCAGAGATGTCGCGGGTGGCGGTGGCGCGTGGCGCCAACCCGATCACGCTGGCGGGGCTGTCGGGAATGGGCGACCTGGTGCTGACCTGCACGGGTGAGCTGTCGCGCAACCGGACGGTGGGCGTGCAGCTTGGGCAGGGGAAGACGATCGAGGAGATCTTGGGTTCGATGAGCGCTGTTGCAGAGGGTGTGAAGACGGCGCAGTCGGTGCACGACCTTGCGCTGAAGATGAAGGTCGACATGCCCATCTGCGAGGCGGTCTACCAGGTCATCTATGAGCGGAAGACCCCGCAGCAGGCGCTGGCCGATCTGATGGGCCGCGAGCTGAAGCGGGAGAACTTCGGCTTCTGAGGAGGCTGTGACGGTGGCGCGCTCCTTCCGGCTCCTCGCAGCGCTGCTGCTCGCGCTGGTGATGCTGCCTGCGGGGGCGTGGGCGCATGCGCTCTCCTTCTCCAAGGCGGAGCTCCGGGTGGCGAAGGCCGGCGAAGCGACGCTGACGCTGCGGCTCGACCTGCGGCGGCTGCTGACGGGGAGCGAGCCGGGCGACCTGTCGGAGGCCGAGTTTTCTGCGCTCTATGGTGCGGCGACGCCCGCGCAGGAGCAGCTGCGGGAGCGGGTGACGGGTGATCTGTCGCGCGCGGTTAAGCTCTACGCGGGCGGGCGGCAGCTTCAGAGCGAGGTGGCGCTGCCGGAGCGGGAGCAGGCAGCCGGGGTGGAAAGCGAGGTGGTGCTCCGCACAAACGTTCCGCCTGGGCGCCACGCTCTGGGCCTCCGGACAAGCGAGGCGCTCGGCACGGTCTCGTTGAGCGCCTGGGTGGACGAGGTGCAGGTGATGGACCGGGTGCCGGTTGCGCCGGGCGGTGCGCCGGAGCCGATCGCGGTGACCATCGAGGCAGAGAGCGAGACACGGACCGGGCGGCGCTATCTGCAGCTCGGGGTGCTGCACATTGTGCCGCGGGGGCTGGATCACATCCTGTTTGTGCTGGCGCTCTGCCTGCTGTCGCTACGGTGGCGGCCGGCGTTGCTGCAGGCGACGGCCTTCACGGTGGCCCACTCGATCACGCTGGCGCTGGCGGTGACGGGGGCTGTGACGATGCCGGCTTCGGTGGTGGAGCCGCTGATTGCGCTGTCGATCGCGGTGGTGGCGCTGGAGAACCTGGTGTCGAGCGAGGCGCGGTGGTGGCGGCTGGGGCTGGTGTTCAGCTTCGGGCTGCTACACGGGCTTGGGTTTGCGGGCGTGCTGCAGGAGCTTGGGCTACCGGCGGGGAGGCTGGCGGTGGCGCTGCTGTCGTTCAACG
>CANMDT010000014.1 GCA_947496715.1 Myxococcales bacterium
CGGTGTCAGTGGGGGTTGTGTCTACCGTGCCAGTGTCAGTGGGGGTTGTGTCTACGGTGCCAGTGTCAGTGGGGGTTGTGTCTACGGTGCCAGTGTCAGTGGGGGTTGTATCGACGGTGCCGGTGTCATCCGGCGTCGTGTCTTCGATTGCAGTATCAGAGGCTGTCGTATCTTCGATCGCCGTGTCATCGATCGTCGTGTCGGCCTGCGTCGTGTCGTCGAGCGAGCCGGAACCGTCCGCCTCTTCACCGGCGTCTGAAGCGGCATCCGCGGAGCCGTCGGCGGAAGTGTCGGCCAACGGCGAACCCGTGTCGACGACGGAGCCTCCGGAGCTGCCGCCCCGACCACGCGCAACAGGGGTCTCGGTGCAGGCTGCGAGCAGCGCCAAGCAAGCTAACATTGCAGTGGCAAATCGAACCGATGTCATTCTCACTCCAGCGTAATCCAGCGCTCCCCTACCGCAGAGTTGCATGAGGGGGAAGGGCTCCGCCGGCTGAACTAGCGCGGCGGAGGCCTTCGCTTCGCGCCGCGGCTCGCCACGGCGTTCCACGGGTCGACTGGCCAGTCGTGCTTGGGGTATCGGACCCGCATCTCCTTGCGGACCTCCACGTAGGTCACATTCCAGAAGTTGCGCAGATCGCGCGTCACCTGCTGCGGCCGGTAGTTCGGCGCAAGCAGGTGCAGCACCAGCGGCACCCGGCCCGAGGCCACAGTCGGCGTCTCCGGCCAGCCGAACAGCTCCTGGATCCGGACGGCAAGGAAGGGCGCAGCAGGGTTCGTGTAATCCACCGCATGCTCAGCGCCGCTAGGCACGCGCAGCTTGTCGGGCGCCTCGCGATCGAGCGCGCTCCGCTGCGGCGGCGACAGCGAGCGCATGAGGAGGTGGCCGACACGGCCGTCGCCCATCGCATCTCTGTGGCGCGCTCCCATGCAGAGCTCCTCTGCCGCCTCTGCGAAGAAGCCTGCATCCCAGCTCGGCCAGTCGAGCTCGGCCATGGTTTCGCGGAGGAAGCCGACCCGCTGTAACAGCCGCTCGTGGCCGCCCTCTGCCGCCGCCAGAAAGGAGTCTGGGTTAGCAGCGAAGGCCTTCGCGAGCGCCGACGCGGCTGCCTCTGCACCCGCCGGCGCCGCCCGTTCCGTAAGAACGAGGTCGCGATAGTAGGCCCGCTCGAACCCGCGCACGCCGCCCGTCGCGCTGTCGTACTCGCAGCTGCGCTCCGTGCGGAGCTGCTCGATCGGCAGCCACCGCCTTTCAATGCCGTGCGCGAGGTAGACCTGACTCTCCGCCCGCGCCTCGCGGCGGCCGGCGTCCAAGCTGACGCAGACAAACAGCTCCGAGTGGATGACCGAACTCGACGGCGCCAGCACCACGCCACGGCCGCCCGTCATCGCCGCGCGGGGCTGGTTCGGCTCCCGGCGCCGCGCAACACGGTCCGGCCAGCCCGCCAGCACGGCCCGACCGAGCGCCTCCTCGTCCCCGATTCCGTCCGCGGCTGACTCCACCTTTACACGCCCCGCCACCGCCCGCTCGAGCTGCTCCGCCGCGGCGATGAGCGGCCTGGCACCCCCGCGCGCCCGCTCCCGTTCAAGCCACTCCAGCCGATCGACAATGTCTGACTCCGAGGCGTGGCGCGCGCCCTCACGGCTCCGCAGCGGGTCACGGTCCGACAGCAGCGCCGCGACCCGCGCGCCGACCCTTCCGCGACCCAGCCGCTGCGCTTCGATAACCATGCGGGCAATCCGCGGCGCAGCGGGCAGCGCAGCCATCACCGCACCCACCGCAGTGAGCCCCGCGCTGTCGGTAGCGCCGACCCGCTCGAGCAACTCCAGCGACTGCTCCAGCGCCGCCGCGTCGGGTGGCTCATACCAGCCGAACCGGCGCGGATCCGCCTCGCCCCAGGAGAGCAACGAGAGCGCCGCACCCGCCGGGTCCACGCGCCGAATCTCCGGCTCCTCGAACTCCCGCATGGCCCGCTCATCGTGCTCCGACCAGAGGCGGTAGCAGGTGCCCGGGCCCGTTCGCCCCGACCGGCCCGCGCGCTGCTTCGCAGAGGCCAGCGAGATGCGCCCCAACTCCAACCGGTCGAGCCCCGTCGCGGTGTCGAGCCGCATCACCCGCGCCAGCCCCGCATCCACCACCGCCGACACCCCCTCCACCGTGATGGAGGTCTCGGCCACATTCGTCGCCAGCACGATGCGCCTGCGGGGGCCTGCCCGCAGCGCCCGGTCCTGCTCCGCGCCCGGCAGGTCGCCGTAGAGCGGCACGATGTCGAGCGATTGCGCGGCCGCCACAACCGAGAGCCGGTCGCCGGCGCGGCGAATCTCCTCCACGCCCGGCAGAAAGACGAGCAGGTCGCCGGCCGTCTCGCGCAGCGCCTGCACCGCGGCCGCCTCGACCGCATGCTCCAACTTCCGCTCCTCGGGCCGGCCGAGGTGCTTGACGGTCACAGGGAAGAGGCTTCCAGCCGTGAAGACGACCGGCGCGTCGCCCAGAAAGGCCGACACCGCGCGGGTATCGAGCGTCGCCGACATGACGATGATGCGGAGGTCTGGGCGCGCCTCCCGCTGCAGCTGGCGGGCGAGCGCAAGCGCCAGATCGGACGAGAGGTTCCGCTCGTGGAACTCGTCGAAGATCAAGGTGTTGACGCCCTCCAAGAAGGGGTCGTCGAGGAGCATCCGGACGAGCAGCCCCTCGGTCACCACGAGCAGCCTTGTCTTCGCGGAGGCCCGCCGTTCGTGCCGGATATGGAAGCCCACCTCGTCGCCGAGCGTCCAGCCCTGCTCGCTGGCGATGCGGGCAGCGCTCGCACGGGCCGCCACGCGTCGCGGCTCGAGCATGATCAGCCGCTCGCCCTGTTTGAGCGTCCGAGCGATAGCCGGCGGCACCCGCGTCGTCTTGCCGGCGCCGGGCAGTGCCTGCACCACCACATTCCGACCCGCCGCGTGGTGGGCCAGGATTTCGGGGAGTACATCGTCGACGGGAAGCGCGAGCATCGAACTGCCTTCAGGCCGCCGGAGGCTCAGTCGGATCGAGCAGCGACACGCCGCGCATCACCGCGATCTCCTCTCGGAGCGCCTGGATGCGGGCGCGCGCCTCGGCCTTCAGCGACTCCACATCATCCAGCGTCATCCCCTGGGTGGAGATGGGCTCGCCCACCTTCACCAGCGCCCGCGTCCGACCGATCTTCCAGCTCCCCTTCAGCATGGCATCGCGGGTGCCTCCAATCGCGATGGGCAGCACATCTGCTCCATGCTCAATGGCCAGTCGGAAGGCACCATCCTTGAAGGGCAGCATGGTCCCGTTGGGCGACCGCGTCCCCTCCGGAAAGACCATCACCGACATGCCTTTCTTGAGCCACTCAGCCGCAAAGGCCATCGCCACGGCCGTCGAGTTGCGCTGGCCGCGCGAGAGCGGGATGTCGCCCGCCATCCACATGCACCAGCCGAAGAAGGGGATCCGATGGAGCGAAGCCTTGCTCAGCCACTTCATCTCCCAGGGGAGATGGCTCAGCAGGAAGGCGTCGCCGTTGGACTCGTGGTTGCTCACCACCACCGCCTTGCGCGGCCGGTAGGCTGGCACCGGCTGCGCCACGGAGAAGTTCCAGTAGGGCGTGGCTGCGACGCAGGCTACCGCCATGTTCCGCCAGTACCGGCCCGAGATGTAGCGGCGCGGGTCGAACAGGACCGTCACCAGAAACACGGGGATGAGCAGGATGCTTCCGACGATGATGATCGAGACCGTCGACGTCCAGAAACAGAGACTCACCAGCGTTTGCATCATCGTGTCGTCGTCCGAACCGGTTTGCGCGACGGGTTGTCGAGCGCCGTTACTCTGGTGCTAACCCAGACGCGCCGTCAAGAATTGCCGTCAGCGCGGCGCGTTGTTACACCGCCGCCGTTGCTCCATTCTCTAGCGATGGTGGAAGATGTCTGGTGCCCCGTTTGACCTCTACAATCCGCGTCCCGAACACAAGCAACTCAGGGAGACCGTCTCGAAGTGGGCCGAGGCCCATGTTGACCCGCAGGCCGATGAGGCCGACGAACAGGAGAAGTTCAACGAGCCCCTTTTCCGCCGCCTCGCAACCGAACTCGGCCTCTTCGGCGTGACCGTGTCCGAGGAAGATGGCGGCCTTGGCCTCGATGCCGTCGCACTCACCATCATCTGCGAAGAGCTGAGCCGCTTCGACCCCGCCTTCGCGCTCTCCTACCTGGCCCACGAAATCCTCTTCGTGAACAACTTCTACTGCTCGTCCAACGCACGGCAGCGTGAGAAGTATCTCTCCAAGGTCATCGATGGCACCTGGATTGCCGGCATGGCCATGTCGGAGCCCGGCGCCGGCACCGACGTGCTCGGCATGACCACCCACGCCCAGCGCGATGGCGACGACTACATCCTCAACGGCACCAAGCAGTGGATCACCAACGCCACCGTTGGCGACGCCTTCCTCGTCTACGCCAAGCTCGACCGCAGCAACCCCCGCTCCGTCACCTCCTTCATCGTCGAGCGCAGCTTCCCCGGCTTCTCGGTCGGCAAGAAGGAGAAGAAGATGGGCATGCGCCAGTCGCCCACCGCGCAGCTCATCTTTGAGGACTGCCGCGTGCCCGTCGAAAACCGCATCGGCGAAGAGGGCGGCGCGATGGTCCACATGATGCGCAACCTCGAGATCGAGCGGGTCGCACTCGGCGCCATGTCGACCGGCATCGCCATGCAGAGCCACCACATCCTCGCCAAGTATGCCATCGCCGAGCGCCAGGCCTTCGGGCAGCCGCTCAGTGCCTTCGGCCAGATGCAGCGCTTCATCGGCGAGAGCTACGCCAAGACCGAGGCCGCTCGCGCGCTCATCTACAAGGTGGCCCTCGAGATGCACCCAGACCGCCGCAACTCGCTCGGCGCTGCGGCCGCCAAGCTGGTCGCGACGATGACCGCCGAGGAGGTGGCCCGCATGGCCATCCAGACCCTCGGCGGCTACGGCTACACCCGCGAGTACCGGGTCGAGCGCCTGCTCCGCGATGCCATCCTGCTGAGCATCGGCGGTGGCACCAACGAGGCCATGCAGAAGAACATTACGGGCGACCTCCGGCGCGTGCACCTCTCCCGCTAGTCCGCCGCCGGAGCCACCGTGTCACTCTCAGACCTCCTCCCCGCGACGCTTCGCACGCGCTCGCCTATCTCCCGCCTCAACGACGAGCGCGAAGCCATCTGCCGCGAGGTCGTCGAGCGGGTGGCACGCCGCGTTGCCTTTGAGTCGGCCACCCGCCTCGAGTATACCGTCGAGGCACTGCTCAGCGAGGCCGCCCACGTGGAGCTCGCCCGCATGGAGGAGCGCGGCCTGCCCGCCGACAAGCAGCTCTACTGGCGCAAGCTGGCCCAGACCGTCTCCCGCGCCCGCGACGAAGACAGCCTCGAAGAGCTTCGGCGGGTGAGCGAAAAGTATGCCACCGACGCCATCGGCCACTTCTCGCAGGCGGCCTACTGGCTGGCTACCGGTGTGATCCCCGCAGGTATCGCGCTGGCCCTCTCCAGCGAGGCGCGCTGGTCCATGCTCGGCGGCGGCGGCAGCCTCTCCGGGCTCGCAGACCGGGTCCGCATCGAGGGTAACATCGAGCATCTGCGACGCCTCGCGCAGCGCGGAACCCTCGTCTTCGTCCCCACCCACTCCAGCCACATGGACAACCTCCTCATCGGCTGGGCCATCCATCAGGCAGGGCTCCCCGCCGTTGCCTACGGCGCCGAAGTCAGCCTCTTCGACAATCCCCTCACCGCCGCCTTCATGCGCAACCTCGGCGCCTACCGGGTCGACAGGCGGCTCGAACACAAGCTCTACAAGGTCGTCCTCACCGAGCTCTCGCAGTGCCTCATTGAGCGCGGCTACCCGGGCCTCTTCTTCGCCGCCGGCAAGCGGAGCCGCACCAACCAGATCGAGCAACACCTCAAGCTCGGACTGCTCGGCTCCGTCGTCGGCGCCTACGTCCGAAATGTGACCACGGGCATGGTCCGGCCCGAGGTCTTCGTCGTCCCGGTCGTCATCAACTACACCCATGTGCTCGAGGCCAACACCCTCATCGAGGACCACCTCCGCCACCGCGGCAAAGGGCGCTCCATCATCGAGCAGGACGAGTTTCATCAGCCGGCCCGCGTCGCCCGTTTCATCCAGGACGCGCTCGACAAAGAGGCGCCCATCAGCCTCCGCTTCTGCAACCCCACCGATGTCTTCGGCAACGAGCTCGACGAGCTCGGCCGCTCGGTCGGGCCCGCCGGACAGGTGCTCGACACGAGGCGCTATCTCTGGGTCGGCGGCAAGCCGGCCATCGACCGCGATCGCGACCGCCAGTATACGCATGAGCTGGGCGGACGGCTCGTCGAGACCTTCATGCGGAACAACACCGTCTCGCCGCTCCACATCGTCTCCTTCGCGCTCTACGAACATCTGCGACGCAAGCATGGCTCGTGGGACTTCTACGCGCTCTTCCGCTTTGCCCGCGGCCTCCGCATCTCCACCTCGGTGCTGTCGGGCGAGGTCGAAAGGCTTGCGAGGCTGCTGCGGCGCGAGGCCGACGCGGGCCGTATCCGACTCTCCGAGGAGGCTGCGGCGCTCGACCCTGTGACGCTGCTCCGTGCCGCCGCGGAGGGCTGGGCGACCTATCACCGGCCCGCCGTTGCGGAGCTCAACGAGGGCTATGTGCAGGTGAGCGAGCCGCAGCTGGTCTACTTCTATGGCAACCGCCTGCGCGGATACGGGCTGGAGAACGAGCTGGCCGAAGGCACGGGAGGATACGGCCATGGCTGAGTCACAGCGCACCGCCATCGGCATCATCGGCGCGGGCCGCGTCGGCATTGGGCTCGCCCATGTCGTCGCCAGCCACGGCCACCGGGTGCTCCTCTACACCTCGCTCGAAGACCGGGCCGCCGAGCTCCGCTCCACCCGTCACGCGACCCAGATTGTGCCGGAACTGGCCTCGCTGCACGCAGGCGTCGAGGTCACCACCGACCCTGCCGCACTGCCCGCCGCCTGCACGCTTCTCTTCGTCACCACCTCCCGCGACTTCTTCCCCAGCGTCTTTGAGCGCATCGCCCCCGAGCTCGACGGCGCCCATCAGGTCGTCCACGCCATCCACACCCTCGACGGCACCGGGCTCCGGCGCGTCTCGCAGCGCCTCATCAGCCTTTCGGCCATCCGTCAGGTTGGCGTCATGGCAGGGCCTGCCCATGTCGCCGACATGCTCGCCGGCCGCCCCAACGCGGTGGTCGTGGGCAGCGCCTACCCCCGGGTGGTCGCCGCGGTACGGGCCGTCTTCGCCTCCCGCTCCATCCTCGTGGAGTCGACCGCAGACATCGAGGGTGTGGAGTATGCCGCCGCGCTCAGCCAGGTCACCACGCTGCTCGCCGGCATGTGCGACGGGCTCGGCCTTGGCGAGGCAGCCCACTCCATCCTCGTCACGCGGGGATTCGCCGAGGCCATGCGGGTAGGGCAGGCCTTTGGCGCCTCGCCGGCCACCTTCTCCGGGCTGGCAGGACTGGGGCGCACCATCGACTCGGTCCGCCGTATCGAGCCCAACTACGCGCTAGGCCAGATTGTGGGCCGCACGGGCAGCAGCTCCGCGTCGGAGTCCTTCTCTGATGCGCTGGGGCCCGAGGTTGCGGCGGCGGTCGTCAAGGCCGCAGCGCTCCGCGGGATTTCTGTGCCGATGACGCAGGCCGTGCACGACGCGCTCTCCGGTGCGACGCCTGTACGCGATGCGGTGCAGCGGCTCCTCGAAGGCGACCGCTGAGCAGCCTCAGTTGATGGGGTAGCGGGTTGCCACGAAGACGCCCCGCTCGAGCCGCTCCGACAGCCGGACCACACGCCGTACCGCGGTCCACCAGACGGTCAGCTCCTCGATCTCGGCAGGGCCGAAGACCTCGCCGTTTTCGGCCTCCGTCATGATGCGGCCCAGCTCGCGTGGCGTCAGCGCACCGAAGGCCTCGGCATGCACAGTCACGTCGGTCGGCGGCAGGGCGGCGCGCCAGCACTCAATCGTCGTCGCCCAAGGCAGCGTCCGGTCGGAGAGGAAGTGGAGGAAGGTGAAGATGTGTTCGGCCACATCCGGGTTCCAAGCATAGAGGAAGGGCGAAACCTTCTCGAAGTGGCCAGCGAGGTCGGGCAGCTGCACAGCCTCGTCGACACAGGCCAACTCAAGAATCTGGCCGGCCGCCGCACGGTTCCACCGATTGTTGGAGAGCGACGATTCCATCCGGTCGAGGTGGGTGGCTGCCAGGTCCCGCGCTCCCTTGTCGGCGATGCCGGCGACCAGCGCGCGTAGCGTGCCTAGCGTCTCGGCGGTACCGGCTGGCTTACGTGCCCGCTCCGCCAACGAGGCCAAACTCAGCTGGAAGAGCTGGTAGTCCAACACGCCCATGACGAAGATGGGGGGCTTGTTCGATTCGCGCTGTACCGGATCGGAGAGAGAGGCCATGGCACCTTGCGAGGTAGCGCTCTACGCGGAGCAGGCTCCGCGCAGGCGGTTAGCGGGAGCGTCTGCGGCGAGTGACCAGCAGCAGGAGCGGAGCGAGCATCCAGAGCGAGAAGCCGGAGCCAGCCGCGGAGCAACCACTGGCAGGCTGCAGCGAGCCGCCCAGGTTCGGGGGGCCGGCGTCGCCGCCCGCATCCGTGACGCCGCCGTCGGTGCCTGCGTCTGAATCACCCGCGTCGGCCTCCTCGAAGTCGAGCTTAAAGACGCCGGTCTCCGACCAGGCTGACTGCGTCACGCCGTCGCTCGCCCGCACGCGCCAGTAGTAGGTGGAGGGGCGCAGGTCTTCATCGAAGAGGACCGAGGTGGTGCCATCGGCACCCTGGCGCACATTGAGCCGCTTCCAGCCGCCCTGGTCGGTGATGGTGAGCACCGGCGAGACCTGGAAGTCGTAGGTGATGAGCTGGTCCGCGTCGGAGTCAATCGCGTTCTGCACCGTCAGCGTAAAGGTGGCGTCAGGGGAGACAACGACGTCGCGACCGATGGGCGAGATCTGCACCGGCGTCGTGGGCGCCGTGTTGGCGCCCCGTACCGTGAAGGTCGCGTCGGCGAAGGTCGAGGTGGCACCGCCATCGGTGGCGCGGACGCGCCAGGAGTAGGTTACGCCGGGCACGAGCGGCCGCGGCACAACCACCGAGACAGTCGCACCCGCGCCGCTCACGCCGCGGAAGGAGTAGCTGTCCGTACCCGGGAAGGTACCCGTCACAAACTCGCCCTCGTAGGTGACCGCATCACCGTCGGGGTCGGTGCTGGCCTCCCAGACAAGGTTGGCCTGCGAGGTCGCCGCCAGCGAAGCACCGTTGGCGGGCGAGACAATCACGGGCTGGCTAGGCGCGGCAGAACTGGCCTCCACTCGGAAGGTGCGCGAGTCAAACTGACCGTAGGCCGAGCCGTCGAAGGCCCGCACGCGCCAGATGTAGTTCTCGCGGTTGTCGAGCGTGAGCCCCGTGTCGATTGTCGTGCCCGAACCCTCGCCCGAGGGCGCGAGCGTCTCGAAGAGCAGGTTGGCTGCCACCGGCAGCGTGCCCCGGTAGAGCGCGAAGGCATAGCTGAGCGGACGGCCCTCGGGGTCGGAGGCGTTCTCCAACTCAAACAGCGGTGACTGGGTCGAGATGGTGCCAACCGGCGCGATGCCGCGCGGCGTCGTCGGGACCGAGTTCGAGAGGTTGTAGAAGAAGCAGGCCGGCTCCGACCAGGTACCGTCGACGTCCGAGGTCACACCACGCACGCGCCAGCAGTAGGTTGTGTCGTCCGTGAGCGCCGCGTCGACCGAGCAGATGGAGGTATCACGATTGACATCCTCTTCCACACCCTCCTGCTGCCAGACCTGACTCGTCAGTTCGACCTCCGAGTAGAGCTCGCACTGGTAGGTAAGCGCCACGCCATCCGGGTCGTCCACGTTGCTGAACTTCAGGCGCACAACACGCTCCTCCCAGGCTGCACCGTCGACGGGCTCGACCGCAGTCGGCGCGGGCGGGCCAGAGAAGAAGGTCGGGTCGGTGAGGCCGTAGCACTCCTGCGCGGTGGTCAGCCCGTCGTTGTCCGGGTCGGCCGTATCGTCGGCAGGGTCGTTCACATCGAAGCCAAAGCGGGCCTCGCAGGTGTCGGGCGCGCCGCCGCTGTCTGCGTCGGGGATGGTCACGGTGATGTCCCACGCCTGGTTGCCGAAGCCGCCGTCGGAGTCGGTTACACGGATGCTCACCGATGCGTTCGTGTAGACGCCCGCGGGGGCTGTCCAGCTGATGAGGCCCGTCGGCGAAATGGTCATGCCCGCAGGACCCGACACCAGCGTGTAGGTCTGCGTGTCGGCCGAGCCTGGGTCGGTAACCGTGACCTGATAGCTGTAGGCCTCGTTCTCGATGGCCGTCGTCACCGGCGCGCTGGAGACGACGGGCGCAACGTTGGTGATGCGCTGGGTCGTGGTCGCGGTGCGGGTGTCGTTGTAGCTGTCGCGGCCGATCGCACGGATGGTGTAGGTGTTATCGTCGGCGTAGGTGTGGGTCACGCTGAGGCCGGTGGCGGTCGGCGAGCTATCGCCGAAGTCCCACTCCACCTCGAAGCTGTCGCCGCCCGGGTCGACCGCCGTGGCGGTCAGCGTCACCACCGAACCTTCGGCGGCCGAGGTGGTCGCGGCGATGACGGGGAGGGGCGCAAGGTTGCGGTAGTTCACTTGGAAGGTGGCGTTGCGGCTGCCGCCATCCTCATCGGCTGCGGTCGCCGTCACAGTGTAGGTGCCGAGCGATGCATAGGTGTGGCTGAAGGTCGCGCCGGTCGCAGTCGGAGTGCCGTCGCCGAAGTCCCAAGTCACCGTGACGGTGTCTGCAGCAAGGTCGGTTGTGGTCGCCGTGCCGGTTGCAGCCACGCCCTGGTCGACGATGCGGTCTGCACCAGCCGAGACGGTCGGGGCGACATTCACAACGGTGACCTGCACGGTCGATGTGGCGGTCAGCAGGCTCGCATTGGTGACGCGGAGCGCGATGGTCTTCTCTGCCGGGCCGTCGAAAGCGGTACCGACAAGCGACGCGGTCGCGGTGGTCGCATCGGTGAAGATGCCGTCGTTGTTGAAGTCCCAGGCGTAGGTGAGCACCTCGTCCGACGGGTCGAAGCTCGGCGACCCGGAAACGCTGAGCGTGCTGCCCTCGTTCATGGTGTAGGGGCCAGTCGTTGCCGCCACGGGCACGCGGCCCACGCGGACGAAGCTGTTGATGAAGTAACCGACGATCTCCGGGATGTCGTCGCCGTTGTCATCAGCGTAGGCGAGCTGACGGGGCGCGAAGCCGTTCCAGAGGATACGGCCCCCCTGAAGCGCGAGCGCAGCCTTGGCGCCGGTCACCCGTGCGAAGCGACCCGTCGCCACCGCGCTGCCGATGGTGGGGAGCTCGTCGCCGGCGTCGGCATAGATCTGCGTGCCGAAGGCCAGCGGCGACCGGACCGTCACGGGAGATGAGTAGAGCTGGATGCTGTCGATCGAAGGCTTCGAGATGCCTTCGAAGAACTGCGCCGAGCTGCCGTCGATGTGGTCGCGCACGACCTGCGTCGGGTCGGACGCTGAGGTGATGCCAAAGGCGAGCGCAATCTCGGGGTGCTCGTCCAGGTTGCTGTAGTTGACGATGAGCCCCTTCGAATTCCCAATCCAGCCCAGCAGGCGGCTCTGCACGCCCGGCTCGGCGAAGGCGTCGGTCAACTGAATGTCGACCGCAACCTGCTGCTGGCCGCCGGCATCAAAGGCCGCCTCGAATCCGCTGCCGTCGGTCACCACCGACGACCGAAGGCCGGCACGCTGCGCCGCCTCGGCAAGAATGGAGGGCGACGCGGTCTCGTCGTCGAAGATGAGCGCGAACTCAGGCGCCGCAGCTGCGTCAATCTGCGCGGCCAGCAACTCGACCATGTCGGGGGTGTTGTCCGCGTCGGTGTCGCTGGCGCCGGCGAGGCCGGTCGAGAACCCATTGACGATCGCCCGTCCGTTGTAGGTCGAGACGGCAGCAACGCCGTCAAGCAGCGTTCCTGCGCTGTAGCGCGCAACCGTCGAGCCGACGCGGGTGAGGAAGAGCGTGCTGCCGAGGTTGGTGGTTGCCGCGGTTGCGGTCAGCGGGGAGGGCACACCACCCTTGTTAAAGACACGACCGAGGTGGGTCGCGTCCTTCTTGATCCCGGTCGCTGCAGGCAGGTTGGTGTCTTCCGCCACGCCAAGGAGCGGCGCCCAGGCCAGCGAGCTAGCCACGCGATACCCGGCTGCAACCACGGGCTGGTCCAGCGCCAGCCAGTCGCTCACCGCCTGCTCGACGGAGGCGCTGCCGAGCGCTTCCGAATCGGCCCCCTCGATCTCGAGTAGCACGATGGCCGGCTCAAGCGTCGAGAAGGCATCGAGAACGTTGGCCGTCTCAGTTTCGCGGATGGAGAGGTAGCCGGCCTTGGCTGCGGCTGCCTCAAGCGCCGAACTGTCGCGGGAGTCATCCGAGATCAGCAGCGCAACCGGCCCTGCGTTCTTGGCGAAGTCGACGGCGTTCGCGAGCAGCGCGGCCATCTCCTGCTTGCCGTTGCCATCGGTGTCGGCCTGGCCATACTCCGAGGCGATGAAGGCGCCCACAACGAGGTGTCCGCTCAGCGAGCCGAGCAGCGAGGTGCCGCCGCCTGCGAACTGGCCAAGGCTGACGAGGCCGTCCGGAATCGTCGAGACAACGTCGTTGCCGTCTGCCCGCTCCGTGCCGGTGAGCGCCGTGGAGTCCACAAAGTTGGGCTGCTGGAAGAGGCGGCGCTCGAACCCCGAGGTACCGCGAACGACCGAGGCGCCGGCATGGTCACCCGACTCCACCGCGAATCCAAGGCGCGTTGCCCAAGCGGGCGCCCCATCGAAATCCGACGAGAAGAAGAGCACCTGCTTGCCCTTGGCACGGGCGTTGATGATCGAGTTTTCGAGGCTCGCAGGCGCAGTCGAGAGATCTCGGTACTCGATGAAGAGCGTGTCGAAGTTGCCCCGGTTGATGATGTAGTCGAGCCGGTCGAAATCGGTGACCGGCGTCGCCGTCACGCCAAGCGAAGTCGAATAGGCAGTCGCAGCGGCAAAATCAGTGTCGCCCACCGTGACCACGCGGCCCACCTGCTCGTCGAGGATGAACTGAATCGCGTTGCGGTAGTACTCGGTCAGGTCGGTAACGCCGTCGGTATCGTTGTCGTAGAGCGCCATCGCATTGCCGACCAGCGCGTGCCAGAGCACCTTCTTGCTCGCGGGGAAGAGGATGGCGGGGTTGCCTGTGATTGGGCTGGCGCCAAGCCGCGCGAAGATGCGGCCTCCGGCAGGCGCGCCAGTGGCAAAGTTACAGATGTCGCCAAAGTCGGTCGTGCCGGCCCGAACGCCCGTCATCGGCGTTACGATGCGGTTGGCAGTGTCGGGATAGTTGAAGAGGTCGACGCCGTTCGAAGGCACCGAAGTGACCGCCTGTCCAGCCGAGAGCGATGCGGTGCAGTTCAGACCCATCGCCGCCTGCAGGCTCCGTGAGATGTCGTACAGCGAGTTTCCGACGGGTTGAAAGAGAAAGGGCGCCGAAAAAATCAGCGGCCGGCCCGCAGCAAGGTGATCAAGGATGATGTTGGCGGTAACCGATGTGATCGGGCTCCGGTGGAGCTCCACGATCATCAGATCCCACCGGTTCCGCGACGCGCCCGTGGGCCCGTAGCCCGTCACAAAATCGCCGCCAGTCGGCGCGTAGGTGAAGTTCGCTGAGTCGGTCGGGATGCCGAGCAGGACCAAGGCCGCACGGGCCTCCACAAGCGGCGTGGCCTCGTTGCTCTCATCCACCAGAATCACCCGCTGGGCCGAGGCCTCCGAGGCAAACGCGAAAGAGACCACAAGAGATGCAAGGATGATGAGACGCTTCACGATGGTGCTCGCCATTGAGTTGACACAGAAACGAGGGCGCAAGGATACCAGTCCCCTCCTAGACGAAAGGTGGCCTGCGAGACAAGACGAACGGCGGCAGCCTTGCCCCCTCTCATCACCCGCTTCGGAGCGCGATTTCCTACCCGAGCCTCGGCCGATCTCCGGCCAGCCATCGCGTTACCAGCGAACGGTAGAGCAGCACGCCCGCCTCGTAGTCTTCGCGGCGAAGGTGCTCATGCTCGCTGTGCGCCGTCCGGATGTCGCCCGGCCCCACCAGCGTCACCGGGCAGAGGTGGCTCATGTAGGGCGCGTCGGTGTTGAAGGGCACCACATCGGTCGGCAGGTCGGGCCAGTAGGCTAGCTTCACCGGCGGGTTGCTGGCCAGCAGCCGCACAGTCGCCCGCCCTGCCACCCGACGCTCTACCTCTTCAAGCAACGCGGCGGGATCCGACACCGCCCGAAAGAGCAGCTCGGCCGTTGCGCTCGGCGGGTAGACATTGGCAGCTACACCGGCATGGAGCAGGCCGATGTTGAACCGGGTCGCGCCAAGCAGTGGGTCGGAGGGCCAGCCGGGTCCGCGAAGGGCTGCAAGGATATCGAGCATCGGCTCGACCGCCGAGTGACCAGCCTCTTCAAAGGCGGAGTGGCCCGCCTGGCCCGTCGTCTCGATGGCAATCTTGAGAATGCCGCGCTGCCCGGTTGCAAGCCGGTTCTGTGTCGGCTCGCCCATCACCATCCATTCCGAAGTCCACAGCGGCGCCGCGCCGGCCACACTCGCTCCGATGTGATCCACCTCTTCGCCCACCACCCAGACAAAGCCGCACTGCTGCTGCACCTCATCCGGCAGCCCGAGCACCGCCTCGACCATCGCGAGCAGCACCCCCTTCGTGTCGCAGGCGCCACGGCCATGCAGCGTGTCGCCCCGCAGCGTCGCAGGGATGTGCGGAGGCACTGTATCTACATGGGTGCAGAAGGTGATGCGCGGGCAGGGCGAACGCCGCACCCAGAGGTTCCAGCGGCTCTCCGCAACCTCCTGCCGCTCGACCTGCCAGCCCAGCCCTACAAACAGCTCCTCTAGGTAGCGCAGATAGGCCGCCTCGCCCCCCGTTGTACTGTCGATGTTGACGAGCTCCGCGAGCAGTTCAAACCCAACCTTCATGCCGTCTTCTACCTCGCGGAGAGCGCCAGTCGCAGCGCCTCCGGACCACTACTCATCGCGGGGTGCAGATTCAACGCATCTGCGCGGAGCGGCTCGTCGCGCCAAAGCTCCGCCAACTCCGCCACGCTGCACACCTCAAGCCGGTCAGCGAAGCCCCACAGGCAGGCAAAGGCGCCCCGCAACAGCGCCGGCGTGTAGCCCACAGCCTCCAGCTCCGGGCGGCCCATCGCGCCATCTCGCTTGGCAAGCCGCTGCCCCGCAGCATCGAGCACCATCGGCACATGACAGGTCGCCGGGTAGGGCTGCCCGAGGGCCGCGGCCAGCTGCATGTGGAGTGCGGTCGAGGCCAGCAGGTCTCGGCCACGGACCACCTCGGTCACCCCCATCGCCAGGTCGTCCACCACCACAGCCAGATGGTAGGCAAAGCAGCCGTCGCGACGACGCACGATCGCATCACCTGGGTCGGCAGCCGTGTCGACCTCAAGGCGCGCTGCCAACGCGTCTTCCACAACCACCTTGCCGCCGGCGCGGAAGCGGAGCGCATGCGGCTCGCCGTTTCTTGCCTCCGTCCGAGCACGACAGGTGCCGGGGTAGAGCAGCGAAGCAGGAAAGATGCCATGCGGCGCCGAGAGCACCTCGGCAATCTCCTTGCGTGAGCAGGTGCAGCGGTAGAGGTCTCCGGACCGTTCGAGCTGTTCGACAGCCGCAGCGTAACGGTCGAGCCGCTGCGACTGGATGTAGGGGCCGTGCGGTCCACCGCAATCGGGGCCTTCGCTCCACTCGAGGCCGAGCCAGCGCAGGTCGTCGGCAATGGCGGCGGCGCTGCCGGCCGCTTCGCGCGGGCCGTCGAGGTCTTCGAGACGGTAGATGAGTCTGCCGGAGCTTCGCAGCGCGCGGAGCTGCGCGAGCAGGGCGGTGGAGAGGTTGCCGAGGTGGTATCGCCCGGTCGGACTCGGAGCGAGCCGGCCGATGTAGGGAGCGTCAGCCATGAGGCCGCCTCTGGTCGCCGCAGCGGGGGCTGTCAACGCGCTCCGCAGCCGCCTCCTGCCGCCGTTCGCTTGACCTTTGCCTCCCGGGTCGGCTAGGGCGCGCGCGCTGCTGTCAACGCCGCGCCCCTTCGGGCCGAAGTTGAGGCGGTCGTAGCGATGACCGGACCCTTCGCGACGCGGACCTCTCTCCATGGTGGAGACTGGCCCGAGGATGTCTTGATTCCGTGGGTTGAACACGGGCAAATTGCAGAGAACGCTCCGGAAAGTGATCGTCTGCAAGTAGTAGGATCTGTTTCACATGAGCATGAACAAGGCTGTTGAGAAGGGTGGTTTCTTCGCGAAGAAGAAGCAGGATGAGGATTCACTGAGCTTCGGAGAGCTGCTGCTCGAGACCGAGGCCTCGGGCACGCGCGAAGGCGAAATCTCCAAGGGTATCGTCCTCTCGATCAAGGATGACCAGGCACTCATCGACATCGGCGGAAAGTCGGAAGGTCGCATTGACCTCAGCGAGTTCCGCGCCCTCGACGGCACCATCACCCTCGCCGTTGGCGACGAGGTTGAGGTCTTCGTTGTCGCTCTCGAAGACGACTACGGCCAGTGCCGCCTGAGCAAGCGCGAAGCCGACCGCATGAAGATGTGGGAAGAGATCGCCGGCAAGGTGGAGCGCGACGAGCTCGTGCTCGGCCTCGTCATTGGTCGCGTCAAGGGCGGCCTCCAGGTCGATATCGGCGTCAAGGCCTTCCTCCCCGGCAGCCAGGTCGAACTCCGCCCCTCGCGGAACCTCGACAAGTTCATCGGTCAGTCCTTCGAGTTCAAGATCATCAAGTTCAACAAGAAGCGGGGCAACATCGTCCTGTCGCGTCGCGCCCTCCTCGAGGACGAGCGCGAGCGCCAGAAGCGGAAGACGCTCGAGCGCCTTGTCGAGGGCTCCATCCTCGATGGTGTCGTCAAGAACATCACCGAGTACGGCGCCTTCGTCGACCTGGGTGGCATCGACGGCCTCCTTCACATCACCGACATGAGCTGGGGCCGCGTCACCCACCCGGAAGAGGTCGTTCGCATTGGCGACGAGCTCCGCGTCAAGGTCCTCAAGTTCAACCGCGAGAGCGAGCGCGTCTCGCTCGGCCTCAAGCAGCTGCAGGCCGACCCCTGGTCGGGCGCAGAGGACCGCTACCCCGCCAATGTGCAGGTGCTCGGCAAGGTTGTCTCCATGATCGACTACGGCGCCTTCGTCGAGCTCGAGGAGGGCATCGAGGGCCTCGTCCACATCTCCGAGATGTCCTGGACGCAGCGGGTTAAGCACCCCTCCAAGATGGTCCAGAAGGGCGATGTCGTTCAGTGCGTGGTGCTCAAGATTGACGCCGACACCAAGAAGATTTCGCTCGGCATGAAGCAGCTCGAGTCCAACCCCTGGTCGCTCCTCGAGGAGCGCTACCCGGTGGGCACGCAGATTGTCGGCAAGGTCCGCAACATCACCGACTTCGGCATCTTCATCGGCATCGAAGACGGCATCGACGGCCTTGTCCACATCAGCGACATGTCCTGGACCGCCAAGCTCAAGCACCCCTCCGAGGCCTACAAGAAGGGCGACGATGTTGAGGCGGTTGTCCTCTCCATCGACGTCGATAACGAGCGCTTCTCGCTCGGCATCAAGCAGCTCTCGGCCGACCCCTGGGAGAGCCTCCCCTCCCGCCTGCCCATTGGCTCGGTCACCAACGCGACCATCACCAAGATCACCGACTACGGCGCCTTTGCCGAGGTCGAGGATGGCATCGAGGGTCTCGTGCACATCTCCGAACTCTCCCGCGACCATGTCACCAACCCCAACGATGTGGTCAAGGCTGGCGACAAGGTGAAGGTCGAGATCATCTCGCTCGAGCCCAAGGAGCGCAAGATTGCTCTCTCCATGCGCTCCTACCTGCAGCGTCTTGAGTCCGGCGCGCTCCGCAGCCACCGTGACGAGGGTGGAGCCACCTTCGCCGACCTGCTCGGCAAGAAGGGCGAGTAATCCCGCCATGCGGCGGTTTTCCTCCGCATCGGCCTGTTGGCCGCCAGCGCTCCTTACGGCAGCGTTGGCGGCCATCGCCGTTTTGCGGGCTGCGCCTGCCGCCGCAGAACCCGGCCCTGTCGTCACGCTGCAGCAGGTCCTCGAGGCCGCCGACGCCCACCCGCTCGTCGGCAGCGAACGCTCGCAGCGGGCAGAGGCCGCTGCCCGCGCCGACGAGGCCAGCTGGGCCCGTTTCCCCCGCATCGACATCCTCGCCACCCTCGCGCCCGTGCCGAGCATCAACCTCAGCGACCCCGGCAATCCCGCCGCCGATACCCGCGACGAGACCGACCTCCTGAAAGACCTCTTCGGCGACACAAACCCCTACTACCGCTTCGAGGCCAAGGCGGTGCAGCCGCTCTACACCTTCGGCAAGATCACCCTCGCGCGGGAGCTTGCAGCGGTGGGCGTGCGGGCCGCCGACGTAGAGGTGGAGAAGGCGCGCCTCGAGGCCCGCTTTGCCGCCTATCGCGCCTACCGCGCCGTGCAGTGGCACGGCGAGACCGACGCGCTGCTGCGAGAGGCCTTCGACCGGCTCAAGACCGCTCGCGAGAAGATTGAGGTCCGCATCGAAGATGGCGCCCCGGGCGCACGAACCGACCTCCGGAAACTCCTCATCTCCATGCCCACCGTCGTCTCTTCACGCTCTGCTTCCGACGAAGTTGGCCTGACGGCCCGCGAGTCGCTCGCCGCACAGTTCGGCCTCGAACCCGACTTCCTGCCCGAGCCCTTCGATGTGACGACGGGCAGCGAGGCACCGCCGCTCGACGGCGTCTTGGCCTTTGCCCACGCGCACCGCCCCGACGCCCGCCTGCTCCTGCTTGCTGTGCAGGGCAGGGAGCTCGAGGCCAAGCTCGGTTGGCGTCAGCTGGCGCCAGACTTCTTCGCCACCGCCAGCGTGGGTGGCGCCTACGCACCCTCCATCACCGATGTCTCCGGCCCCTTCGTCATCGACCCCTACAACCGGTTCGGAATCGGCATGTTCGTCGGAGTGAAATGGGACCCCGACCTCTTTCGAAAGCTGGCACAGACCACCCGCCTCGAAGCCCAAGCTGAATCGACACGGCAGAGCAGATTGGCTGCGCTTGCCGGCATCGATGTTGAGGTGCGCACCGCCTACCACGAGGTTGCAGGAAAGCGGGCTGTGGTGGCGGCCTACCAGGAGGCCTTCCGCGCGGCCGATGCCTGGCTCAAGCAGGTCTGGTTCCAGTACTCGCAGGGCCTCGCCGAGTTCACGGAGGTCGAAGACCCGCTCAAGCAATACTACCAAGTAGCGGGCGCCCGTCTGAAGGCCATCCTCGAACTCCAGGTGGCCCAGGCCAACCTCGCCATCAAGTGTGGCTCAGACCAATTCGCGGCTTGGCCCGTCGGTGCAAGTGTGGTTGAATAGCCACTACATCGTGCCGTCAGCAGCCCAGCTCCTTCGAGGGCCCACCTGTCACCGAGAGTAGGACCATGAGAATCTCCGCCCTGTTCGCAGCCATCAGCCTCTCTTCGCTCTGCCTGCTCCCCGCGACGGGCCGCGCAGTCACGGCCCCCGCCGCTGCCCCTGCCCCTGCCGCTGCCCCCGTCGCTGCGAAGGTCACGCCAACTGCCTACGTCCAGTCGCAGGCCGCTACCGTCATCAGCATCATCAACACCCCGGCGCGTCAGGGGTCGCCTGCAGCCCGCGAGCGGGAGGCAAAGCTCAAGGGCGCCGTTCGCGGCTTCATGTCCTTCCAGCTCCTCGCCGACCGCACGCTCGGCGACCACCTCAAGGCCCGGACGCCTGCCGAACGCGCTGAGTTTCTCGGCCTCCTCACGCAGCTCATCGAGACGAGCTACGCCAAGAGCCTCGGTCGCGCTGAGGTCAAGCCGAGCGACTACACGGTTGCCTACACCGGCGAGCGGCTGCGGGGCGAACGGGCAACGGTCTCCGGGTCGGTCAAGGTCCGCTCCGATGCGCACGATGTTGAACTCAAACTTCAGCGGAGCGGGCAGGGCTGGCTGATCCTCGACATCGTCACCGACGAGGTCTCGCTCGCCGAGTCCTACTCCGAGTCGTTCGACCGCATCATCAAGCGGGACGGCTGGCCGGCGCTCATCACCCGGATGAAGGACAAACTCGCCAAGCTCCGCAACTAGGGCTGCGCGGCCGCTGCCGACTGGCGCGCTCTTGCGAGTCGAATCGCTCGTGCACTGCTGAGCGGCCCGACGTCGGACGCGGTGATGTAGTAGGCGATGGCGTCGCTCCACCTGTTGGTTTCAAAGGCCTGATCTCCACAGAGCGAGGCCTGCTCCATGAGTGGCCTGTCGGCCATGGTAGAGGAGGGAGCCCCTGTCGACTTGGCAATCGTCTGGGCCGCCGTCCGCGCCAGATGATAGGAGGCAGCAGCCTTGGTGCAGTCTCCTGCCGTGGCGAAGCCGTCGCCGATTGCGAGATGGATGCCGCCGAGGCTCGGATAGACACTCCCGTTCAGCAGCGTCTGTGCCTTTGCGCGGGTACTGGGCTCCTTGGCGGTCTCCTGCAGGCAGTCCTCCGCGCGGCTCAGTTCGGCGATGGCAGCTGCGTTGTTTTTCGTCGCCACAAAACGGTCGACAGCACCCTTGAAGATTGCCGCGCAGGCCTCGACCGCCCGCTCCGAGGCTGCCCGTGAACGCACGATAGAACGCTCTGCCGCAAGCGCCGCATCGTTTGGAGCACGGCGCACCGCCTCATCGTAGGCAGCCAAGCTCGCCGCCCAGTCGCCGGCCGAGGCAAGGGCCTGCGCCCGCGCGGCCGGCGACTGGGCATCGAACCTCGAGCTGAGGCTCCTGACGCGGTCGCGGGCGCCCCGCATCTGGACGGCCGTCTCTGAGGTCGGGTCGTCCAGGCGAAAGAGCGCGAACGAGATTGTCGCGGCGAGGCCGAGCATAACCAGCACCAGCAGCATCGCAATCAGCCCCTTGCGCTCGCGACGTTGGAGGTCGACCTCGGCCCCCCCCGCCGTGCTCCGCGCGAGCAGCTCCGCACGAACCGCTGGGCGGTCGGAGGCTGTGTAGATGACGGGCGTGTTGCCGAGGACGATGACCTCGCCTTCGCGGAGCACATGGCTCCGCACGGCCACGCCGTCTACCAGCACGCTGCCGGGGATACCCGTATCGGAGATGGTCCACCGCATGTCCTGACGGGTCAGGCGCGCATGGAACCTGATCACGCCCACACGGTCGAGTTGGAGGTCATTCGACGGGTCGCGACCGAGCGTAAGCGTCTCGCTGTCTAGGATAAGTGCCTCGTTCGTACCGGGGCGATCGGTGATGAGCAGGTAGCCGACCAGCTGTGCGCGAAAGGCGCCAGACCGCGTTGCCACCTTGTTGGTGGAGACGGTCGATCGGATGGTGTCGAAGGCATCATCGGAGTCGAGCAGGCCATAGTCGTCCTGCGCAGCCGGCAGCTCCGTGGCGGGCGGAACGAAGATGGCGAAGCTGCCCGTGTCTCGAATCTCGCGAAGCTGCATCACGCGGAGCCGGTAGCCACCGATCTCGATGAGCGAGCGGTCGTCGAGCCCCTTGTCGCCCTCGATGCGGTTGCCATCCACGAAGGTGCCGTTGGCCGAGCCGAGGTCGGCGATGAAGGGGCCATCATGGTCCATCCCCACGCGGGCATGCTGGCGCGAAATGGGTGTCCCCTTGAGAAGCACCTCGCAGGGCGCAAGGCGGCCAATGGTCAACCCGTTAGGTGGGAGAGCGCGGTCGAAGATGAGCCGTCCTGCCTCATCTTCGACCGTCAGGCGGTACTGCTGTTGCGCCGTCGGCCAGCTGCCGGAATCCGTCTGGGTCGGCGTCGTCACCCTGTCAGCTCTCGGTCAGGAAGCGGAGCGGCCGAAGGTTGCAGACACCGTTGGTGCCGTAGAGCTGCTCGCGGGCGAACCGCGGATGGGCAGCGAGGGTGAGTTCGCTCATGCTGACGACGAACAGCCCGCCAGCATCTGCATCCACATGGATGAGCAGGTCGATGCGGGCAGCGAGCCGGTCGTGCACCGCCGCCGACTCTGCAGCGCAGTGTTCTGCCGCAGCAAAGGCAAGCGAAGAGATGGCGTCGGCGCTCGAGCGCGCGGCCACGGCCACCAGCGAGCTCACCGCATGCCCCGTCGGACCGGCGAGCCAGATGGCGACATCCTTCTCCACGAGCGGGTCGATAATCGCATAGTCGGGCCGCAGCATGAAGGCGCGCTGCAGGTCGGAGTTCAGAGAGTTGGTGTTGTTTTCCAAACGGAGCACGTTGAAGCCGCGCAGCGTGGTGGAAGGGACCTCCTCGACAATCACGATTCGGTCGCTGCTGTCGGCCAGCAGGCCATGAATAAAGGAGGTCGCAAGCGAGCGGTTGGGCGACGAGACAACCACGTTGGACCTGCTCCGAAGCGCCTCGTGCAGCCAAGCAACGATGGCGTCGGGGTTGCTTGCGCGGAAGGTGGAGCGAACATCGCCTGTGCTTCTGGGAGAACGGCTGATCGAGGCGGCACCACCCTCGGCGCTGTTGGCACTGTTCACGACGACCGTCGGGAAGCCATCAAGCAGGATGCGGGCCGAGCCGCCGTTGCCCACTTGGGCGGCAGTGGCCAGCCGTCGGAAGGCAAGGAGCGCTGTCTCCTGTCGGCCGAACCCAACCGCGGCTCGCTGCAGGCTGCTATCTGCCTGGCGCTCGAAGATCTCGCCGGCTGCGTGCAGATGCACCTCGGTGGCCTCGGTGGTGTTCAGCAGCAGCTCCAGCGGACCGAGGCCCAAGAGCTCGGCGAGCAGGAGCGGCGCCAGAGCCGCCCGATCCTCGCTGTCGAATTCGGGAGGCGTTGCGAGATCCACGGCCTTCGCCACCAGCGGCGAGAAGCGGAGTACATCTTCATGGCGGATCGGGTAGGCGACGGGAAGGTCGGCTAGGCTCACACGGAGCAGCGCGCCGTTCAGAGCGGCAGCGAAGACCTCCGCGAAGGCTGCTCCCTCCGGCCGACGCAGGGGGCCAAAGACCGCGGGCTTGCGCTCGATACGGATGCGCGCACGCCGACTCGCAGCCTCGGGCGCAGCGCGGTCGTGGTCGACCGAAGCGCTGCCATTTTGCGTTGCTGCAGAGAGCCTACTGCCAGCGGAGAAGGAGGGGACGCCCAGCGTGATGCCCTCTCCAAGCACCGCATGCACCGAGGTGACGCGTGTGCTTGTCGCATCCTTGCCAAACCCTGTCGCGGGCAGGTGGGAGCCAGTCTCGATATCGCGCGGCATCACCTGCGCGTGCGAGCCGGTCAACGACGGCATGTTGCCCGACGGGCTGATCGGGGGCCCGATCACATACTCGCTCACGCTCGGCCGCGGGACGCCAGCACCCTCATGCTTGAGGAGAACCCGGAAGTCGCCCACGACAATCGTGTCGCCCGACTTCACCTCGGTGGGTGCGCTGATCTTCTGCCCGGAGACCGAGGTCCCATTGGTGCTCTGCAGGTCGTGGACCACGAAACGGTCCTCGGTCACAACGATGCGTACATGCCGCTTGGAGACGCTCGAACGGGCGAGAATGATGTCGTTGCCGTAGGCGCGACCCATCACAATCTCGGGCTTGTCGAGTTCGATGCGCTCCGGCTGCTTGCCGCGTTCTGTGACCGTGATGCTGTACATGGTTACCAGACCTTTGAGAGGCGTAAGGGCGCGCGTCCCTTCCGGATTCGCGCGTTTGCTCAGTCGTGTGTGCGACTCTGAACCGAAGAGTGCGAACGGTCAAGAGCGGCCGCGTCAAAGGCTTATCAATCAGCTGTTTCGGACCGTTCGCGACCTGTCGTCACCGTCGTTGCGCCGCTGCGAACCTGCGATGCGACCTGCGGCTGTGACTGGCTGATGATGAGCCCCGCCCGAGCGCTCTCTGTGTAGAGATGGCAGGAGACAAAATGGCCCGCGCCAACCTCCGTAAGGACAGGCGCCTCGGTCCGGCACCGGCCGTAGGCAGCAGGGCAGCGGGTATGAAACCGGCAGCCCGAGGGCGGGTTGATGGGGCTCGGTACATCGCCCTTGAGCAGGATCCGTTCGCGCTGCTGTGTCGTGTCGGGCTCCGGAATCGCCGACAGCAGCGCCTGGGTGTAGGGGTGGGCAGGGTGCTTGAAGAGCTCGTCGGTCTCCGCGAGTTCGACCAGCTGGCCGAGATACATGACCGCGATCCGGTTGGAGATATGGCGCACCACGCTCAGGTCGTGCGCGATGAAGAGGTAGGAGAGCTTGAACTCGTCCTGCAGGTCGAGAAGCAGGTTGATGACCTGCGCCTGCACCGAGACATCGAGCGCCGAAACAGCCTCGTCGCATACGATGAACTCAGGCTTGAGCGAGATCGCCCGCGCGATTCCGATGCGCTGCCGCTGACCGCCCGAGAACTCGTGCGGGTAGCGCGAGACATAGCTGCGCTGCAGGCCGACCTTCTCCAGCAAACTCATCACCTCGTCGCGCACCGTGGCGGCCGTCGCGACGCCATGGATCCGCATCGCCTCGCCTACGATACTCTCGATGGTCATCCGTGGGTTGAGGCTCGAGTAGGGGTCCTGGAAGACGATCTGCATGTTGCGTCGCTCGGCGCGCAGCTCCGCAGGCGAGAGCTTGAACAGGTCGCGCCCTTTGAAGAGCGCTGAGCCCGACGTCGGCTCGACCAGGCGGAGCAGCGTGCGGCCAATCGTCGTCTTGCCGCAGCCCGACTCGCCGACCATGCCGAGCGTCTCTCCGGGGAAGATGTCGAACGAGACATCATCCACCGCCTTCACCTGTCCGACCGTCCGGCCGAGTAGCCCCTTCTGGATGGGGAAATACTTCTTCAGGCCAGCCACACGGACAAGCGGCTCAGGCCGCTGCGGCAGCTGCGTGGTGGTGCCGTGCGAGGGTGTGAAACTCATGGTGCCTCTCCGCCGCGGATGGATTCGCCGATGCCGCCGTCGCGCCAGCTCTTCACGATGGTTCGGCCGTCGAAGTAGGGTCCCGTCGCAGCCTTCGCGCCCGATTCAATCTCGGCAGCGAAGTGGCAGGCCACCGCGTGGCCACCGCCAACCTCTTTGAGCAACGGCTCCGACTCGGCGCAGGCCGAGGTCGCGAAGGGGCATCGGGTGCGGAAGCGACAGCCCGTGGGGAAGTCGAGCGGCGACGGGACCATGCCCTGGATGGTCGGAAGCCTTCCGCCCCGCGCGGCCGACATGCTCGGCAGGCTGCGGAAGAGGCCGATGGTGTAGGGGTGAAGCGGCCGCCGGAAGATGTCGCGCGCGTCGCCCCGCTCCACCACCTTGCCAGCATACATCACCGCCACATCGTCCGAGACCTCCGCGACAACCCCGAGGTCGTGCGTGATCATCAGGATGCTCATGCCGAGCGACTTCTGGAGGCTGTTGAGCAGGTCGAGAATCTGCGCCTGGATGGTCACATCGAGTGCCGTCGTTGGCTCGTCGGCAATGAGCAGGTCGGGCTTGCAGACAAGCGCCATGGCGATCATCACCCGCTGCTTCATGCCCCCCGACATCTGGTGCGGGTAGTCGTCGATACGCTTTTCGGGGCTCGGGATGCCCACTTGCCGGAGCATGTCGATGGCGAGGTCGCGCGTCTCCTTCGGCCCCAGGTCGAGGTGGAGCGAGATGGCCTCCGAGATCTGGTTCCCCACTGTGTAGACAGGGTTCAGGCTGGTCATCGGCTCTTGGAAGATCATGCCGATCCGGTTGCCACGAATCTTCCGCATCTCCCGCTCGGAGAGCGCGCCCAGGTCTTGACCTTCGAAGAACACCTGGCCGCTGACTGTGCGGCCCGGAGGCGAGGGAATGAGCCGCATGATGCTCAGCGCGGTGACGCTCTTGCCGCACCCCGACTCGCCCACCACACCCAGCGTTCGGCCGCGTCGGATGGCGTAGGAAACACCGTCTACGCTGGGCGCGATGCCGATATCGGTGAAGAACCAGGTCCGGAGGTCCCGGAGCTCGAGCAGAGGGGTTTCGGTGGGGTTGTTCACTTGCGAAGCCTTGGGTCGAGCGCGTCGCGGAGGCCTTCGCCCGCGAGGTTGAAGGCCGAGACGGTAACAAAGATGGCGACGCCTGCGATGAGCATCATGGCCTCGTCGCTCGTGTCGCGGCCGTAGGCGAGGATGCGGCCCCACGAGGGGAGCGTCGGGTCACCGAAGCCCAGGAAGGAGAGCGAAGACTCGACGATGACCGACGAGGCCACGCCGAAGGTGGCCGTCACCAAAATCGGGCCGAGCGCGTTCGGCAGCACGTGGCGGAAGATGATGCGCGTGTCGGTGAGGCCGGACGCGCGGGCCGCCGTCACAAAATCAAGATTGCGCAGCCGGAGGAACTCAGCCCGAACCAGTCGCGCCGGCCCTGTCCAGCCTGTGAAGCCGATGATGACCATGACCCAGAAGATGGAGGGCTGCTCCAGGAAGCCGATGAAGGTCAGGATGAGGAAGAAGCTGGGGAAGCAGAGCAGGAGCTCGATGAGCCGCGACACGATGAGGTCCCAGGCGCCACCGAAGAAGCCCGCGACTGCGCCGAGGATGGTGCCGATGGTCACATAGATGGAGACGGCGATGACGCCGACGGCCAGCGAGACGCGGGTGCCGAAGAGGAGGCGCACGAAGATGTCGCGGCCGGCGCCGTCCTGGCCGAGCAGGTGGCGGATGCCGGGGCCCTCCGCCCCGTAGAGCGTGTCGTCAAACTGAATCCGCAGCGGTGGGAAGAGGTAGAACTGCTGCGAACTGTCGGCCAACAGCCGATAATCGAGCGTCGGCGAGCGGGGGTCGATGGCCAGCAGCCCCGCAAAGACCACCAACAACAGGGCGGCAAGCCCCAACTGGAAGTTGGTCTCGGCTGCCCGCCGCCGCGTTACCTCATGCCCCTTGATGGACCGGACGAAGAGCCGGTTGGCGAGCCAGAGGAGAGGCGCCGCAAGCAGCACCAGGTTGAAGAAGATGTCGACGCCGTTCTCGTAGATGTTCCGGTTGAACAGCAGCGCATGCACGAGCGGGAAGGAGAGTTTGCCGCTCTCGGAGACCCAGATGAGCGGAACCTTCGAGGCGATCAGCGGGGCGACAACCGCCAGCACGAGCAGCGCGAGGATGATGTAGACCGCCACCACGCCCGTGATGTTCTTGCGGAACTGTCCCCAGACAATGGACCAGTAGGAGGGCGGCTCGGCGACCGCGGTGGTGGGTACCTGCGTCGTCATGGCCTCACTCCAAGCTGATGCGCGGATCGACCAGCGCATAGGAGATGTCGGACAGGAGGATACCGAGCAGGGTCAGCACCGATGCAATGAGCAGCTCGCCCATGATGACGTTGTAGTCGCGGAACTGGATGGCCGTGATCATCAGCTTGCCCATGCCGTCGATGGCGAAGATGTGCTCGATGATGATGGAGCCGCCGATGAGCGCGGGCAGGGTGAAGCCGAGGAGCGTCAGGATGGGGATGAGGCCGTTCCGGACCGCATGTTTCATGATGACGATCCACTCAGGGAGTCCCTTCGCGCGGGCGGTTCTGACATAATCACTGCGGATGACATCGAGCAGGCCGGTGCGGGCGTAGCGGCTGATGGCCGCCAAGCCGCCGTAGGTGAGGCAGACAAGCGGCAGGATCATGTGCCAGGTCATGTCGCCCAACATCTGCATGGTAGTCTGCATGTTGGGGTCACCCGACTGGAATCCGGAGACGGGGAACCAGGAGAAGATGCTCTTGTTGGCGTCGGTCAGATAGGTCTGCATCAGCGTGGCCGCAAAGAAGCTGGGCAGGCTGTAGAGTACGAAGAGGCCAAGGCCGACGCCGCGGTCTGCGAATTGGTTGTGGCGCACCGCTGCAAGCACGCCGAGCGGCACCGAGATGAAGTAGGCCAGAAAGAGCGAGGCGACCGACAGGAAGATGGAGTAGCGCCAGTGCTCCTGGATGACATCCCAGACGGGGCGCTTGAACCGGGTCGAGGTGCCGAGGTCGAGCACGATCAGGTTGCCCATATACTTGTAGAAGCGGGTCTCGGTGAAGACGCTGACCAGCGTACCAGCGGGCGTCCGCTCGAAGCGGGGCGCTGCCTTTGTGAACCAGGTGGTCCACTTGGCGATGGTTGCCGCCTTATCGGCCGGTGTTGCCTCGAGCGCGTAGGTCCACTGCGAGATCTCCGCGTTCTCCGAGAGCACATCGCGGTTTGCCGCCTTCGCCTCTGCGGTGGCCTGCTCTCCATCGTGCACCACAATCGAACGGCGCGAATTCACCGACAGCCGCTGCACAGCCAGGAAGCGCACCTTCTCGGTGATGGTGCGGTTGATAACCCAGCGCTTGCCGGCGTGCTCTAGCGGTGCCAGCGGCTTCGAAAGGTCGGGCGCGGCAGCAAGGTCGGAGGCAGAGAGGCTGAGGCCCTCGCCTGTGCCGTCTGCCGGCTCGAGCCGGAGGTAGCCCTGCGCAATCTGGATGAGGAAGGGGACGATGGTCAGGCCCCAGTTCTCTACCTCCTCTTCAGCGGCAAAGACCTCTTTGGCGGCCGGCTTCGGAGGACGGATGGGGTCGAGTTCTACGACCTCCATCGCAAGCAGCTTGTCGGTCAGCGCCTCTTTGGCAGCCGCGTCGAGGCCGGGTTTCGTCAGCTCCGCACGGAGCGCGGTCACGTCGGCGTTGGCGATATTGCTGATGACGGAGGCTGCCGTTGCGCCCACAGCCAGCGCCTCTCGCTCGCCGGCGATCGGCGTGGCCATGTTGCTGGCGATGACATGCAGGTGGTGCTCCACATCGGCGCGCTGCAAACGGTAGCGGAAGTTGAGCAGGATCGGCTTGTCGAGGTTGTAGTGCTCCTTGAAGAGCCGAAAGCCTTCGCGCGAGTTGGCATTCTGGTCAGCCCGCTCACTGCCCGATGCATTCGTCGCCTGGCCCGGGTTGCCCGGGGCAAGGTTGATGATGCCGAAGATAACGATGGCGATCATCACCATCGTCGGGATCATCAGCAGGATCCTCTTGAGAATGTAGCGTGCCACGGTGCCAGCCTACCCCTGCGAACTACTTCGCATCCTTGACGAACCAGTTCGTGGTCCACGTGTAGGGGCGCACAACCGAGAAGGAGACATTGTCTATCCGGTCGCGCCAGGCGCCGATCTCGTCTCCACCGAACCAGAAGGTGTAGGGCTGCTCCTCGTGCACCAGCTTGTGGAAGCGGGAGAAGAGATCCTTGCGCTTCACAGGGTCGAACTCCGACCGCACACCCTCGATGATCTTGTCGGCCTCGGCGTTGCGGAAGCCAACCCGGTTGCTGCTCTTGGGAACGTCGGCCTGGCTGGAGTGCCAGATCTGGTAGAGGTCGGTGTCCCAGCCAAGCTGCCAGCCGCCCGTGTAGGCCTCAAAGTCCTTCTGCTCCATGCGTCGGACCAAGATGGCCCACTCCGCCGGTTCGATCGTCATGATGACGCCGATGGTACGGAGGTCGTTGCGGAAGGCCTCCATCGCCGCGATGAACTCGGGCCGGTAGCCGTAGGTCAGCATGCCGAAGTTGAACTCGACCGCCTTGCCGTCGATGACCTTCTCGCGGATGCCGTTGCCGTCGGCGTCGCGCCAGCCGGCCTCGTCGAGCAGCGCCGCGGCCCGCTTGAGGTCAAAGGGCCAGGGCTTGATCGACTGGTCGTAGTCCGGGCCGGCGATGTAGAAGGGTCCGCTCAGCAGCCGGCCGAGGCCCTGCATGTTCTGCTTGAGCATCAGCTCGCGGTTGAAGGCGTGGGTCATCGCGAGCCGCACCCGGCGGTCGCCGAAGAACTTCCCGTCGGCATTCCAGCCAAGGTAGCGGTAAGAGGTGGCCAGGTAGTGGTCAGCCTTGAGTACGCCCGACTTGAAGTCCGGGGTGCCGCCGTCGAGCACCTCATTCTTGTACTGGTTGGGCTGAAGGTCGATGAAGTCCAAGCCGCCGGCGCGGAGGTTGTTCAACCGGGCGGTGGCGTCGTTGATGACCTTGTACTCGAGCTTCTGGATGGGCGGCTTCTCGCCGTAGAAGTCCTCGTTGCGCTCAAGTTGGATCGCGCCGCCCTGTTCCCAGGAGACAAACTTGTAGGGGCCGACGCCGATCGCCTTCTGGTTGAACCAGTGGCCATTGAAGCGGCGACCGAGCTCCGACTTGTCGAAGGCGTGACCATCCTCGTCGAAGGCGAAGAGCCAGCGCGGGTAGGGGAAGAGGCCGATTGTGGTGGCCGTCGAGGTGAACTCGCTCTCCTTCCAGGTCACGATGAATTCGTAGTCGTTGACGACCTGCACCTTGTCGAGCTTCTCGAAGTAGTTCCGGTAGTGCGGCGCCTCGACCTGCGGGTTGGTGGCCAGCTCGACCATGAAGGCGAAGTCGTCGGCGACCAGCTCGTGGTCGGCCTTGAGCCAGTCGTAGCGTGCGTTGGTGAAGTCTACCGCGGGGCGGTGCCACTTCACCCCCTTGCGGAGCCAGACATGGAAGGACTTCCGATCGGGCGTGGCCTCGATGCGGACGGCCAGCCGCGGCGTCCAGCGGTTCGGATCCTTGCGGTCGCGGTCGGCGAGGCCGTCGGTCACGTAGGAGTAGATGTCCTGCACGTCGGCGGCGTTTTCGGTGATGTAGTTGAGGCCCGGGATGTCGCTGATGGAGGCGCGGTGGAGCGTGCCGCCTTCAACCGCGCCAGCCGGCATCGTGGGCGCGTCGCTCACCTGCAGGAGGTTGCCCGGCCGGTTGTAGAGCTCCCAATCGGAGTCGGTGAAGTAGCGCTTGGCCCAACCACCGGGGCCCTCTGCAGCAGTCGCGCTGGTCGCCGGTGCCGCGTTGCCGCCACCCTGCACCTTTGACTCGAGCTTGGCGACCGCGTCGTTGAGGTTTTCTACCGATTTGCGGGTCTCAACGACGATCTGCTCCAGATGGTTCACCTGAACGATGCCTAGCACAATCAGGACGCAGAAGAGCAGGAAGAGAACAGACTGGACGATGGTCGCGACAAACTGTCGTTGCATGGCGAAGAGACTCCGGCTGCGGGCGGACACGAATCTAGGTCGAAGGCCTGCAGGTCGCTAGCGGCAACGCGGGTCTGTCGTCAACGCGCCTTGTCCCCTGGCGCGGAGAACTCGACAGGCACAGGCAGTTCGCCCGGGTCGTCACCCCAGTTCTCCATGCCTACCTTGCGGCTGCCGAGCTGGTTTGCCAGGCCGTTCTCGCCCCAGCAACGGAGCGAGGTGCCGAAGACGGCGCAGCTCCAGCGGGGACCTGCTGCCACCGCACGTGCGGGCAATTTGGGCCCGAGGTTGATGGTCGGCATCGCGCCCACCGCAAACTCGGCGCCCGCGTCGTCCGCATCCCCTCGGCCAAGCTGACCCGCAGCACCGCGTCCGAAGCAGGAGACCTCGCCTGCGGCTGTCGTCAAGCAGGTGTGCTGGCTGCCCGCCGACACCGAGGTAATCGCCGTGGCAAACCGGATGGGCTCCACCGACGTCACCTGCTCGTCGTCGCCAATGGCGCTGGTGCTGCCCGTGCCGAGCCGGCCATCCCAGCCGTAACCCCAGCAGCGGGCGGTCCCGTTCGCCATGAGCGCGCAGCTGTGGAGGTCGCCCGCAGAAATCGCAACGGCTGGTCCGCCAAGCGCAACGCGCTGGCCCACGGAAGGGAACCGCTGTGGTGTGTCGCCCCAACTCAGCCGGTCGCCGCGGCCGGTCTGCCCGGATTCGCCGCGGCCCCAGCAGAGTACATCGCCTCCATCGAGCAGCGCGCAGGTGTGCTTGGCGCCCGCGGCCACGCCGATTGCCTTCGCGCCCAGAGGTACAGGTCCTCGTGCATCGGGCCGCTCTCCAGGCAGCAAGCCGTAGTCTGCCGTATCGCCGTAGCCGAGCTGGCCCGCCTCGTTGGCGCCCCAACAGAAGAGGTTGCCGCGGTCTGTCACTGCGCAGCTGTGTGCGAAGCCTGCGGCGACCCCAATCGCCCGCTCGCCGAGGCTGACGGACGACATCTCCGAGACGGTCTCGTCGTCGCCCATGTTGTCGCGTCCGCCACGGCCAAGCTGCCCGCGGAGGTTGCGGCCCCAGCAGCGGACCTGCCCGCGATCGCTCACCGCGCAGGTGTGGTCTTCACCCGCATCGGCCGACACGACCTTGCCTGGAACGGAGACGAGGCCGCCTGCGCCTGCAAGCTCGTCGTCGCCGATAGAGAGCCGGTCGCCGTAGCCCAACTGCCCGAACTCGCCGCGGCCCCAGCAGCGCATGGTGCCGTCTGTCATCACAGCGCAGGTGTGGCCACCGCCGATCGTGGCGAAGGCCGCTGCCTCGCTCGGTCCCGATCCCTGCTGAGGCCCTCCGCAGGCTGCGAGCAAGAGCGCTGCGACGAAGGCGGCGAGGAGAGGCGTCCCTGAGTGCGAGGTCGACATAAGCGTGCTCCCGAGCGATGAAGTAACCCCAGTATGGCCCGATCCGCGCGACAGCGTCAACCACGCTGAGATGCGTTCGGCTTCACACCGCGCCAGCCTCCAGCCGAAGGCCGAGCTGCCGCGCCCGGAGCTGCCCGCAGGCACCATCGGCGCTCTGACCCACCGTGCGGCGGAGCGTCGCCGAGACCCCTGCCGCACGGAGCCGGCGCACGAAGGCATTGGCAACCGGCCAGGGCGTTGTCTCGAAGGGCATGCCCTCCACCCGGTTCCAGCGAATCGCCGACAGGTGGCCCCGCCGGCCCGCCAGCAGCGTTGCCATTGCTTCCGACTCTTCTTCGCCATCGTTGATGCCCGCAAGCAGCACCATCTCGACCTGAAAGGGACGGCCGGTCGCGGCTGCGAAGCGGTCGGCGGCCTCCAGCAACGATACCGGCGTCGCCTTCGTCTGCGTCGGGATGAGCGCCGCCCGCGTTTCGGCGCGCGCGCTGTGCAGCGAGAGCGCGAGCGTGAACTTCCGTCCGGTCGCGGTCAGGCGGTCGATGGCCGACGCGGGTCCGACCGTGCTGACAATCACGTGCCGCGGCCCAATGCCGGCCTCATCGCGCAAGATGTCGAGTGCGGCCGCCACCGCCTGCAGGTTCTGCGTCGGCTCCCCCGACCCCATGAAGACGATCCGTTCCACCGAACCCCGCCTCCGCAGGTGCACCACCTGCTCCAGGATCTCCGAGACCGTGAGGTTGCGGGCTACCTTGTCGAGGCCCGACGCACAGAAGCGGCAGGCCATCGCGCAGCCAACCTGCGACGAGATGCAGGCCGAGCCGGCTGCGGCCCGCGCCGGCCGCATCGCGGTGTCGAGGTGGGGCGGAGCGCTCGCGCCGGGCAGGTGAACGGCCTCCACCGAGCGGCCATCGTTGAGCTGTAGCAAGATTTTGCAGGAGCCGTCGCTGCTCGGCGAATGGGTCACGATGGAGGTGCCGAGCCATGCGAAGCGCGCATCGAAAGCCTGTCGCAGCCGCTCAGGAACCGTTTCGTCTGCCATCGGGTCGCCGCCCGCCAAAAGCGTCCGCCGAAGCCGCATCGCATGCATCGGGGCGTAGCCGGCCGTGCGCGCAGCCTCGCCCGCCTCGTTGGCCGTCAGCGAGAGAAAGGCGGGCCTACCGTCCGTCAAGCGGCCTCTTCGCCGCGGAGCCCTGCCAGCAGTCGCACGATGGGCAGCCCCGATGGGCAGAGTGGCTCGCAGGCGCCGCAATCGGTGCAGCCCAGCCTGTCGGCATCCACCTTCGCGGAGGCCGCCGCCGTCCCGTCACGGCCTGCAGCCAGCATGAGCGCCGAGAGGCTCAACGGGCCGTCGGCAGAGGAGGCGGCGGGCAGGCAGACGGCATCACAGAGTCCGCAGCCGATGCAGCCCATGGCCCTCGGGCGGAGCTTCCGCTCGGACCGGCTGAGCGGCTCGATCTGGTCGGGCCGGTAGTTCGACAGAAAGCGGCTCTCCCCGCCCGCGTCGTAACGGAAGGTCACTTTGAGCAGCCAGTGGCGCCAGAAGTAGTAGGCAAGCAGCGCGAGCGCGTGGAGTCGCTTCATCGGCCAGCCTCCTCGAGCGCCTGCTTTGCGGCCTCGATGGCGGTCGCTACGGAGAGCCCGAAGGCTGTCTGATCGCGCGCAGCATCGTGGCCCGCCAGCGCGCCACCGCAGGCGAACAGACCTGCCGCGCCCGCTACGGCAAGCCGTCGGTCGGTCTGGAGCCCGCGCTGCCCCTGACGCTGCGGGAGCCAAGGCTCCGCTGCCGTTGCATCCAGCGAGGCGCCCGTCGCATTCAGCCAGCGCTCATCGATGGCAGCGCTGCCGCGCCAGCCCTGCGAGCCGGTGGCAAGAATGACCGCGCCTGCCTCCGCCTCTTCGACCCCGGCAGCGATGTGCCAGCTATCCGCTCGCCGCGTGGGCGGCGCTGCGATCACGCCAAACCGTGCCACGCCCGCAGCCGACAGCGCCCCATCGAGCTGCGCACGGAGCCGCATCCCCCAGGCCGGCTCCGTTGTCGAGGCCAGCTCGAGCACCTGCCGGCCAAGACGCTCCGACAGCGCAGCGCGCAGCATCGCGGCCTGCTCGAACGACCTCCCCAGCAGCGGCGGAAGCACGATGGGTCCCTCACCAGGCGCCGGGCGAAGAAGTTCGACCCATGCCTCTGCATCCCAAGCAGCCGTTGCCGCGGTCGCCTGAAGCAGCCCGCCCCAGCGATGCGCTGTCGCAATCTCAACAGACTCCGTCTCGCCCAATCCCGCGTCCCGCCACATCGCGGCGAGCCAGGTCGCGGAACAGCAGGGCATGCCAGCAAAGCCAACAAAGGTGGGGCTCCGCTGCGCTGTGGTCATCATCCCGGCTGGAACCAGGTCTGCACTCCGGACAAGCCCCTCGGTTACCGGCAGACCGAGCGCCCGCGGATGCACGGTTGCCTCGATCCCGAGCAGCCGAAGCGCACGCTCCGTGCGACGCTGCACCTCATCTGCGCCCCAGCCGAGCTGCACAAAGGGATGGTTCGGACAGGCCTGGGACAGCGCCGCAATCCGTTCACCCGAACCCCACTTTCGGCTGCTGCTCGCCACTGTCGGAAGGCTCCCTAACGCGGCCGGTGGCGGCGCGATCGGCCCAAAGAGGTGGCCCATCCCCGACCAGTGGAGGCTCGCGCCCTGGCCGGCGTCGCACACAAGCACCTTCGCACCCGACTCCGCCGCAGCGAGCGCAGCGGTCGCTCCAGCGAGCCCCGCACCCACGACGATGAGGTCGAACCGCTGGCTCACAGCCCACCTCCGAGGCCAGCCAGCAGCGCATGCGCCGCCCGCGTCTCGGCCATCGCAGCTCCACCGGTCATGAGTCCGCGCCGGTCTTCCCAGCGAGACTGCATGAAGGCCAGCGCCACATCGGTCATGCAGGAGGGAGCCAACCCGCGCTCCTCGCAGAAGATGCGCGCCGCAGGCAGAATGGAGCGCACGCCAAAGTCGCCGCCCACGCCCAGCCGGCATCGCCGCTTGAGGTCGTCGAACTGGACCACCGCCTCGTTGCGCAGGCAGTAACGCAGCTCCGCCTCGATGACCGGTTCGGCCGGATCCACGATGGCCGCCATGGAGGGCGTTTCGCGGACCATCGCCAGAATCTGCTCCGCGCGCGAGCCGTGACGGTAGAGGATACGGCTACCTGCCACCGCACTCACACCGGCCTCCACAAAATCGCGGACCATCAGCCCGTGGTGTTCGCCACCGGGAAGGGCGCGCGTCGAGGTCTCGCAGGCCACGCTCCGGCCGAGCGATCGCAGGAGCGCATCGGTCGCCTCCTCGGCCATGATCCGGTAGGTCGCCAGCTTGCCGCCGGCGATGGAGAAGAAGCCGTCTAGCCCCTCGCTCCGGTGGTCGTAGATGCGGTGAGCGCGGCTGAGGTCGTCTTCGTTCTGCCCGTAGCCGTGAAGCGTTGCGCGGCATCCAACGGTTGTTCCGATGAGCGGATAACGACGTATGGTTGGGAAGATAGACTCCACTCCTTGAAGCAGATACTCAATCTCATCTTCGAGTACCGGGATGCGCTCTAGGTCGCCGTAGTAGTCGTCGTCTGTCGTCCCAATCAGCGTGGTGTTCTGCTGCGGGCAGATGAAAATCTGGCGCCCGTCGACCGCGTTCGCCAGCACCGCGTAGTTCGTCACCCGGCCAGCTGTGATGAGGTGAACCCCTTTTCCGGGCCGAACCTTCACCGACGAAGCCCCCTCCTTCGCCGCAATCCCCATGCTCCAGGGGCCGCCCGCGTTGATGACCCGCGACGCAAAGAGCTCCTTGCGCGCGCCCGAGAGCCGGTCTACCAGCCGGACTCCAAGCACTCGGCCGCTCTCGCGAATCAATCCTTCTGCCTTGTGGTAGGTGAGAATCTCCGCCCCGTGTTCTGCCGCATCGAGGGCGTTGATGAGCGTCAAACGCTGCGCATCGATGCCCCACTCGTCCATCGTGATGGCGCCGAGCAGGTTCTTGGCCAGCCCTGGCTCCACGCGGAGCGCCTCCTCCCGGGTGAGACGCGTGTGCATCAGCCCCCGCTTGAGCGGCTGGTAGCGGTCGTAGACCGTGAAGAAGACCTCCGCGAGCTCCAGCATGACCCGCTCTTGGATACCACCCTCCTGCCAGGGGAGCAGGAAGGGGATGCGGAAGATGAGGTGGGGCGCAATCTGCTGGATGAAGCCCGAGTCGAGGCAGGAGAGCCTCGTCACCGAGGGGTCGGAGGTCAGATAGCGCAACCCGCCGTGGATCATGCCTGAGCTGGCCCAGGTGGCGCCGGTCGCGAGGTCGCGCATCTCGCACAGCGTCACATGGAGGCCACGCAGTGCGGCGTCGCGTGCAATACCTGCACCGTTGATGCCACCGCCGATGACGACCAGGTCGAGCGGCTGCTCACGCGTTCCCGCGGGACGAGGCCCAGTCTGGCATGATGTAGCCGCCATGTCGCTTAACCGCGGGGCTTGGCGAGGGCGATGCCCAACTCGCGGAGCTGCGCGTCGTCAACGGGCCCCGGTGCCTCGGTCATGAGGCAGGAGGCGCTGGCCGTCTTCGGGAAGGCGATGACGTCGCGGAGGCTGGTTGCGCCAGACAGCAGCATCATGAGCCGGTCAAAGCCGAAGGCGATGCCGCCGTGCGGCGGTGCGCCGCTCTTGAGGGCCTTGAGCAGGAAGCCAAACTTCTGGTTGGCCTCCTCCTCGCCAATGCCGAGCAGCGAGAAGAGCTTGCTCTGCAGCCGGGTGTCGTGGATTCGGATGCTGCCGCCGCCAAGCTCGATGCCGTTGAGCACCAGGTCGTAGGCGCGCGCGCGAATCTCGCCGGGGTTGGTGTCGAAGAGCGGCACATCCTCCGGGCGGGGCGAGGTGAAGGGGTGGTGCATCGCCACCCAGCGACCGGCCTCCGCATCGTAGTCGAGAAGCGGGAAGTCGGTCACCCAGACGAACTTGTAGCTGTTCGCCGGGATGAGCCCGCGCTCCGCCGCAACCAGCTTGCGGAGGTTGCCGAGCGCCGGATTGGCGACCTTGGCAAGGTCGGCGACGAAGAGGAGCAGGTCGCCCTCGTTCGCGCCCATGGCGCCCGCAATCTTGGTCTGCCAACCGGCGTCGAAAAACTTCGAGATACCGCCCGTCCATCCCTCGGCCGTCAGCTTGGCCCAGCCGAGCCCCTTGGCGCCGAAGATGGCAGCCTTGGCGGTGTACTCGTCGATGCTCTTGCGGCTGATCTCGCCGCCGTTCGGCACCACGATGCCCTTGACCACGCCGCCCTTGGCGACCGCGTCGGCAAAGAGGGGGAAGGGGAAGCCGTCGGCCGACAGCGCGCTGATGTCCTGTAGCTCCAGCCCGTAGCGCATGTCGGGGTTGTCGACGCCAAAGCGAGCCATCGCCTCGTCATAGGAGATGCGCGGGATGGGCAGCTGAATCTCATGCTGGTGCACGTAGTTCCAGATGCGCGACATGAGCCGCTCGCAGAGCTCGTAGATGTCCTCGCGGTCGATGAACGACATCTCCATGTCGATCTGGGTGAACTCGGGCTGCCGGTCGGCGCGGAGGTCTTCGTCTCGGAAGCAGCGGCAGATCTGGTAGTAGCGGTCGAAGCCGGCGACCATGTAGAGCTGCTTGAAGAGCTGGGGCGACTGGGGGAGGGCGTAGAACTCACCGCCGTGCACGCGGCTCGGGACGAGGTAGTCGCGGGCGCCTTCGGGCGTCGACTTGGTGAGGATGGGGGTCTCGAGCTCGAGGAAGCCGTTCTCATGGAGGAACTGGCGGACCACGTGGGTCACCTCGGCGCGGAGCACGATGTTCTTCTGGATGGGCTTGCGGCGCAGGTCGACGAAGCGGTGCTGCAGGCGGAGCTCCTCGCTCGCGGTGACCTCGTCACGCACGGGGAAGGGCGGCGTCTCGGCCCGGTTGAGCACCACAATCTCGGTCGCCTCGACCTCGATTTCACCCGTCGGGATCTGCTTGTTGGTGTTGCTGCCGCGGCTGACCACCACGCCCGTGATGGCGACCACCCACTCCGGTCGAACCTCAGCGGCCGCTGCTGCCAGCGCCGCGTCTACGGTGGGGTCGAACTTCACCTGGGTCACGCCGTAGCGGTCGCGCAGGTCGATGAAGGCGCAGCCACCCAGGTCGCGGTTGCTTGCTACCCAGCCATCGAGCGTAACCGTCGCGCCAATATCGGAGGCGCGGAGTGCGCCGCAGGTGTGTGAACGGCGGGGAGGGACTTCAAACATGCATCAACCAGCAGTGAGGGCGTGACGGTTCACGCAGAGGGAGAATCGGGTGTAAGCATCGGCAGGAAATCGCGCTCAGGAATGATCAAAATACGACCTCCCGCTTCGCGCAGGCCCTTAGCCTTCTTGAGCTTCGATGACATCTTTCCCGCGACCATCTTGTCGTAGTCGGCATCGCCCACAACGAGGAAGTCGACCTCGCCGCTGACCGAACTCGGCGTCGCGCCACCGAGCGCTCGGACCTGTTCCTGCGCTGCCTCTCGAGACATGGAGGCGAGGCTCCCGGTGAATACGAACTTCTTACCGGCGAGCGGTCCAACGGCCGCCGACTTCGGTGGCCAGGTGAGCGTCACGCAGGCCGCGAGCCGCTCGATCCAGGGCCGGTGTTCGGCCACAAAGGTGAGCAGGGCCGATGAGACCCGGGGGCCGACGCCGGCAATGGCGGTGAGCTGGTCGGCGTTGGCGTCGAGCAGGCCGTCGAGGCTGTCGAAGTTGGCCTCGAGGTCGCGCGAAAGCTGCTCGCCAACCTCGGGCGCGCCGAGCGCGTTCAGGAAGGAGGCGAAGCGGAGGCTACGCCGCTCCTCGATGCTCGCCAGCAGGTTGGCAGCGGTCTTGTCGCCGAGCCTGTCGAGCGTGCGGAGCCGCTCGGCGGTGAGTGCATAGAAGTCGGCGGGCTCCGCGAGCAGTCCGGCTGCAAAGAGCTGTTCGATCAGCTTGGGCCCGAAGCCATCGAGGTCGAGCGCGCTGGCCACATGTAGGAGCCTGCGCGAGGCCGCGCCGGTGCAGGTGGCGGCGTGGTCTGCCATGAGGATGTCTTCGCGCACCTCCGTGGCCGCGCCGCAGCTCGGGCAGGCGGAGGGCGGCAGCAGCAACGCACCGGCGCCCGGCTTGAGCACCGACTCGATGTGGGGAATCACGCCGCCACGACGCGTCACGGCAACCTGCGCGCCGACGGCCAGCGGCGATTCGCCGGCCAACTTCGCCATGATGGAGAGGTTGTGCAGCGAGACGCGCGACACAGTCACGCCCGACAGGGAGACAGGCACCACGAGCGCGACGGGGTTGATGGCTCCCGTCCGCGAGACCGACCACTCGATGCCGGTCAGCTCAGAGAGGCCCGACTCACCCTGGTACTTGTAGGCGATGGCGCCGCGCGGGTGGTGTGCGGTGTTGCCGAGTCCGTGCTGCAGCGCGAGGTCGTTGACCTTGAAGACGATGCCGTCGGTCTCGTAGTCGAGCTCGTTGCGGGTCGCGGCGAGCGCATCGAAGCTGCGCTGCCCCTCCTCCCGCTCGCAGACCAGATAGGGCGAGACGGTGAAGCCGAGGGCGCGCAGCCGCTCCATCTCCTCCGCCTCGGTCGTCACGGTTGGGTCGCCCTGCAGGTCGTAGGCCAGGAAGTGGAGTCCGTAGGCCTCGGTCTTCGCTGGGTCCTTCTGCTTGAGGGCGCCTGCCGCCAGGTTGCGGGGGTTGGCGAAGGCCTCGGCGTAGCGGGCGCTGAAGGTGGAGACGGGCATGAAGGCCTCGCCCCGCACCTCGATATTGGCGGCCGCGACCTGAGACGGGACGCCGCCGACCATCAGCATGTTGGCGGTCACCAGCTCGCCCGTCTCGCCGTCGCCGCGGGTTGCCGCGAGCACCAGTCTGCCGGCGCCGTCGTAGCGTAGGCTGACGGCGAGGCCGTCGATTTTCTGGGTCGCAATCGCCGCGCCTTCGATGCGGGCGAACCAGCGGTCGAGCTCTTCGGCGGAGTAGCACTTGTCGAGGCTGAGCATGGGCGCGCCGTGCCGCACCTTGTCTCCGGTGATGGTCGAAGAGGGCACGCGATGGAGAAGCGGCGAAAGTGGGTTTCGCTTCTGGAGTTCGCGCACGAGCAGGTCGAACTCCGCGTCGGTGATCTTGGGTTCGTTGAGCTCCCAGTACTTCTGGTTGTGTTCGACGATCGAAGCCTCCAACTCCTCGACAGGCATCAGCTGGATTTGGGGGAGATTCAGGGGCACGACGAGACCGAGAGCAGGGTGGAGAGCGGCTAGGTTAGAACAGCGACCGAAGGGGGCGCAAGGGCCGAGAGGGGTTGGCGAGCGGCTCTCGCTGCGGCGACGACTTTCGTTGACGACCGGCGCAGCCGCGGGGTAGTTCCGGCGCAGGTGCCTTCCTTGCCGTCTCAACCGCTTCAGATTCTCGGCCATTACACCCTGCTGGAGCGCGTGAGCGTTGGCGGGATGGCGGAAGTATTCCGTGCGCGCGACGATCGCGAGCACCCGCCCAAACGCTTTCTGGCCCTCAAGCGGGTGCTGCCCGGGCTAGCCGAAGACAGCGTCTTCCTCGACATGTTCGTGGAGGAGGCGCGGCTCGCAGTGCAGCTCCACCACGCCAACATCTGCGACATCTTCGAACTCGGTCAGCAGGGCGACCTCCTCTATCTCGTCATGGAGTTCATCGCCGGCCGCGACCTGCTCCAGCTTCAGCGCCACCTCGTCGGACAGGGCCGCGTGATGAGCGGCGCCCAGGCCATCCACATCATCCTCGAGCTCCTCGACTCCCTCGACTACGCCCACCGCAAGGTCGACGACGCCGGCCAGCCGCTCCACCTCGTGCATCGCGACATCAGCCCGCAGAATGTGATGGTCTCCTTCGACGGAGAGGTGAAACTCCTCGACTTCGGGATTGCGCGGGCCGGCACCAGCGCTGGCCGTACGCGGGCCGGCGTCCTCAAAGGCAAGTTCGCCTACCTCTCGCCGGAACAGGCAGACGGATCGCCAGCCGACCAGCGGAGCGACCTCTTCGCCGTCGGAATCCTGCTCCATGAACTGCTCACGGGCAGCCGCCTCTTCAGCGCACCCTCCGAGTTCGAGACGCTCGACAGGGTCCGCTCGCTCCAGCCGCCCTCCGTCTGTCTCTCTCAGCCACACCTGCCTCCCGCGCTGGATGCGATCCTCGCCCGGGCGCTCGCCAAAGCACCGTCGGAGCGATTCCCCTCTGCGGCGGCCTTTGCGGACGAGCTCCGGGCCCTGCTTGCCGGGCAGCCAACGCAGTATGGCAGGGCCGACCTCCGCGCCTTCATGCAGCGCGAGTTCCCTGCCGAGTTCGCGTCGGAGCGCGACAAGTTGGCCCGCGTCGCCACCTTTGCGCCCGTCGCGGCAGCGGAGCCTCCCATGCTTGCGCCGCACACGCCTGTGTCGGCGCAGCGGTCACCGCAGCCGTTGCCTGCGCCATCCGCACCCGTTGCCGGCCGCTCCACGCTCTCGCGCCTGCTGCTCCCCTTCGGCATCGCCAGCGTTGTCGCGCTTGGTGCTGTCGCCCTGCTCGACGACACGGCCGGACCGGCCACGGGCGATACCACCATCGGCAATCCTGTTGTCCAGCTCCTGGTTTCTCCGCCGAGCGCGCAGCTCTTCCTGCAGGGCAGTCAGAAGTTCGGGGCGGGCTCCCAGCGGAGCTTTCGCATCCCCGCGACGGGTCTCGCCATCATCGACATCTTTGCCCCGGGCCATGCGCCGCGCCGGCTGGAGATCGACCCATCCAAGCTGCAGGGCCTGCCCATCGAGGTCACGCTTGCACCCACCTCCGCCCGCCTCGTCGTCACCGCCGACGCCGATGCCCAGCTCAGCATCGACGGCTCCGGCATCCCCGAAGGCTCCGGCATATCCGACGGCTCCGGCAGCTGGACCGTCGCGGGGCTCGACCCCTACCGGCCGCACGAACTGCTCCTCACGCCGCGCACCACTGGCCTGCTCCCGCTCCGGCGCCAGGTCATCTTTGACGGATTCAGCGAGCAGCGGCTCCAACTCCGGCTACCCCGCGTCGGCAGCGAATCGGAGCCCGCAGCCCCTGTAGGTTGGCTGACCACCGACACGACCGACGGCCCCTACCGGCTGCTCATCGACGGCCGCGATGTGGGGCTCTCGGCGCCCATCTCGCCCGACAGTCCGTTGCCGCTTAAGCCCGGCCAGCGTCGCATCACCTTTGTCCGCGGGCCACACCGCAAGGCGCTCCTCGTGACCATCGTGGATGGACAAACGGCGCTCCTCCATCTCCCCAACCCTCAACCCCCCCCCTGATTCCCGAGGCATCGTGCTTGTTCAACCAGAAGGCGTAGGCTGGATCGAAGTCATCTGCGGACCCATGTTCT
>CANMDT010000015.1 GCA_947496715.1 Myxococcales bacterium
GCGGGCATAGGAGGCAGCGGTGGAGGCGGCGCGGAGAGCCGCGCCGGTCACGGCGATGGCGTTGTAGATGCGCGAGAGGTTGATGACGTAGCGCATGACGGTCTTGAAGCCGTCGCGGAGCGGGCCGACGCTGTGGGCGATGGCGCCCTGGAAATCGATCTCGCCGCTCGGCATGGAGCGGGTGCCGAGTTTGTCTTTGAGGCGGCGGATAACGAAGTGGTTGAGTGCTCCGCCGGGGAGGGTCTTGGCGACGAGGAAGAGGCCGAGTCCGGCGGTTCCTTCGGGGCCGTCGGGGTAGCGTGCGGTCATGAGGATGAGGTCGGCGCCTGCGTTGCTGCAGAACCACTTCTCGCCGTGGATGGCGAAGCTGCCGTCTGCGAGCGGGAGGGCGCGTGTGTCGCCTGCGCCGACGTCGCTGCCGCCCTGGACCTCGGTGAGGGACTGGGCGCCGTCGAGTCGGGTCGCGTAGGAGCGGGAGAGCAGGCCGGGAAGGTAGGCGGCGCGGAGCTCGGGCGAGCCGACGGCAGAGAGCGAGGAGATGATGCCGGCGGTGCAGGCCACGGGGCAGTTATGGGCCGCCTCGCCGCACATGGAGGAGAGGGCAAAGAGGGCGAGGCTGCGGACCAGGCCACCTTCTTGGGCGAGCTCTCCCATGAGCCCGGACTCGTAGATCACGCGGCCGGCGACATGGTAACTCGGGTGGTTCTCGATCTCTTCGGTGCGGTTTCCGATGGCGTCGAAGCGTTCGAGGCGGGGGAGGTTCCAGGGCCGGTTGTTGATGGCGGCAGCCTCATCGAGCTCGGTGGCGCAGGCGGCACCGTGGGTGTCGAGGCGTGCGATGAAATCGGGGGTCAGGCTCTCCGGCGCGACGAGCGCGAGCGTCTCTTCGAGGAGCGGTTCGGCGCGGAAGAAGTTGGTTGGCTGTGCGGCCTTCCAGGCGGCGAGGTCGGCGCGGCCGGCTGTGATGCGGGAGGTGGCTTGGGTCATCGTTCTGGCTGCCGTGGCGTGCGTGGAGAGATTCGGAGCGGGACGCCGTTGCGTGGTCGCAGGGTGACGAGCGGGTCGAGGTGCAGCGGTGCGTCGGACAGGGGTGCGAAGTGGAGGCGTGGGAGCAGGGTGGCGAGCATGGCCTGCAGTTCGAAGAGGGCGAAGTGCTTGCCGATGCACATGCGCGGACCGAGTCCGAAGGGGAGGAAGGCCATGCGGTGGCGTCCGGCGCTGTTGGCGGGGAGGAAGCGGTCGGGGTCGAAGCGGTCTGGGTCGGGCCAGTGCTCCTCGTTGCGGTGGGTGGCCCAGATGGAGAGCATGACCATGTCGCCTGGCGCGACGCGGTGGCCGTCGAAGTGGTCCTCTTCGAGTGCGGTGCGCTCGACCGACCAGGCGGGCGGGAAGAGGCGCATCGATTCGTCGATGATGCGTCGCACCAGGTCGAGTTGGGGCAGATGCTCGAAGGTGAGCGGCCCGGCACCAACGACCTCGCGGATTTCAGCGACAGCGCGCTCCTGCCAGACTGGGTTCCGGGCCAGGAGGTCGAGGGTGAAGGCAAGGCCGTTTGCTGTGGTCTCGTGGCCGGCGGCGAGGAAGGTGAGGACCTCGTCGCGGAGCTGGGTGCGCGACATGCGTTCGCCGCTCTCCGGGTCGGTGGCCGCCATGAAGAGCGAGATGAGGTCGTTGCCGGCGAAGCCCTTCCGCTCGGCCTCGGTGACCATGCGCTCCACGAGCGCGTTCATGCTGCTCCGTGCGCGTCGGGCCCGGCGATTGGCCGGCAGCGGCAGCTCGTGGAGCAGCGGGATGGGGATGCGGATGCGGTCTACCGCATGCTTGATCATCAGCTCGAGGTGCTCGCCGATGCGCGTGGTCTCGTTGGCGATGGCGGTGGAGAAGATGGTCTCGCAGAGCACGAGCAGAGCGAGCGCGTTGGCCTCGCGGTGGAGGTCTACGGTGGCTGGCGCGCGGGCAAGGCGCTCGGCGAGCGCGGCTGTGTGCCGGACTGCGACGGGCAGCATCTCGCGTAGGCGGTCGCGTCCGAAGGCGGGTGTGGCGATGCGGCGCTGGCGCCGCCAGAGCTCGCCCTCCGCGGTGAGCATGCCGTCGCCGAGCGCCCAGCGGAGCGACTCGTAGGTGTCTGCCTTGCGGTAGCTACGGTGCCGTTCGACGAGCAGCTGCTCGGCGTGGTCGGGCGAGGTGATGAGCCAGGCAACGACGGTCCGGGCCGGTGTCCGAATCCAATACCGCACGACGCGACCGTGTCGCTTGCGTGCGCGGATCGCCTCGGAGAGCGGGTTGAAGGCGTAGCGCGACAGGTTTCCGATGAGCGGGAAGGGTCGGGGCTCGATGGCGTTTCGGTGGGAGCGATTCATGCGCGCGACGCTCCTGCAGCGCGAGGGTGGTGGCAGGTCTGTAGCGTTGGATGCGCTGCGTTGCACGCTGCGAGTTTTGTGGCTTGACCGACCTATCTCAGTCGCCCATGCTCCCTTTTCTGCCGTGTGCTCCGGATGGAGGTTCGCGCGTCACTGCCTTGGAGTTGCCCCTTGTCTCGGATGTCTCAGCTCGACAGCCTCCTTCGTGCCTCGTTTTCGCCGCTCTACCTGGAGGTGCGGGACGAGTCGGATGGACATTCGGTGCCGCGCGGCAGCGAGAGCCACGCGCGGGTGCTGGTGGTCTGGAGCGGGTTTGCGGGACAGCGCCTGCTGGCGCGTCACCGGATGGTAAACGAGGCGGCGGCGGAGGTGCTTGCGGGAGGTCTGCACGCGCTGGCTGTGGAGGCGTTGACGCCCGACGAGTGGCAGGCGCGCGGCGGAGCCGTGGCTACGTCGCCGGCCTGTATGGGTGGCAGTGCGCATGAGCGCAACGATGTTTCGTCTGGATCCAAGCAGGAGCAGTCATGAGGGGAATCGAAGTACGGCCTGTTGAGGGCCGCCGCGAGTTGGAAGCCTTTGCGAAACTTCCCTGGGCGCTCTACCAGAATGACCCTGCCTGGGTTCCGCCGCTGCTGCCTGAAGTCTATCACCACCTCGACCAGAAGAAGAACCCATGGTTTGAGCGGGCGCAGGCGCAGCTCTTCGTGGCCTGGCGCGGCAGCAAGCCGGTGGGTCGCATCTCGGCGCAGATTGATGAAGAGCACAACATCCGGTTCGAGGAGAAGACGGGCTTCTTCGGCTTCTTCGAATGTGAGAACGAGCCTGCGATCGCCTCTGCGCTGCTCGACACGGCGTCGAGCTGGTGCCGGGCGAAGGGGATGAACAAGGTTCGGGGGCCCTTCAACTTCTCGATCAACCATGTGTCGGGGCTGCTGATCGACGGCTTCTCCACGCCGCCCTATCTCGAGATGGGTCACAACCCCGCCTACTATGTGCCGCTGGTTGAGGCGAACGGCTTCGAGAAGGCGATGGACCTCTATGCCTGGTACTTCGACGCAACCAAGCCGCCACCGGAGCTCTGCGTGCAGATCGGTGATGCCGTGGCGCAGGCGCCGGGGCTGAAGGTCCGCGAAGTGAACATGAAGAACTTCGAGAGCGACCTCCGGATCATCATGAGCGTTTTCAACGAGGCCTGGTCGCGGAACTGGGGCTTTGTTCCGCTGAGCGATGCGGAGGTCCACAAGGCGGCGAAAGAGTTGGAGATGATCATCAACCCGAAGCTGGCGCTGATTGCCGAGGTGGATGGCGAGCCGGCTGCGATCGCGATGACCTTCCCGAACCTCAACGAGGTGCTGATCAAGACGCGGCACTACGGTCCGTCGAAGCTCGGCGTGGCGCGTACCTACGCCAAGCTCCTCTGGGAGTTGAAGGTGAAGAAGAGCGTCAAGAGCGCACGGCTGATGCTGCTCGGCGTTCGCCCGAAGTTCCGCGGATCGATCCTCGGAGGCCTGTCGGTGCACCTCTACGTGGAGTCGTATCGCCGCGGCGTGGAGCTGGGCATCCGCGAGGCGGAGTGCGGCTGGACGCTGGCGACCAACGACAAGATCAACAACGGTATCCGGATGATGGGCGGCGAGATCTACAAGACCTACCGTGTTTTCGAGAAGGCCATTTGATGCTCGGTTTTGCAGCGAGGTGGGTTGGGTTCGCATGGTTGTCGGTGGTGCTGCTGGTAGCAGCGCCGTCGGTGGCGCTGGCGGGCCGCATTGAGCACACGGTGGCACCCGGCGAGACGCTGGGCGGCATCGCGCATCGCTACGGGGTGAAGCTCGGCGACCTGCGAAAATGGAACAGCAAGGTGAAGGGCGATCGCATCCGTGAGGGGCAGAAGCTTCGGGTGGAGGTGCCTGGCCGCTCGGGCGGCAGCGGTCGCTCCGGTCGCTCCGGTCGCGGCAGCAGCAGTAGCGCGGAGGGCGGTCAGACGCGCAGCACCTATGTGGTCCGTTCGGGCGACACGGGGCTCTCCATCACGCGTAAGCGCGGTTTTTCGATGACCGACCTGCAGCGATGGAACCGGGGTGTGAACCTGAACCGGCTTCGCATCGGCCAGAAGCTGACCATCTATGTGGAGGCGGAGGCCGAGTATAACTTGACGCCAGGGTCGCCGGGAACGCCGAACCGTGGTCGACTGAACGCCGGTCAGCCGCTGCCGGCGGGGGCGGGATACGAGGTGCGGAACCCTGCGCGGGCGAACGGAACGCCGGCGACGGTGGCAGCGCTCCAGTGGGGGATGTCGCGGCTGGCGGCTCGCTATCCAGATGGAACGAGCCTCGTCGTAGGCGACCTGTCGCTGCCTGGCGGCGGCAAAATGGAGCCGCACAAGAGCCACCAGAACGGGCTCGATGCCGACATCTGTCTGCTGACCCAGGAGTCGCGCGCGAGCTGCGTCTGGCGGAATGTGGGCGGGTCGGAGCTGGACACGGAGCGGATGTGGTATCTGTTCAAGTCGTGGATGGATCAGGAGTATGTGGAGTACATCTTCCTGGACCGCTCCCTGCAGCGGCCGCTCTACGAGTTTGCGCAGGCGCGCGGCGCGACCGAGGCGCAGTTGCGGAAATGGTTTGAGTATCCCGCGCGGGGTGGTACGCGGGCGCTTATCCGCCACGAGCCAGGCCATGATGATCACTTTCACATCCGCTTTGTGCAGAGGTAGTATGCGTTTCCAGCAGTTGTCCGGTCTGGTTGTTTCGCTGTTTCTGACCGCGTGCGGAAGCGATGCGAAGAGCGCGCCTGAGGCTTCCGACACGTCCGGTTCGGGTGACACGTCCGGTTCCGGTTCGGCCGACACGGGTTCTCCCGACACGGAGGTGGCCGACACCGGTTCTTCCGACACGGGTTCTCCCGACACGGAGGTGGCCGATACAACGCCTCCGCCGAGCTGCGGTCGGGTGGAGACGACGGGGAGTGACCTGGCGACCTACGACATTATCCTTCCGCTGCTCGAGCAGGTGGCCTCGGCGGAGGTGACGCTGGATGGCTCGGGCTTGACGGTGCTGCCTGAGGGCGAGACTGTGCCCTATACGGGGACCTTCACCGCCGGCACGAACTGTGCGCAGGCGACGGTGAACAACGCGCCGCTGGCGCTCTGCTTCTACGATGCGTCGGGCGAGGATGCGCAGCCGCTCACGCTGGGTGCCCAGCTCGCAGCCTTCCTTGGCCGTCCGGGTGCGGTGGCGAGTGCGACACTGATCGGCGCGCAGCGTCGCGGTGTGGACCGCTTTTGCACGGTGTCTGGCCACTGGACGGTGCAGCTTTCGGAGTCGTCGTCGGAGGGCACCGTAGCGGCCGATGCTGCGCCGGTCGCTGTAGCCTCGTTCGACTATCTTTCGTTGTTCGATGGTGGTGGCGCGAGGCCGGAGATGCTCTGGAACAATCCGCCGCAGGTGGAGCGGAGCGCCTCGTATGAGGCCATGGCGGACGGCACGACGCGCCTTCGTCATAGCGTTACGGTAGCCAAGGATGTGACGCTTGCCGATGGCACGGCGGATGAGGCCGACCTTACCTTCGGGTGGGACCTGATCGTGGATCCGGGCATCAGCCGTCTGTCGGGCGACCTGACGGTGGACATCGAGACGGTGAGCGGCCTCGTGGGGCGCATTACCTACGTGGTCTCGGGCGGCCGGAACTAGGCCTCGCCCTCTGCTTTCGGCGAGACGGGGTGTAGGTCACGGGTGTGCGCGAGCACGGCCTGTACCTTCTGGAGCGTGACGCGCTGCATGGAGCCGGAGGGCGTCTCCCTGTGCTGCATGAGGCCCATGAGCGTCTGGTTGGCTTCGCGGAGCTGGGCAGTTGCGCTGCGGGCAATGGCGAGCTGGAAGCGATAGGCGAACTGTGAGCCGCTCGCCTGGAGGGCCTCGAAGTCGCCTCGGTCGAGTCGCAAGACTTCGACCCGGGTCTTGGCACGGACGGAGGCGGAGCGGGGACCGTCGTCGATGAGCGAGATCTGGCCTACGGTGGCATGCTTGCCTGCGCGGCCGATGACGGCCTGTGCCTGGTTGGCGGCCCGCTTGATGATCTCGACCTCGCCATCGCCAATGAAGAAGCAGCCGTCGCCGGGCTCACCTTCGCGGCAGAGCCATTCTCCCGGCTGGTAGTCGCGCTCCTTGAGGACCATGCCGAGGAGCACGACCTCTTTGGGGGTGAGTTCGGCGAAGAGGGGCATCTCGCGGACGAGGAGTGCGGCGCGTCGGTTCACAGACATGTGGGAGCCTCGTGCGAGGAGCAATGCGTCATGACCAGAGTCGCGCGAGGAGCCGGCCGAAGATTCCGAGATTGGTATCAGGATGGGCAGCGACGAGGTCGTCGAACTCGGTGAGTACGATGGCCGGCAGGTTGGAGCCGCTGGGCGTGCGGAGGTCGCCGGCGAGGTAGATCTCGATGCGCTGGTTCACGGCGCGGAGCCGTTCGCAGGTGCGGAGGGTAACCTCCTTGATAACCTTGACCGCTGCGATGGGAGAGATCTGCTGGATGCGGGCAAAGTCTTCGGCATCGATCTCGATGAGGAGCGTGCCATCGAGTGCGCGGACATCGGCAGAGCGAGCGCTCTGTTCGATGAGGCAGAGTTCTCCGAAGATGCTGCCGGAGCCGAAGGTGTCGAGGACCTCGAAACGATCACCGGCGCGGAGCAGCACGGCGACCCGTCCCGAGAGGACGAGGAAGGCCGAGGTGCCTGAGTCGCCCGTGCGGAAGAGCCACTCCTTGGTTGCGAGCGTGCGCAGCTTGCAGGCGCCGGCGACGGCGGTCAGCTCCTCTTCGTTGAGTTGGGCGAAGAAGGGAAACTGACGAAGATGTTCCACGCCGACGGCGGACGAACTCATGTGTTGAAGCTCCAAGAGCGGAGGGTTGGCGGGCAAGACAACGGGATGGCAATGCGCTAGATGCGCGTGCGAGCGAATGCGCGAAAGCGTGATTCGGACGCTAGTGCCGCTATCGAAATGCGGCAACAAACTCGAAGTTGGAGCGCGGCGTGTTCAGGCGAATCTGTCAGAGTTGGGCGCTGGCGCTGCTGCTTTTGTGGCCGACGATCGGAGCCGCCGGCGCGCTCGAGCGCGACGAACGCGCGGCGCAACCGGCGCCGCCGACCTCGCTCTCGGAGGCGGTGGAACGGTTTGTGCCTGGATTTGTTCCCGACGGCTCGTTCGGCAACGCGCGGCTGCTCAAGGGCGAGCACAAGGTCATATCGCGGAATGTGATGGCGGGGGTGACCTATGCGCTGGTGGCCTTTTCGGAACGGTCGACCGATGTGGACGCCTATGTGATGGTGCAGCGCCTTTCGGGGTTGGAGAAGGTGGCGCAGGATCATGACGCGGATGGGTATCCCGTGGTGCTCTGGCGCGCGACCGAGTCGATTGTGGTGGAGTTTCATGTGGTGCAAGCGGGTGTGGGCGGCGACGTAGGCTGGGCCATCCTTCAAGACCCCGTAGGCTGGGCACAGGCCCGCCTGGCGCAGGATGAGGTGGAGGCGCGCTGGCTGGCGCTCTCCGCGCGTGCCTTCGCGCGTTGGCACGAGGCCGGCCGTGCAACGGAGTGGGCGGTTGCCGGCCCACAGTTGATAGAGTGGACGGTGCCGGTGAAGGCCGGTCGCTGCATGGGCATCGGTGCGGTGGGTTCTGCTTCGGTGTTGGGTCTCGATCTTCAGTTGCTGGATGAGTCGGCCTATGAGCGTTCGCGCGACACTCGGCCGGGGCCAGATGCAGCCGTGATGACCTGCGCGTCGCGCGACATGAGCGTGCTGGTGCGCGCGGCCGTGACGGCGGGCAACGGTCGGTTGAAGTTCTTCCAGGTAGAGCGAGGTTTCTGAGATGCTATCTCTGCAGCGTGTGACGAGCTCGAGTTACGTGACGATGTTCGAGGCCAATGTTCGGGCCATGCTGCTCGACCACGCGCACTGCGAGAAGAAGGCTGCGTCGAGCGCGCTGAACATGATGTTCCGCTATCCCGACAGGCCGGAACTGGTCGCGGTCTGCGCCGACATCGTAGAGGAAGAGATCCAGCACTTTCGGCAGGTGTTGCAGATCATGCAGGCACGCGGCTGGCAGTACGGCCGGCAGATGCCGTCGAAGTATGGTGGTCGCCTCGCGGCGCATCTTCGGACAGCAGAGCCGCATGCGCTGCTCGATCGGTTGCTCATGTGTGCGCTCATCGAGGCCCGTTCCTGCGAGCGCTTTCAGCTGCTCGGCGCGGGCCTGAGCGACCCGGAGCTGGCTGCCTTCTACCAGGCCCTGTTTGAGTCGGAGGCGCGCCACTACGCTACCTACCTGAAGCTCGCGTTGACCTACTTCGACGAGGCCGAGGTTCGGGAGCGGCTGGCCTTCTATGCCGAGCAGGAGGCTGCCATCTGCGCGCTGGGTGAAGATGCACCACGGCTGCACGCCTAGACGGTGCAGAGAAGGTGTGTGACAAATGGCGCGCACTATGCTACCGCGCACGCCAGAAGTTGAAGTTCTGTGATTGAGGCTGCGCAGTGTCCGAGATGTTCGAGACGCGTCGAGGGACGGTGCCCAAGGGTCGCATCCTTGGCGAACTGACCGGTCGCCAGAAGGACCTTCTGGATGCAGCGGTGCGGGTGCTTGATCGCTCCGGCATCGACGGCGTGACGATGCGGACGCTGGCGCAGGAGAGCAACCTCTCTCCGATGGCGGCCTACAAGCACTATGAGAACCAGCGCGACCTCTACATCGCCATCTGGCGGTTCTGCATGGATGAGCTCCGTGGCCAGGTGATGGAACTTGCCCGCTCGTCGGGCGCCAGCACGCACGGTGCGCTGCGCGCCATCATGGGCCACTTCCTCTTCTTCGCGCGGGAGTACCCGCACCGTTTCAAGCTGCTGTTCGACCACGCGGTCATCAACGATGTCGGTTCGGCGTGGGAGATTGAGTCGCGCCGGTTGGAGCTCCGCGATGTGGTGCTGAGCATGATCATGGCCGGACAGCAGAACGGCCAGGTTCGCCGCGACCTGTCTCCGGAGGAGATGCTCGGCGTGGTGCTGGCGCTGGTGCATGGCGCGAGCAACATCTTCGTTTCGGGCAGGTTGTCGGATGTGACGACGGCCGGACCTGACGAGATGCGCGAGGCGATCTTGAACGCGGTGTCGGAGTATCTGGGCCCGCGCTAAACGCTGCGTTCTCTCGACCGCTCGTCGCTGCCTCGGAGCAGGCCCGCTCTACAGCCTGCCGCCGGATCGGAGCGGGAGGCGCGAAGCAGGCCGTTTGGGCTACTCGCCCGTGACCTTGGCGAGCGCGGCCGCCAGCGTACTCATGCTCATGTCGGCGTCGGCGTAGGACTTGGGCGTCTCGGCCTCGGCCTTGGCAGCGACGGCCTTCACGGAGAGGTCGAGGCGGCGGCGCAGGGCCTCCGACTTGATGACCATGCACTCCACCTCCTGTCCGATGCGGAGGGCGCTCCGGATGCTGTCAACGCGGTCGAGGCTTACCTCGGAGATATGCATGCGGCCCTCAAGGTCGGGTGCAATGCGGAGGTAGGCTGCATCCTTGTCGAAGCGGGTGACGGTCGCCTTGAGGACCGTTCCGACCTGCGTGAGGTCGCCGGCCTCGGTCCAGGGGTCTGCGGAGACCTGCTTGAGCCCGAGCTTGAGCCGGCGAGCGGCGAGGTCGACCGAGAGGACGCGGACCTCGAGGCTGTCGCCGATCTTGAAGGGGGCCACATCGGTCGGGCGGTCGGGACGGGCGGTCCAGGAGAGGTCCGAGATGTGGCAGAGGCCTTCCAGGCCCTCCTGCAGCTTCACGAAGAGGCCGTAGTCTTCGATGCGGGAGATGGTGCCGGTGACGAGTGCGCCCTCGGCCACGCTTTCGCCGAAGGAGGCGAGCGGGTCTGCTGAGCTCTGCTTGATGGAGAGCTTCACGCGCCGTGACGAGGCATCGACGGAGAGGACCTTCACCTGCACCGACTGCCCCTCAGTGAGCTCGTCGGCGGGGTGCTGCAGACGCTTGCCCCAGGCGATCTCGGAGACATGGACGCTGCCTTCGACGCCATCGTCGAGCGTGATGAAGGCGAAGATATCGGAGAAGCGGGCGACGGTTCCCGAGAGGATGGCCCCGGGCTCGAAGCCGGCGAGTTTCTCCCGTGCGCCGGTCTCGAGGAGCGACTTGCGGCTGATGGAGACCTTGCCCTTTTCGACGTCGACCGCGCGGATGACGGCGTCGATGTGGTCGCCCACCCGGAGGAGGCTATTGAGGTCTTCGACATGCTCGAGCGAAGCATCTGAGATGTGAAGCAGCGCGTCGACGCCGCCAATGTCGACGAAGGCGCCGAAGGCAACGATGGAGCGGACGACGCCGGTGACCGGAGTGCCTTCGGTCAGCGAGGCGAGGATGGCTGCGCGGTCTGTGGAGCGGTCGGCGTCGGCGAAGCGGCGCCTGGAGATCATGATCTGGGCGCGCTCGGGATCGAACTCTGTGACTTCGAAGCGGAACTTGCGCCCGACGGCCTCGTGGGCGGCCTCGTTGCGGATGCCGGACTCACGGTAGGGCAGGAGGAGGCGTGTGCCGTCGGCCTCGATGCCGAAGCCGCCGCGAAGGACGATCTGCACGGTGCCCTCGAGCTCGGCGTGGCTGTTGGCACGCTCTGCCCAGCGGTCGAAGGCCGCGATGGACTGGGCCTTGGCGATGGAGAGGGTGGCGCTGGTGCTGCTGAGGGTCTCGATGATGGCGTCGACGCGGTCACCGACAACGGGTGTCGCAAAGCCGGGCGCGGCAGCTGCGGAGGCGGCGCAGGTGGCTGCAAGGCCGCTGTCGAGCGATAGGGTGAGACCAGCCGAATTGGCCGCGGTGACGGTGGCGGAGACAATGTCGCCGGCGCCGAGAGTGTCTGCGGGGGCCTCGAGCGGTGCGCCGAGGAGGGCACTGAGGTCTGCGTCGAGGAGGGAGAGAGCTTGCTCAGACATGTGTCACCACGAGGTTGTTGGCCGCATGCGCGGGCGCGTGTTCTTCGCAAGGTCGGCGCGCCCCGTCAACCGTTGCGGGCTGCATTGGGGTGTTGGAGCGTGCGTAAAGTGGCTGTGGTTTCGGGCTTGCACTGAATGTGGAAGCCGCGAAGATGTTGGTTATGCGAAGCGTTCACTGTTTCATCCTGCTGGTTGCCGTTGCTGCAGTGGTGTTTGCCGCTTGCGACGAAGCCGACGCTCCGGTCGTGGGAGAGGCGTCTCGGTCTGTCGAGGCGGTTTGCGAGCGGTGGCTCGCGGTGGAGCGGGGCGGCGATGGTGCATCGGCTGGGTTGGGTGTTCCGGACGCGTGCGACGATGTGGCCACGGACGCCGCAGAGGTAGGTGCGGCGCTTGCGCGGCTGAATGCATCGCGGTGGCTCGCTGGTGTGGCAGAGGTGGGGACGCTGGCGGCGCATCAGCGGCTGGCAGAGCAGGTCGCGCTGATGATGGCCCGCAATCGGAGCGTTGCGCCGGTGCCCGAGCGGAGCTGGGCCTGCTACACGGAGGAGACGGGCACGGCCTACCGTTGGACGAGCCACGCATTGGGGGTGACCAGCGTGTCGCAGGCGGTGTCGCTGTTTGTGGATGCGCCCGACGACACGACGCTGTCGAACCGAATGTGGATGCTTGATCCTGTGCTGGACGGCGTGGGTTTGGCGCGGGTCGGGGACGCGGCTGCGGTCTATGTGCGGGGCTATGTGCCGCGGCCGTCGCCGCCGTTCGTAGCCTATCCGGGGCCTGGGCCGTTTCCGGCCACCTGGCTTCCGCGGCTCTGGTCGTTTGCGGCGACGGCCTCGCTCGAGGGGGCGGAGGTTGTGGTAACCGATGCGTCGAGCGGGCTGGTGGTCCCCTTCTCGAGCTACCTCGCGCAGGTGGGCGGAGAGGGGAGTTGGGCCTCGCTGGCGCTGGTGCCCGAGGCTCCGACTCCGCCGGGCGGGTATCTCGTGTCTGTGACGACGATGGGCGGGCGCTGGGCCTACGCGTTGCGCGTCGTGGATTGCGCGGCAGAGGCGCTCTAGCGGGAGCGCTTCTTGGTACGGTTGGTCGGCGGCCGGTTGGTCGGCTTGCTGCGCTGCACCGACTGCTTGGGTGCTGCATTGGGGTCGGGGCGGCCCGTCTCGTGGGTTCCCGCGCGTCGGTTGTCTGACTTGGCCGGTCTGGCCTTGGGCGCCTCTTTGCCCCAAGGCTTGCTGGGCGCCTCTGCTGCGGCGGCTGCGGCGGCTGCGGAGTGCTTGCCCGAGGGCTTGGGGGCCGGCTTGAAGACAGGCTTGGCAGGCTTGGGCGGCCGTGCGTTCGGGCGGGGCTCCATGGTCGCGGAGGGCTCTTCGAAGCCCTTCTCGCGACGGGAGAGCGTGTGGTTCTTCCGGCCGGGCGAGGTGCCTGCGACGCGGGGTCGGAGGAGGGCCGTCTTGAGGTGGGGCTTGCCCTGGGGGCCGGGGAAGTCGATGGCCGCGGACCACTGCTTCTCGAGCCAGTAGTCCCAGTCGCGTGAGACGCCGACCACGAGGGAGCGGAAGGCGTCGTGGCTCAAGTCTGCATAGTTGGTGGAGACGAAGAGTTCGCCATCCTTGGCGAGCAGATCGAGCGCTTTTTCGAGGAGCCAGCCGAAGTCGCGGCGGAGGGTGAAGGTGCGGGCGCGTCCGCTCTTGCCCTGGCTATGAACCGGCGGGTCGAGGATGATGGCATCCCACCTGTCGCCGCTCTCGGCGGCCTCGGCCATGAAGCCGAATACGTCGCCGTGGACGAAGCGGTCGCGGGCGGGGTTGAGGCCGCCCAGTTCGTAGTTCTCCTGGCCCCAGAGCAACGCCCGCTTGGAGCTGTCGACATGGGTGACCTGGTTGCCGCGGGTGAGCATGACGCCGAAGCCGCAGGTGTAGGAGAAGAGGTTGAGGACGCGGCGGTCGTTCCAGCGCTCGGCGAGCGCGGCACGGGGGGCGCGCATGTCGAGGAAGAGGCCGGGGGCGAAGGGCTCGAGCGGGCGGATGGAGAAGCTGCGTCCGGACTCCTTTGCGACCACCCGCTTGGGGGTTTCGCCGAGCCCTTCGCGGCGGGCGATCGACTCCCAGCGGAGTTCGGCCTCGGCGTCGCGTTCGGCCCGCTCTTTGCGGCCGATGTCGAGCATCATGCGCAGCCAGGAGAGGCCCGCTGCGGCGAGCGCGGCTCCGATGGCTCGGGCAGCGTCGTCGTTCATCCAGGCGGCATCGCGGAGGTGAATGACGGCGCCGTCGGCGAAGCGGTCGATGAAGAGGTGGGGCAGGCCGTCGCCTTCGCCGTGCACGAGGCGGTAGGCGTTGGTCTCCGGGTCGGCCGCGAGGGGCGCCCTGTTTCGGAGTGCGGTAGCGAGGCGCTCGCGGATGAGATCGGCGGCGGGGAGGGCGAAAGCGGGTCGGATGTCAGAGGCCATGGGCGCCCTCTACTCGACCTTCGCCTCCGCGTCGAAGCCACATCCAAAGATTGGTGATTGCCGCCGGTGTGACGCCCTGAATGCGACCTGCTTGGCCGAGCGAATGAGGCCGAACACGGATGAGTTTTTCGCGCACCTCGCTCGAGAGTCCGGGGACGGTGGCGTAGTCGAGGTCTGCGGGGATGAGGACGCGGTCGGTGTTGGCGAGCGAGGCCGCCTGGGCCGTCTGGCGCCCGAGGTAGCCGCTGTAGCGGGCGACCACTTCGACGCACTCGGCGATGTCGTCGGGGAGCCTGTCGAGTCCGTGGCCGGGCAGGAGCGCAGCGAGTCCGCTGACGCTCGTATCGGGACGGTTGAGGAGTGCCTGAGCGGTGACGCTCTTGTCGAGGGCGCCCCAGCCGAGCTCGGCGAGAATGGCCTTGTTGGCGTCGCTCGGGTCGATCTGGGCGTTCTCGATGAGGTGGACGCAGCGATCGATCTCGGCCTTCTTGGTCTGCATCTTTGCGAGCGCCCAATCGGGGAGCAGGCCGATGCTGTTTCCGATGGGCGAGAGGCGCTGGTCGGCGTTGTCTTCGCGGAGCAGGAGGCGGAACTCGGCGCGTGAGGTGAACATGCGGTAGGGTTCGGAGGCGCCCTTGGTGACGAGGTCGTCGATGAGGACGCCGATGTAGGCCTGGTCGCGGCCGAGCACGATGGCGCTGCTTTCGGCGATGGCGCGGGCGGCGTTGATGCCTGCCATGAGCCCTTGCGCCGCGGCCTCTTCGTAGCCGGAGGTGCCGTTGATCTGGCCCGCCAGATAGAGGCCGGGCAGGGCGCGGAGTTCGAGGGTGGGGTCGAGCTGTTGCGGGTTCACGAAGTCGTACTCGACGGCGTAGCCGGGCCGCATGATCTCGGCCCGTTCGAGGCCCGGGATGGAGCGGACCATCGCGAGCTGGATGTCGTAGGGGAGCGAGGTGGAGATGCCGTTGGGGTAGACCTCGTGGGTCGAGAGCCCCTGCGGTTCGAGGAAGATGTGGTGGCTGGTCTTGTCTGCGAAGCGGACAACCTTGTCTTCCACGCTGGGGCAGTAGCGGGGCCCGAGCCCTTCGATGAGGCCGGTATACATGGGCGAGCGGTCGAGACCCGAGCGGATGATGTCGTGGGTCGCTTCGGTGGTGCGGGTGAGGTAGCAGCTCACCTGCGGGAGGACCGGCTCGTCGTGATAGTAGGAGAAGCGGCGGAGCTGCTCGTCGCCAGGCTGCGGCTCCAGCGAGGCCCAGTCGATGGTACGGCCGTCGAGTCGAGGGGTGGTTCCGGTCTTGAGGCGGCCCACATCGAGTTGCAGCGCGCGGAGCTGGTCGGCGAGGCCGTAGGAGGCCTTGTCGCCGGCGCGGCCACCTTTGAAGTTCTCGAGGCCCACGTGGCAAAGGCCGCGGAGGAAGGTGCCGGTGGTGAGGATGACAGCGCGCGCTGTGTAGCCGTTGCCGAGCCCGTCTTCGACGCCGCGGCAGACCTCGCGGCCGTTCTCGGTCTCGAGGAGGAGTCGCTCGACGGTGCCCTGTTTGATGTCGAGGTTGGGGACCGCCATGAGGAAGCGCTGCATCTCGGTGCGGTAGACCTGCATGTCGGCCTGGGCACGCGAGGAGCGGACGGCGGGGCCCTTCTTGGTGTTGAGGTGTTTGAAGTGGATGGAGGCGCGGTCGGCGAGGCGGCCCATGATGCCGCCCATGGCGTCGATTTCGCGGACCAGCTGCCCCTTGGCCTGACCGCCGATGGCGGGGTTGCAGGACATGTGGCCGATGGTGTCGATGTTCATCGTCAGCAGGAGCGTTCGGCAGCCCATGATGGCGAGTGCGTGCGCTGCTTCGCAGCCGGCGTGGCCGCCGCCAACGACGATGGCGTCGTATCGGGTGGGGTTGTGGAACATGGTGGAGCGCGGCCCGTTGAGGTGGGAGAGGCGACTAGTCGTCGGGCCGCGCGAAGGGAAGGGCGGGTCAGTCGAGGATGCCGTCGGTGTCGAAGCGACGGATGTCGACGTCGACGAACTCCACAAAGCCGGCGAGGAGGCTGAGGAGAGTGTGGCGCGCAATGACCTGACCATCATGGAGCGGGATTTCGCGGTCGACGCAGAGATACCATTCATGCCCCGCATCTCGCTTCTCGTCGACCGACGCGCGGGTCATGACGGAGACGCGGTTGATGCGGTTGCAGAACTTGAGGACGGCGAGCTTCTGCCGGTCGGTCCAGAAGGGCGCGACGAAGCGTAGGACGCGCTGGTCCTGGCAGGGTTGCAGGAGGATGATGCCGGGCCGGAGGAGCACGACATGTTCGTCGTCGATACGGGCGTCGTGACCTGCCTCCTGCGCCAGTTCGAGGAGGGCTTCGGGCGTAAGTTCGTCGAGGGTGAAGTGCTGCTGCATGGGTCCTTCGAGGGTGCTGCGAGGGGATTCTCGCGGGGCACATGAAGGTAGACACGGAGGGGCTTTCGGCGAGTCAATTCATGATGTTTTTCAGTTGTCTGTGGTGATTTTTTTGACGCCAACATCGGCACGTTCCCCACGTACGAATGTGACCGTTCGTGCCGAATTCGTTGACGGTTGCGTGACGCTGTTGCAAGGGCGGGGTGGTTGGCAGCGCATGGGTCGCAGCGATGGAGGAGGTCGCTATGGATGATGCAGTTGCAGCTGAGGCGGCGTGGTGGACGCCAGCCCGGAGGGTGGCTGTGATTCTGCCGCTGGCCAGCGCCAACATGGCGATCTACCTCGCGCTCAATTGGCATCCGCTACGCGCGGTCCGCGAGCTCCCGATGACGGTGATCGACCGTGCGCTGCCGCTGCTGCCCTGGACGGTATGGCCCTATGCGGTGTTGCTGCTGGCGGACCTGGTGCTGCCGCTGACGATGCGGCGAGACGATACCTTCGTGCGGATGATTCGATGCTACGGCGTGACAGTGCTGCTCAACATCGCCGGTTGGGCGATGTTTCCGGTTGCCTATCCGCGACCGCCTGTGCCAGCCGGTGATGGGATCTCGATGTGGGGCTACCGGACGCTGGTGGGCATCGACACGCCGCTGAATTGCTTCCCGTCGGGCCACATCAGCATCCCGGCGGTGCTCTGCTGGGCGCTCACAACAGAGCGGCCGCAGCTGCGCTGGCCAGTCTGGGTTGGCTTTGCGCTGCTTGCGCCGAGCATCCTCACGACCAAGCAGCACTATGCGTGGGACCTGATCGGAGGGCTGGCGATTGCCTGGATGGGGATTGCCCTGGTGCGCCGGTGGGAGAGGCGCGGGGCCGCTTAGGCCTGGGCCATCTTGCGGAGCACGGTCTGCAGGATGCCGCCGTTGCGGTAGTAGTTCACGTCGACGGGGGTATCGAGGCGGACGATGGCCTTGAAGATGAAGTCGGTGCCATCGGTCTTGGTGGCGACGACATCGATGTGCTGGAGCGGCTTCACATCGTCGCTGAGCGAGGGGATGGAGAAGGTCTCGGTGCCGTCGAGGCCGAGCGAGGCGGCATCTTCGCCGGGAAGGAAGTTGAGCGGCAGCACGCCCATGCCCACGAGGTTGGAGCGGTGGATGCGCTCGAAGCTCTTGGAGATGACGGCGCGGACGCCGAGCAGGAAGGTGCCCTTGGCGGCCCAGTCACGCGATGAGCCGGTGCCATACTGGTCGCCCGCGAGGACGATGAGCGGGGTGCCGTCGGCCTTGTAGAGCTGCGCTGCGTCGTAGACCGCCATGACCTCGCCCGTGGGCAGGTAGCGGGTGACGCCACCCTCGGTGCCGGGCGCCATCTGGTTGCGGATGCGGACATTGGCGAAGGTGCCGCGGACCATGATGCGGTCGTTGCCGCGGCGCGAACCGAAGGAGTTGAAGTCGGCCTTGGCGATTCCGGCCTCGGCGAGGAAGCGGCCCGCAGGACCACTGGCCTCGATGTCGCCGGCGGGGCTGATATGGTCGGTGGTGATGGAGTCACCGAGCTTGAGGAGGACCTTGGCGCCTGTGATGGGCTTGATGGGGTCGGGGGTGAGGCCCATGCCCTCGAAGAAGGGGGGGAGCTGGATGTAGGTCGAGCTCTCCTTCCAGGCGTAGAGGTCGTTCTCGCTGGCCGGGATGGCGTTCCAGCGGGGCTCGCTGGTGGCGTCGGCGTAGCGCTTGCGGAAGAGTTCGGGCGAGATGGCGGCCTTGATGGTGGCGGCGATCTCCTCGTCGGTGGGCCAGATCTCCCGGAGGTAGACAGGGTTGCCGTCGGCGTCGGTGGCGATGGCGTCGTTCTGCAGGTCGATGTTGACCGTGCCGGCGATGGCGTAGGCGACGACGAGCGGCGGGCTGGCGAGGAAGTTGGCCTTCACGGACGAGTGGACGCGGCCCTCAAAGTTGCGGTTGCCGGAGAGCACCGAGGCGGCGACCAGCTTGCCCTGCTTGATGGCGGCTTCGATGCCCGAATCGATGGGGCCCGAGTTTCCGATGCAGGTGGTGCAGCCGTAGCCGACGGTGGCGAAGCCGAGCTTGTCGAGGTCGGCGGTGAGGCCGGCGGCATCGTAGTAGTCGGTGACGACGCGCGAGCCGGGGCCGAGCGAGGGCTTGACCCAGGGGGCGATCTTCACGCCGCGGGCGACCGCCTTGCGGGCCACCAGGCCGGCGGCGATCATGACGCCGGGGTTGGAGGTGTTGGTGCAGGAGGTGATGGCGGCGATGACGACCGCGCCCTGCTTGAGCGTGTGGGTCTGGCCGTCTTCGTCGGTGTAGCTGACGGCGGCGTCAACTTGGTCCGCCGCGACGCCGTGGCCCTTGTGGCCGATGGGGGCGGTGAGGCAGTTGTCCCAGTCGCTCTTCATGTCGGCGAGGTTGATGCGATCCTGCGGGCGCTTGGGGCCGGCGAGGGCGGGCTCGACGGTCGAGAGGTCGAGCGTGAGGGTGTCGGTGTAGATGGGGTCGGGTGTCTCCGCGGTGCGGAAGAGACCCTGCGCACGGTAGTAGGCCTCGACATTCTTCACATGCTCTTCGTCGCGGCCGGAGAGGCGGAGGTAGTCGAGCGTGGCGTCGTCGACGGGGAAGAAGCCGCAGGTGGCGCCATACTCGGGGGCCATGTTGGCCACCGTTGCGCGGTCGGCGAGCGTCATGCTGGCGAGGCCGTCGCCGTAGTATTCGACGAACTTGTCGACGACGCCCTTCTTGCGGAGCATCTCGGTGATGCGGAGGGTCATGTCGGTGGCTGTGACGCCGGGCTTGAGCTTGCCCGTGAGCTTGAAGCCGATGACATCGGGGAGCAGCATATACATTGGCTGGCCGAGCATCGCAGCCTCGGCCTCGATGCCGCCAACGCCCCAGCCGAGCACGCCCAGACCGTTGATCATGGTGGTGTGGCTGTCGGTACCGACGAGGGTGTCGGGGTAGTAGGTCGCGGTGCCATCTTCGTTCTTCACGAAGGCAACCTGGGCGATCCACTCGAGGTTGACCTGGTGGACGATGCCGCGGCCGGGCGGGACAGCGCGGAAGTTATCGAGGTTGAGCTGGCCCCACTTGAGGAACTCGTAGCGCTCCTGGTTGCGCGCGTATTCGATTTCGATGTTGCGCGAAGATGCATCGGCGTAGCGGCCCGAGAAGTCGACCTGGATCGAGTGGTCGATGACGAGGTCGACGGGGACGAGCGGGTTGACCTTCTTGGGGTCGCCGCCGAGCGCGACCATGGCGTCGCGGAGTGCGGCGAGGTCGACGACGACGGGCACGCCGGTGAAGTCCTGGAGGATGACGCGGGCGGGGATGAAGGGGACCTCGACCTTCTCGCTGCCGGGCGACCAGGTGGCGAGCGCAACGACGTCCTGGTCACGGACGAGGAAGCCGTCGTGGTTGCGGAGGGCTGCCTCGAGGAGGACGCGGATGGAGAAGGGGAGCTTGGAGGTGTCTGCGAGACCGAGCTTGTCGATCTGGGAGATACGGAAGATGGTCGCGGCCGAGCCGTCGGCGAGGCTGAACTGGTCGCGGGAGCCGAAGGCGGTGGGATAGGCGGTCATGCAATACCTGCTGCGTTGGGAGGGCGCGCTTGCGCGAGTGCGGGCGTTTCTAGCAGTCTTGTGGCAGGTCGCAACCGATGCGTGTTAGGAGCGGTTTGGTGCAGGAGTGAGCTGATGCGAAAGCCGTGGAATCTCTGTTTGTGGGTGGTGTTGCTGGTGGCGGCGGGCTGCGGCTCAGAGCGGCTGGTTTCTGCGCCGGGGGCCGATGTGGCCTCGGACGGTGCAGCCGATAGCTCTGGGAGTGCTGCGTTGGCGGATACTGACGCTCCAGACACCGAGCCAGCCGACAGCGGCTTGGCTGATACGACGCCAGCGGACACAACGGATGTAGCGGAGGAGGGAAGCGCCGACACCACCGCGGAAGACACCGCTGGCGATGTGCCGCGCGACACCGCAGCCGACACGGCCTTTGACGGTGACACGGCGGCGGCGGACGGGTCGGGTGATGCCACTGACCCGCGTGGAGGTTGTCCCGAACTTCATGCGCCGGGCATCGAGTATGTGTCCTACAATGCCTTCTCCTGCGAGCGTTGGAACGGTAACTGCGATGCGGGCTATCTGCCGTTTGAGAACCGGTGCGGCTGCGGCTGTTCGCTGTCGACGGGGAGCTGCCCCGCGGAGGGTGAGCCGGGGGTGACTTGGGTGAGCACCGACGCGGCAGCCTGCGCTTTTGAGGTTCCCAGCTGTGGCGCCGGACTGGCCTGGTTCTATGCCTCGTGCGGCTGCGGTTGCGCACCGATTCCGCCCCCGCCCTGTGCGCCTGAAATCTTCCTGCCGGCGGGAGCCGTGGTGGAGGGGTTGGCCTGCGGCGAGGCGCTCTTCTGCGGCCGGTCTGGGGCCGTGACCGCGGGCATCGGCGCGGTGACCACCGCCTACGCCGATGCGGTCTGCAGCGTGGATGTGGACCCGCTCTGCCCAGCATCTGCGGCCTTCTCCTGCCGGGCGTTAGTCGACAGCATCGATGGGTCGGACTACGAGGCCTTCTGCGCGCTCAGCGTGACGGGTTCGCTGTCGCAGATTCGCTGTTCTGCGCCCTAGTGGCGCGAGAGGTTTTATGGCTCTGAGTTATTCGCTGCTGGGAGAGGACGGGCGGGCTCGCCGCGGTCGCGTGACGACAGCGCGGGGCGTGATTGAGACGCCCGTTTTCATGCCCGTCGGAACAGCCGGCACGGTGAAGGCGATGACGCCGCGGGACCTCGCGGAAACAGGCACGCAGATCAGCTTGGCGAACACCTATCACCTGCATCTGACGCCCGGTGAGAAGCTGGTCGAGAAGCATGGCGGCGTGCAGAAGTTCATGGCGATGCCCTGGCCGATTCTGACCGATTCGGGCGGCTTCCAGGTCTTCAGCCTGCCGCGCAAGAGCCTCACGGAAGAGGGCGTCGAGTTCGCCTTCGAGAAGGATGGCAAGGCCATCTTCGCCTCGCCCGAGTGGTCGATGCAGGTGCAGATGGCGCTGGGCTCCGACATCGTCATGGCCTTCGATGTCTGCGTTCCCTACCCCTGCACCCGCGAGGCCGCCGACGAAGCCGTAGACCGGACCCACCGGTGGCTCGACCGCTGCAAGGCTTCGCTGACGCGCGAAGACCAGAACCTCTTCGGCATCGTCCAGGGTTCGGTCTTTGACGACCTTCGCAAGCGGAGCGCGCTGGGCACCATCGAGCGCGACCTGCCGGGCTATGCCATTGGCGGTGTCTCGGTGGGCGAAGGCCACGGCCTGATGATGAAGGCCATCGATGGCGCCGAACCCTTCATGCCGAAGGACAAGCCGCGCTACCTCATGGGCGTGGGGCTGCCGGAAGACATCGTCGGCGCGGTGGGTCGCGGCATCGATATGTTCGATTGCGTCATCCCCACCCGGTATGGCCGCTCGGGCACCTGCTTCACGCGCCGCGGCCGCATTCGGCTCGAGGACCGTCGCTATCGCAACGACCTCTTCCCGATCGACCCGAGCTGCGCCTGCTACGCCTGCCAGAACTTCAGCCGGAGCTACCTCGCCCACTGCATCAAGACCGAGGAGATCCTCGGCACGATGATGTGCACCTACCACAACGTCTACTTCTACCATCAGCTGATGAAGGAGATTCGGCAGGCCATCGAGGAGAAGCGCTACGCGGCCTTCTGCGCGCAGTTTGAGGCGGAGTATCTGGCGGGCGATCGGGAGCGGCGGAACGAACATCTCGATCAGCTCTTCGACTCGTTTGCAGTAGGCGCTGCGGCGACACTGCCGAGCGAGAAGCGGCCGGTGATAGCCGACCCGCTGCCGGTTGCGCCTCGCGAGGAGCGCGGGCCGAAGGAGCGCCCTCGGGGCGGTCGTCGCTGAGGATGTCGGACGCGGCGGCAGCGGAGGCGCTGGCGGAGCTGCTCGCAGCGCCGTCGATGCAGCGTCTGGCCATCGCTGGGCTTGCGAAGAATGTGGGCAAGACGACGCTGCTTGGCGCCGTGGCGGCTCGCCTGCAGGCTGCGGGTGGGCCGGTGGGCTTTGTGAGCATCGGCGTGGACGGCGAGCGGGTGGATGGCCTGTCGGGGGCCGCGAAGCCGCCTGTGGTGCTGGCGGCGGGCGATCTTGCGGTGACGGCGGAGCGGTCGCTCGGTGAGGCGGAGTGCGGGCCGGAGCTGCTGTCGCGGCTCGGTGTTCGGAGCGTGCTCGGCGAGTTGTTCCTGGTGCGGGCGACTCGGTCGGGCCGGCTGGTACTGGCGGGGGTTCGGTTCCGGAGCGATGTGGCGCTGGCGGTGGCGGCGCTGCGGGCGGCAGGTGCGGCGCGGGTGCTGATTGATGGCGCCTTCGACAGGCTGATGGCGGCCTCGCCGGGGCTGTGCGACGGGGTGCTGCTGGCGACGGGCATGGCGGTTTCGGAGCGGGCGGAGACGGTCGCGCAGCGGACGGCGGAGGTGGTGGCGCGGTTCGGGCTGCCCGTAGCGTCGGAGGACTGGTGGCGCGGCGCCGGTGACGTCGGGCTGGTCGGCTGGCGAGCTGGCGCGGTGGTGGGGCTCGATGCGCCCTCGCTGCTGTCGGACGAGGCCTCGGAGGCGTTGCGGGCGGGCGCTGTGGAGCGGCTCTACGCGCCTGGCGCCTTCTCGGAGCGGGCGGCGGCGCTGCTGCTCTCGCTTGGCGAGGCGCGACCGCGCGAAGTGGTGGTGGCCGACGCGACCCATGTGATGGTGTCGGAGGCGATGCGACAGCGCCTTGCGCGTGCCGGCGTCGCCCTTTTGGTGGCGCGGTCTGTGCCGCTGTTGGCGGTGGCCTACAACCCTGTGCGGCCGGAGGGAGGCCCGGTTGTGGGCTGCCAGCTGCTGGAGGCGCTGTCGTCGTCGCTGCCCGAAGGCACGCTGCTCTGGGATGTGGTGGCGGGCCGCGTGGACTTCGCGGCAGGGTAGCGCTGGGTTTGACAGGCCCCACCGGCGGTGCCAAGCGGTGGGCCCCTTGGCCGGCGTCAGGCAGCGGCATGAAGATCTCCCCACAAGCGATGAACTGGATGGGTGCACGCGAGCTGCTCGCGATGTGGCGTCCTGTGAGCGAAGCCGGTGCCGATCAGGCGCGGCAGTGGCCGGTCTTGTCGGAGGCCGCCTGGGTGGAGGAGCGGCGCTGCTGCCTTCTCCTGGACGAGGCGCTCGAAGGTGGGCTGGTTGACGGGTCTGTGCTGGGCGATCTGCTGCGCGAGCTGCCGTCGCTGGCGGGAGCGCTGGCCTCGCTGCAGTTGGGTGGTGGCGCCGAGATGGCGCTGGTCTTTCGGATCAAGCAGGTGCTCTATGCGGTGCTCGAACTTGTGCCGAAGCTGGCGGCGGTTGTGGGCTATCCGTTGATGGAGGAGGCGCCGGTCAGAGAGGCCTACAAGGTTCTCCATGCGGCCGGCGATCCTGCTGCGCGCTTTGTGCTGTCGGCCGGCCGCTCTGGCCTGCTGGGGGAGGCTCGGGCGGAGGAGGTGGCGGGCCAGCGGGCGCTGCTGCAGGCGCGTGGCGCAGGCGGCAGCGGAGCGGAGTTAGAGACGCTACAGCGGTCGCACGAGCAGCTTCGGCAGCGGCTGCTGGAGGTAGAGGGGCAGGTGCTGACGTCGATCGCTGATGCACTGCGGCCGCACGCTGCGAGCATCGTCGAGGCATCAGCGTGGGTGACGGAGCTCGATCTTCGTCTCTCGAAGTGTCTGTTGCGCCGTGCGTGGAACGGCTGCTGGCCGGAGCCGGCCGAGACCCTCGCGGTTGCGGAGGGATGGCACCCTGTGGTTGCGGCAGGTCTGGCAGGTCGAGGCGGTGGATTTGTGGCCCAGAGTTTTGCGCTGCCGGCGGGTGTCTCGATGCTGACGGGCGCCAACATGGGCGGCAAGTCGGTGGCGCTGCAGCTGGCCGGGCTGGTGCTGCTGTGCGGCGCGTCGGGGCTTCCGGTGCCTGCGCGGAGTGCGACCTTCATGCGGGTGGATTTTGTGGAGGTGCTCGCGGGGCAGGAGCAGGGGAGCCGGCATGGGCTGTCGAGCTTCGGGAGCGAGGTGATGGCCTGGCGGTCGCTGCTGGAGCGGAGCGGCTCTGGCTTTGTGCTCGCCGACGAGCCGGCACGCACGACTTCGCCGGCCGATGGTGCCGCGCTGCTCGAGGGGCTCATCTCAGCGGTCGCGGCGCGGGGCTGGCATGGCTGGTTTGCCACCCACTTCGGCGAGGTCGGACAGGGTGTTGCGGCCTCGGCCTGGGCAGTGCGCGGGCTTCGCGAGATTGCCCCGGAGGAGGGCGCGGCATCCGAAGGTTCGCTCGCGGCGCTCGAATCGCTTATGGACTATCGCCTCTTGCCGGCCGACGGCGCGGCTGCCTCGGATGCCCTCCGGGTTGCGGCCCAGCTCGGCCTTGGTGACGAGGTGCTCAGCATCGCGCGGCGGGTTCGCGCATCTGTTGAGAGCGGATCAAATCGGAGCAGTTGAATGGGCGCAGCATCGAAGTTGTTTCTGGATGAGTCGAAGGTGGCGCGTGCGCGGGCGAGCGCCTCGAACATCGCCGATTCGCTGACCGGCTTTGTGCGGGCGCGGACGACCGTGGCCGTGGAGCGGACCCTGCTCCGCCTGCTGGGTGTAGATGGGATTGAGGAGCAGGGCATTCCGCTGCCCAATGTTGTGGTGGATCAGCTGGCGCGCGCCGGTCGTCTAGATCGTGGCGTGATGCTGCCCTTCTGTAGCGCGATGGCCGCGCTCGGCCTCGAGCCGCAGCAGGTGGCGGAGGCGGCCGCACGCGGTGAACTCGATCTCGGCACATGGGAGATTCACAACGAGGCGGAGGCCCGCGCGCTCGGCGAGCGGATCGGTGCCGAGGCAGTGGCACGGGTGGGTCGCACGGCGGAGGAGCGGCGCGAGCGCATGGCGCGGCTCAGTCCGCCGAACGAGACGATGCTCTATGTCATCGTCGCGACGGGAAACATCTTCGAGGACGCGGTGCAGGGCAAGGCGGCGGCCGTGCAGGGCGCGGATGTCATCGCCGTGATTCGGAGCACCGGCCAGTCGCTGCTCGACTTCGTACCCTACGGCGAGACGACCGAGGGCTTCGGCGGGACCTACGCGACGCAGGCCAACTTCAGGGTGATGCGGACCGCGCTCGACGAGGTCGGCGAGCGCATCAACCGGTATGTGCTGCTGACCAACTACTGCAGCGGCCTCTGCATGCCGGAGATCGCGGCGATGGGCGCGCTCGAGCGGCTCGACATGATGCTCAACGACGCGCTCTACGGCATTCTGTTCCGCGACATCAACCCGGAGCGGACGCTCATCGACCAGTACTTCTCGCGCATGATCAACGCCCACGCCGGCGTCATCATCAACACGGGGGAAGACAACTACCTGACGACCGATGATGCCATCGAGGCGACGCACACCGTGCTGGCGAGCCAACTCATCAACGAGCAGCTCGCCTTCCGGTCGGGGCTCCAGCCCTGGCAGCTCGGCCTCGGCCACGCATTCGAGATGGACCCTGCGGCGCGGGACGGCTTCCTCATGGAGTTGGCGCAGGCGCAGCTGGTGCGCGAGGTCTTCCCCGACCACAAGCTCAAGTATATGCCGCCCACGCGCTACATGACGGGCAACGTCTTCAAGGGCTACGTGCAGGACGCGATGTTCAACCTGGTGACGGCCTGGACGAAGCAGGGGATTCAGCTGCTCGGCATGCACACCGAGGCGATGCACACGCCCCACATGCACGACCGCCACATGGCGATCGAGAGCGCACGATACATCCTCAACAACGCGGCATCGATCGGTGACGAGGTGGAGTTCAAGCGCGACGGGCTTGTGGTTCGGCGGGCGCACGAGACGGTGGAACAGACCATGGGGCTGCTGGAAGAGGTGGAGTCGATGGGGCTCTTTGAGGCGCTGGCAGCGGGCCGGTTCGCCGACGTGAAGCGGCGTCGTGACGGCGGTCGCGGTCGCGCCGGCGTGGTGGTTCGCGCGGCAGATTACTTCAATCCCATCGAGGCTGGACTTCGGGCTGCACTGCAGCTCGACGCAAACGAGGCGAGCCATGGCAATCATCGGTAGAACGGGCGCAACGCCGCCCGACCTGACGCGGGTTCGCCCGTATGGCGACACGCTGGACGACGGCGCTGTGCAGCTCTCTTTCACGCTGCCCGTGCCCTTCGGAGACGAGGCCCGCGAGGCTGCGCGTCTGATGGCGCTTGGCATGGGGCTGACGGAGCCGAGCATCTATCACGGGGCCGACCTAGGCGAGGGCTATAGCTTCTTCATTGTCTATGCGCGGACGGCGGTGACGGTGGACTTCACCAAGGTGGTGGTCCCCAAGGTCGAAGGCCGTCGCATGACGAAGACCGAGATCGATACCTTCATCTCCGAGCAGGTGGGCCGGAAGTTGGTGCTGCTGGGCGCCTGCACGGGCACCGACGCGCATACGGTGGGCATCGATGCCATCATGAACCTCAAGGGCATCTCGGGTGAGAAGGGGCTCGAGAGCTATCACGAGATCGAGGCGCACAACCTGGGCAGCCAGGTGTCGAACGAGGCGCTCATCGAGGCCGCCTACCGGTACAACGCAGATGCGCTCCTCGTGTCGCAGATCGTGACGCAGAAGGATGTGCACAAGACCAACCTCACAGAGCTGATTGAGCTGCTGGAGGCCGAAGGGCTGCGCGACAAGTTGGTGGTGGTTGCTGGCGGGCCGCGCATCGGTCACGAGCTTGCCTTGGAGCTTGGCTACGATGCAGGCTTCGGGCCGGGGACGCTGGCACCCGATGTGGCAGGGTTCGTGGCGCAGCAGGTGGTGGCGCGTGGCCTTGCGACGCGGGGTCTGCTCCGGGGCGGCAAGGCTGGTTGAACGGAACGTAGCGACGAGAGGTTGGCGATGAGCACGAAGGGAAGGTCGTTGGTGGCCATGACAGGGCTGCTTGTGCTGCTCGTTGGGTGCGGGAAGGGATGCGGCAAGAAGGCCGGGGAGCAGTCTGCAGCGCCGGTGACGCCGGCGGCGCTTGCTGCTGCCCCGCTCGCTGCAGCGGGCCCGGCCCTGCGCGACGATCCTGCGCCGTTGCCCGAGGGCATCAAGCGTGGCGATACCTGCACGCTTCCGCTCTGGCTCTCGACGCCCGCGCTCGGGACAGCGCCGACGGTTGTCACGGGCGACCTCGCCGGCTTTGCGGGCGACTTCCAGCCCGTGGAGGGCAGCGGCGCCTCGGTCTGGGGAGGCCGCGACGCCTTCTACCGCATCGACCTGCAAGCCGGTGACAGCTACCGCTTCGCCCTCCGCGCGAAGAGCGGCACGCTCGGCCTCTTTGGCGTCCGAGCCTGCGCGGCGCCCGAGCAGGGTCTCCTCTTCGGCGAGACAGCCGGCAAGGCGGTCTTCTACACTGCGACCGAAGACGGGCCCATCTGGCTCGGCGTGGATGCCAAGGGCGACTACACCGCAGCGGGCAGCTACGAGCTTGAGGTCTTCCGGCTCCCGTCGCCGGGCGCCGGTGCCTCGGGGCCTGCGGGCGCTGGCAGCGCTGGAGGAAGCGACCTCTGCGACAAGGCGCCTCCACTGGTTCCAGGCAAGCGTATGATGGGGAACTCCAAGGGGGCAACGACGCAGGTCACCGAGCCCTTCAAGGGGAGCGGCCTCTCGTGGGCCGGGCCCGATCACTTCTTCACGCTCGCAGTGAAAAAGGGCGCCACCTACCAGCTCGAGCTCGATACGCTGGGGCAGTTCGCGGGTGGCCTCTACCTGCTTGCAGACTGCGGTCAGGTTGCGGGCAGCGCGCTGGCAGAGACTGCAGCCTCGTCTCCGCTCGTCTGGACCTCGGACCGTGACGGAACCGTGGTCGTTGGCGTGGACAGCAGCGGGCAGGGGGCCGGTGGCGCCTACCAGCTCGCGGTGTTGGAGCGGCCAGCGAAGTAACCGGCAGCCTTCGCGAACCGTCGGAGGCTACTCGGTGGGGAGTGGCGCGAGGAGCGGTGCGGCCGGATCGACCGGCTCGCCGGAGCCCTCTGCCGCGGGTGCACCGAAGCTGCAGGGCTCGCCGGGAGCGGGCCTGATCGCGGTGTCGGACCAGGCGCGGACCGGGTCATAACCGGCCGGCAGCGGTGGCGGCGCGGCACCGGAAAAGACCCAATCGGGGCGCGGCATGGCGTGGTAGGCCGAGGGCGTCGACGAGGTGGGGAAGGCGACGACGTAGGGGCAGTAGTGCAGGACCTCTTCGGGCGTGACGCCGTAGCCGTAGCTGTTGAGGCGGTCGAGGAGCTCCTTGAGCCGCGTCGGCAGCATGCCTCCAACCGGCGAGTTGCCCACCCGCATGTCGTGGGCACCCTGGTAGGGCGAGGGCTTGAGCGCGGCGAGGTAGACAGCCTCGAGCGGGGTGAGCTCCGAGGCCGACTTGCCGAAGTAGTGGGAGGCGGCCCGCTTGATGCCGTAGAGGTTGGGTCCGAACTCGATGCAGTTGAGGTAGAGTTCGAGGATGCGCTTCTTGGGCACAACCTTCGACATGCGCCAGGTGACAACGAGCTCCTCAAGCTTGCGGGAGAGGGTTTTGTCGCGGCTGAAGTAGAGGTTCTTGACGAGCTGCTGCGAGAGGGTGGAGCCGCCGTAGACAAAGCGGCCGCGCTCGAGGCTGATGCGGATGCCCTTGTTCATGAGAGGGATGCTCATCGCGTTGGCGGGGGCATCGAGGTAGCGGAATCCGATCTCTTCGGAGAGGTACATGGCGGCCCCGACATAGGGGGGCATGGACTCGTAGCTGAGGAAGTCGGGGGTGCCCGGCCCGACGATGATGTCTCTCTTGGAGACGTAGTTGGTGACCTTGAAGGTGTAGCTGTTGCTGGTGAGTTCGATGGGGTCGTAGTCACGCTTGGTGATGGCGGTGATGTTGCAGGTATTGGGGAAGCCATCGATGTCGAAGACGAAGGACCATGGGTCGTTGAGGCGCAGGACATAGGCCAGCACGGGCTGCATGCTGCCGGTGAACTTGGCGCCGTCGCGACCGAGGTGTGGGAGCATGGCCTCGGGGATCGCCTCGTAGGCCTTCTGGCACTCTGTGGGCTTGGAGATGCCGACGGCGAGGCGGATGGTGTGGGTCTCTGCATCGGGCTTAACGGAAACGCGGAGGAAGCCGGGGATGCTGCTGAAGTCGCCGTCGACCCGGGTCTCAAACTGGCCGCGATCGGCGAGGTCGAAGGCGGCATTGAGCTTCGACGAGACGCTCCAGCCTTCGACAGGGGAGGGTGCTACGGCCGGCGAGTTGAAGAATCCCTCGCGGATGCCGGCGGTGCCGGAGATGACGAGCGCGGGACGGTCGGCGTCGACCTCGAGGGTGAGGTCGAGGTCGAGTTTGCCCTTCACATTGGACTTCTTGGGCAGGATCTTGGTGAGCGGCGAGAGGTCGAGGCCATCGGCCTTGAAGGTGATGGGGTCGTTGGTTGCGAGGTCGGCCTTGAGGGCGATGGCAACGCCGCTGATGCCAACTTGGGCGTCGAGCTTGCCAGCGCCGGTGAGTTCGAAGGAGCGGACGCCGGCGCGCTCCTCGTCGCCGCGCATGAGCTGCATGTTCTCGAGCTTGATGCCGATGGGCTCGCGTGTGCTGGAGAGGGCGGTGGATAGCTTGTCGAGGTAGCCGCGCCCCTTGGTTGCATAGGCCTTGAACTTCTCGTCGAGCGGGGCGGGCGGGAGGCCGCGCAGCGGCTTGCCGCGCTGCGGTGTCAGGAGCGGTTCGAGCTTGGGGGTGACGCCCAGGAGGGCAGGGTCGTCAGGACCGAGTTCGGGGGCAGCCGGCTTTGCGTCGGGCAGCCGCGGCGCACCGAAGAGGTCGTGGCGCGCGAGGTCGAGCAGTGCGACTGCGAGGCGACCCTTTTCAAGGGCCGAGGTGAACAGGCGTTGGCCGGCGCTGGGGCCTTCGGGCCGCTGGAAGCCCTTCTTCTTGGGGGCGTTGGGGTCGCGCTTCTTGCGGGGTTTTGGGGGCTTCTTCTCTTCGACTTCGCCCGAACCCTCGGGGAGCTTGGGCAGCGGCTTGAGCACTGCGCGACCGTCGCGGCCGACCAGACGCCAGCCAGCATCGCTGTGTTCGATGCCGAGCCAGCCGGCGTCAATGCCGAGCAGTTCGGGATAGTCTGGGAGGGTGGCGTGGAGGTCGCCGATGCCGACGCGCGGGCCGTCTGCGAGGAGGAACTTGCCGGCCTCGATGGTGCCGTAGTCGGTCTTGATGGTCAGCGGTGCGGGGAAGCGGAGCGCGATCTCCTGCTCTGCAGCGGTGGCTTCGAAGGGAGCAGCCGGAGCCGTGACGGGGCCCTGCAGCGCGAGCGTTCCGCGGAGCTCGTCGCCGGCTTCGAAGGCGGCGACGAAGTCGGAGAGGGTGGCGGTCTGGTCGGCGGTTCCGATGCGGTGGTGAAGGGTGAAGGAGGCGATTCGGACCTCTCCGACCCGCTCGCGCAGGGTCGTGAGTGGCGCCCCGAGCATGGAGGAGGCCTTGTTGGCCACCTCTGCGACCTTGGGTGTGGCCTCGTCGCTGCTGGCGGCCTTGGATGCGTCGCAGTGGCCGAGGTCGATGACATCGGCGCGGACATCGCCAAACAGCGCCTTGTAGACCGCGACATTGACGGCCATGCGGTCGCAGGTGAGCGTCCAGCCTCGGGCTTTGACGACCGCGTTGTCGAAGGCCACCAGGCCGTTCATCCGGGTGGTGACGCCGCTGTAGGTGAGCTCGATGTTGCGCGCCTTGAGCTTGGCGTCGGCCCTGGCGAGTGCCGCCCGCTCGAGGCTTGGGTAGGCTAGCGCGAGGACGACGGCGGCGAGGCCGGCGAGCGCCAGCAGGATGCCTCCCCAGCGCAGCGCCCGGGAGGCGAAGGGAGCAGGCGAGGAGGGAGAGTTCGGTTCGGTGTTTGTCATTGCACGCTCGCGATAGAGCGGCGGGCGGGTTGAGGCAAAATCCTCGCGAATTTCTTGACCGTGCGGGCGGCATCGGGCGATCGTGAGGCCACGCAAACTCGGAGGTTACCCATGATCCTGCGCTGGATCGTCATCGCGATTCTCATCTCGGCGGCCGCGGCCGCGCTGCCCACAATCATGCAAGACAAAAAGCTTGATGGGGGGACGCCGGAGCGGATTCTGAACGACCTCAAGGCGCTGCTCACCAAGAGCACCGTTGACGGTCGAGAGGCGAGCGGTGTGGGGGTGGAGGACGACCCTGATGACCTTCAGGCCGGCGCTGCGGCGGAGGCCTCAGGGCTCGAGCATATCCGCCGGCTTCAGGAGGGTGCCGCGAAAGACAACGGGTTGTCGCCGGAAGACGCCGACGAGCTGCGACGGCTGCAGGGGCTGCCGCCGGAGGAACAGCACCGCCGGGTGCTCACGCGCACGCCCTCGGGTGCCGCGGAGGCGTCGGAGAAGCAGCGGGAGGCCGATGGCCTTCTCGAGAAGCTCAAGGGGCGGAACTCCGCCGAGGGGACGGAGAAGCTCGGCCGCTAGGCCCGCTCTTCCCAGACGCGGGCGAGCTCCACGATGACCTCGACGGCCTTGTGCATGTCGTAGTCAGATACCCACTCCAGACGGGAGTGGATGGCCTGTTCGCCCGCGAAGATGTTGGGCGTTGGCAGGCCCATGAAGGAGAGGCGGGAGCCGTCGGTTCCGCCACGGATCGCCTGGCCGCTCGGCACGAAGCCGGCACGGCGGATGGCCTCGCGGGCGTTTTCGACGATGTCGGGGGTGTGGTCGAGCACCTCGCGCATGTTGCGATAGGTCTCGGTGACGACCGTTGTGACGGTAGTGCCAGGATGGTCGGCGGCGGTGGCTTGTGCGAGGTCGGCGAGGAAGGCCTCGCGGCGTGCGAGGTTGGCGGTGTCGAAGTCGCGGATGAGGAAGTGGACAGAGGTGCGGTCGACCGAGGCCTCCATGCTGTTGGGGTGGACATAGCCCTCGAAGTCCTCGGTATTCTCGGGCGCGTCGGTCTGCTTGGGGAGCCGGTGGATGAAGTCGGCGGCGACCTTCACTGCGTTGATCATCTTGCCCTTGGCCCAGCCCGGGTGGCAGTTGAAGCCTTGGAAGGTGACGGTCATGGCGTCGGCCGAGAAGCTCTCGACCTCGAGCTCACCGCGGCGGCTTCCATCCATGGTGTAGGCGGCGGTGGCGCCAAAGTGGGCGACGTCGAAGTGGTCGGCACCGCGGCCTATCTCCTCGTCGGGGGTGAAGGCGATGCGGATGCGGCCGTGCGGGATCTCGGGGTGGGCGATGAGGTACTCGGCTGCACCGACAATCTCCGCGACGCCGGCCTTGTTATCGGCGCCGAGCAGGGTGGTGCCCGAGGCGGTGATCACGGCGCAGCCGAGCTGCTCGAGCAGGTAGGGGTGCTCGGAGGGCTTGAGAATGGCGGTTGCGTCGTCGGGGAGGTGGAGGTCCTGGCCCTGGTAGTTGGCATGTACGATGGGCTTCACACCGGCGCCGCTCATCTCGGGGGAGGTGTCGACATGGGCCACGAAGCCGATGGTCGGCACGCCCTCTTTGGAGGTGGTCGCGGGGATGGTGGCGAAGACGTAGCCGTGGTCGAGGAGCTCGACCTCGGTGCAGCCGACGGAGCGGAGCTCATCGGCGAGGTGGCGGAGGAGGTCCCACTGCTTGGCGGTGCTGGGCGAGGTGGGGGAGTTGAGGTCGGCCTCCGTATCGAAGGTGACGTAGCGGAGGAAGCGTTCGACGACGCTGGTTTGGAATCGGATTTCGGGGCGAGACATGGGGGCTCCTGGGTGGCTGGCCGGAGGGGCAGAGATAGAGCGGGGTGAGGCGCGGAGGCAAGCGGCCTCTTCTCTGCGCGTTCTCTGCGCGTTCTCTGCGCGCGACAACGGCCGCGTCGGCTGCTAGCAGGCCGCCGGATCTCGTGTGTAGGTGAAGGGCGAATGGGCGAGTGGGCAGCAATCATCTGTTCGGTGCTTTGGGCGGTTGGGAGCGTCTACTTCGCGCGGGCCGGGGCCCGTCTGACGCCGGTGGCGATGAACTTTGTGAAGTGTGCTGTGGGCGCGCTGATGATGTCCGTCACGCTGCGCATCACGGAGGGTGTCTGGATTCCGGCGATGGACCGGGTGGATGCGCTCTGGCTCTCGGCGAGCGCGGTCGTGGGGTTGGCGTTGGGAGACAGCCTCTACTTTGCATCGCTGATGCGCATCGGCGCGCGTCGCGCCCTGCTGACCGGCAGCGTGGTGCCAGCCTTTACGGCGGTGGCGGCCTGGTATCTGCTGTCGGAGCCGATGTCGCAGATGCAGGTGATCGGAGCGGCCGTCACGCTCGCTGGCGTGACCTGGGTGTTGTCGGCGCGGGATGCCAGCGACGGGCCGCTGCAGCCGGGTGACCTCGCTGTCGGTCTGCTGCTCGGGGTTGGCGCCGCGATCTGCCAGGTGTCGACCAACCTGATCACCAAGGACTCCGGCGACGCCATGAGCGCGCTGGCGGTGGGGGTTGTGCGGCTCGGCGTTGGTGCGATTGCGCTCGGCCTGATGTTGACGCTTCAGCGCGGCTGGTCGGCGCTGCGCGAGGCGCTGGCGCATGCCGATACCCGGGTGGAGATTGCGGCGGGGACAATGCTCGGTACCTACATCGGCGTCTGGCTGATGAATGTGGCACTGCTTCAAACCGAGGCAGGGGTGGCAGCGACGCTGCTTTCGACGAGCCCAATCTGGATCCTTCCCGTGTCGGCTTACATGCAACAGCAGCCGATCTCGGCGCGCTCCTGGGTGGGTGCTGCGGTCGCAGTAGCGGGGATTGCGGCGCTCTGCCTCGCCTAGCGTCCAGCCGTACACCGACCGCTATTTTTGTTCGCTCGAACATTGACTTAGACCGTCGACAGTTCGAAGCAGTCGGGGTAGTGAGGGAGGTAGGAAACATCGGTCGTCTTCTGCGGGTGGTTCTATCGATTTCAGGTGCGCTGCATGCCGAACCTTCACGAAAATCTGGGCCCAGAGCAGGCAGCGCGTGCGAGCATCCTGGTGGTGGATGACTCGGAGCCCATCCTCGACCTGCTCGTGGACATCCTGTCGGACAGGTACGATGTGCGGGTTGCGACTTCAGGCGAAGCAGCGCTGTTGATGCTCGCTCGCAGCCCTGTGGATCTGGTGCTGCTCGATGTTGTGATGTCGGGGATGGATGGTCTGGAGGTGTGCCGCCGTCTCCACCGTGGTGCGCTGGGCGAGACCATCCCGGTCATCTTCCTCACGGCGCTGAGCGATGAGGCGACGGAGTGCGCCGGTCTTCAGGCCGGCGCGGTGGACTTCATCGCAAAGCCCATCAACCGCGACCTCGTGCTGGCGCGTGTTGCAAATCATGTAGAGCTCAAGCGCCACCGCGACCATCTTGGCGCGCTGGTGCTCGAAAAGACGCGGGAGCTGAAGCGGGCTTTGGTGCTGATGCTGGAGACGCTCGGCGCGCTGGCCGAGTACCGGGACAACGAAACGGGCGCGCATATCCGTCGCACGCAGATGTTCGTTCGCGAGCTGGCCTGGGCGCTCCGCCGCCGCGGCGCCTACTCCGAAGTGCTGACCGACGCCTACATTGATAACCTCCACATGGCCGCGCCGCTGCACGATATCGGCAAGGTCGGCACGCCCGATCGGCTGCTGCACAAGCCGGGCCGGCTGACGCAGGAGGAGTATGGCGAGATGAAGCTCCACGCCGAGAATGGTTACAAGGTTCTCGAGCGGGCGCGGCGGGAGTTGGGCGATGCTCCGCTTCTGAGCATCGCATCGGCGATTGCCTATACCCACCACGAGCGTTGGGATGGGACTGGTTACCCGCGTGGCCTGCGTGGTGAGGAGATCCCGCTGTGCGGCCGCATCATGGCGTTGGCCGATGTGTATGACGCGATGACCACGCGGCGGGTCTACAAGGCTGCCTACGCGCACGACCAGGTGTTGGGGCAGATTTTCGCAGCGCGCGGCGGCCACTTCGACCCAGAGGTCGTTGACGCCTTCGTGGATGTGGCGGACCGCTTTCACGAGATCTCGGAGCAGTTCCGGGACGCCGACTCGGGTGCGCGGCACACGTCGCTCGACGAGCGGGTCGATCCGGCTGATTAGGTTCCGTTCGGGGTCGCCGCGGAGGTTGAGGTGGAGCAGGAATCGCAGCAGGCCGATGGCGAGGCAGGGCAGCTTTCGGGTCGCTGGGATGCCTTCCTGCCGGGAGGTATGGAAGCAACCCTAGGCGTGGCGGAGGTCAACCTCATCTGCAGGATCACTGCGTTCATCGTGGTGCCTGCTGCGCTCGCGGCGTTCACGTTTTCATCCAATCCGTGGTCTCTGCTCCCGGGCCTGAACGTCGCGCTGGCGCTCCTTTCGCTCGTTGCGGTGCAGCCGCAGTTGTTCCACCTCCGGAACCGCGCGGCGCTCTCGATCACAAACTGGATGATCGGCGCGTTGCTGGTGGGCATCGCCGACGGCCCTACTTCGGGTGCAGCGATCCTGATGGTTGCGGTTACCATCACCAACCTCTTCTTCGGGCCGCAGCGCGCGACCGTGGTGCTGGCAATCTCTTCGGGTCTGATGGGGCTCATGGGGTGGCTGTCGGTGACCGGGCTGAACCGATATCTCTATGCCAGCGCCCCGAACGCGCATGGGCAAGGTGCCATCCTGACCTCCGTCGCGATGTTCGTCGGCTTTGGGGCGATGGTCACGTTGACGCAGACGCTTGTCATCGAGCGGCTCCGTCGTGCGGCCCAACTCATCGATGCAAAGCGGTCCGAACTTGGTGGCTTGAACGAGCGTCTTACGGCCTCGGTGCGCGAAGCAGAGCGGCTTGCGCTGGTCGCGGAACGGACCTCCACCGCGGTCATCATCACCGATGCTGAGGGGAGGGTAGAGTGGGCCAATCAGGCCTTCGCCGGTCTCACGGCGCGCCCTCTGTCTGACTGCAACGGTGAGCCGCTTCACAAACTGCTCGAAGGCCCCGACGGACCCGACGTGTCGCTGGCGCAGCTTGCCGCCGCATTGCTCGAGCGAGACGAGCAGCCGCTCGAGATCTCGGGCCAGTCGCTCTCGGGTGTGCGCTACTGGGCCAGCGTGGAGATGCGGTTCATCGGCAGCCGCGATGGCCGTATCGACGGCTGCATCGTGCTCGTGGACAACACCACAGAGCGGCATCTGAGCGATGGTCGGAAGCAGCTCCAGTTGGAGGCCAACGAGCTGCTTGCAACCGCGCGGAACCTCGAGCTGGTTGCCCCGGACCTCATGGATGTGATCGTTCGCAACCTGGGCGTTACCGTGGCACAGATCTGGCTCGTCGATGGCAGCGGGCAGAAGCTTCGCTACCTCGCCGGGGCCGTCGCGGAAGGCAGACAGGACGACTGCGAAACCTTTCTGCAGATGAGCCGCCAGACGCCCTTTGCGCGCGGCGTCGAGGTCTTGGACGAGGCGTCAGGGTGGCCCGGCGCTGTCTGGGGGCGCAGGGAGCGCATCGTCATCGGAGACATCACAGAGCAGCCCTCCTCGGGACGCACGCCCGCAGCGCTATCCGCCGGGCTTCGTACCGGCGTTGGTCTACCCATCGCAGCGGGCGACGAGGTGCTCGGTGTGATCGAGGTGCTCGGTCCCTTCGGGCTTGCCGGTTCGGAGCTGGTGGCCCAGACGCTCTCCGGGCTCTGTGAGCAGTGTGCGCAGTTCATGCTCCGCGTTGCGGAGAACACGCGAGCGGAGGCGCTGTTCGAGAGTTCTCCCGACGCTCTGATCTTGGCCGATGCGACGGGGCTGGTGCTGGAGCTTAACCCGCGGGCGCGAGCCATGTTCGGGCAGCCCGTGAGAAGCCCTCAGGGGCTGCGCGTCTCATCGCTCCTTCGTTCGGACGAACTGAAAACGGCGGCGCACGGGACGGCGCGGATCTTGGCCTGGAGCGGTCGGGATGTCGTTCAGATGAAGGGAATCCGCTCGGATGGCGAGCTGTTTCCCGTCGAGGTGAATCTCGGAATGATCACCGGCCCGTCAGGTGCGATGGAGATCTTTGTTGTACGCGATGTGAGCGCACGGCAGCGCATGGAGGCAGAGCTCGCGCGGGAGCGGCAGCATGTGCGCGACCTCGAGATGCTCCAGGTTACGCTCGATGTGCTCTTCACCGCCACACCGGTGGCGCTGCTGCTGATCGACGCACAGGACTGCGTCCGCATTGCCAACGCGCAGGCCTGCAAAATGCTCGGCTACGAGCTCGATACGCTCCGAGGCCAGAACATCGAGATGGTTGTGCCCGGTTGGCCCCGCCGAAACGAGCCGTCGGAGAGCGATGACTTCTCGCGGACACCGACACGGCCAAACGGCCTGGGCCGCGACGCGGTGGTGCTCAACGCCGCGGCGGAAGAGGTGCAGGTCGAGCTCGGTTTCGGGCCCGTGGCAACGGGGGAAGGGGCGATGATGATCGTCTCCATGGTCGACCTGACGCGACGCAAAATCGAAGAGCGGGAGCTCGCCAGCGCCAAGGAGACGGCCGAGGTTGCTGCGACGACGAAGTCGATGTTCCTGGCCAACATGAGTCATGAGATCCGAACACCGATGAATGTGATCATCGGCATGACGCGGCTCGCGCTCGACGGGCAGCTTCCGGCGCGCCATGCGGACTACATTGGCAAGGTGCAGACGGCCGCGACATCGTTGCTGCGGCTGATCGAAGACCTGCTCGATTTCTCCAAGGCCGATGCCGGTAAGATGACGCTGGAGACCATCCCCATGTCGATTGAGGAGGTGGTGGAGAGCTCCGTCGGTCTGGAGGCAATCCGGGCAGAAGAGAAGGGCGTCTCGCTCCGTGCTGAGCTCTCTGCAGAGCTGCCGATGCTGGTGTTGGGTGACCCCATCCGGCTCGGTCAGGTCTTGCAGAATCTGCTCAGTAACGCGGTGAAGTTTACCGCCGTTGGCGAGGTGGTGCTTTCGGTCTCCGTGGTTGAGGATCGCGGTGACCGGGCTGCACTGGAGTTTGCGGTTCGGGACACGGGTCTAGGCCTCCCCGAGGAGCAGCAAGAGCGGGTGTTCGAAGCCTTCGCGCAGGCCGATGGTTCGACCACGCGTCGGTTCGGTGGCACGGGACTCGGCCTCGCGATCTGCAAGCAGCTCTGCGAGCTGATGGGTGGGCGGATCTGGGTGGAGCGGAACGATCGCGGTGGCGCGACCTTCCGATTCCGGGTTCCGTTCGAGGTGGTGCAGCCCGCGCTGCAAAACGTTGGAGCGGCTGCGTTGTTCGCGGGGCGGTCGCTGCTGGTGGTCGATGAGCGGGAGGCGGAGGGACGGCATCTCGCCGCGATGATCGGGCAGCTCGGGGTTCAGGCAGAGCGTATCGAGAGGCCGGAGGAGGCAGTGGCGCTGCTGGCGGGCAGCCCCGAACGCTATGCGGCGGTGCTGCTCAGCGCATCCATCGCCGATGAAGCGGGATTTCGGCTGCCCGCGCGGGCGCGGGAGATCGGTTCCAAGGCGGCCTTCGTCTGTGTGACCGGCACGCTGCGCGAGGGCGAGCACAGCCGCCGCGCCGCTGCGGAGGGCTTTGCGATGACGCTGCGCCGGCCTGTCACGCCGGTACGGCTCGCCGAGACGCTCATCGCTGCGCTCCAACAACAGCCGGGCAGCCGAGCGCCGGCGGTCGTTTCACCTTGCTTCCGCGGTGCCCGTGTCCTGGTGGCGGAGGACAACGAACTGAACCAGTACATTGTCCGGGAGCTGCTGGAGGGCATGGGGATTACCGTCTCGGTCGTCTCCAACGGCCTCGAAGCGCTGGCCTTCCTTCGGGAGCAGCCGGCGACGGAGCGAGGCCGATCGATCGACCTGGTGCTGATGGATATTCAGATGCCCGAGATGGATGGGCTCGCAGCGTCGCACGCGATCCGTGCGCTCGAGGACCGTCGCATCGCCCTGGTTCCGATCGTTGCAATGACGGCGCATGCTGGTTCCGATGATCGCCGACGCAGCCTCGAAGCCGGCATGAACGAGCATCTCACAAAGCCCATCGATCCAACGGCGCTCGGGCGGAGGATGCTCCGCTGGTTGCCCGGAGAGTGCGCTGTCGCGGCGGGGGCTGCGGCGCTGGTTCCGGCGGCCGCGGCCTCGCCACTTCCGGCGACGGAGCCGGAGGTGTCGGGGGCGACAGATGGCTTCGATTTGGCAGCGGGGTTGCGCCGCGTGGGGGGGCGCTCGGAGCTCTATGCACAGATGGCGCAGAAGTTCCTGGTCCAGGCACGTGGCGCCGCGGCGCGGATGGGGGCCTGGTTGCGGGAGGGGGACCTGCAGCAGGCGCAGCGACAGGCGCACGACATGAAGGGTGTTGCCGCCACGCTGGGGCTGGTAGGTCTGGCGGCCTCTGCGTCGGAACTTGAGGATGCACTACGGGCTGGGGAGCTACCGACAAAGGCGGTGGCGATTGCCTGGCAGCGGGCGCTTGGCGCCGCTGAAGGTCAGATGGAGCGCGCCATCGCGGAGCTCTCTCTGGCGGCGCCAGCGCCCGAGACAGCGCTGCCTGACGGGACAGCTGATGCGCTCCGCACCATTCTGCTGGCGCTCCGAGAGCCCGTCTCGATGGGGCAGCCGGCGCGTTGTAAGGAGGGCCTCGCTGCCCTCCACGCTGCAAACTGGCCGTCAGCGCTTGCAGACGAGGTGGCGCAGCTCGTCAGCGCGATCCGTGGCTATCGCTACGATGAGGCGCGTCCACTGCTGCGACGGCTTATGGATCGGGTCTAGCCGTCAACCAATCGATTGCGGTGGCGTGTATGGGTTATTAATGCGGCGTCATCCGCCCATCTCGTCCTGGCCCGTGCCGGACCTTTGCTTGATTGCGAGGACGCTCCCCTCGCACCGCCTGACGGGGCTGACGGCGGCGATCACCGCGCTGCCCGATGCCGCCGACAAGAGCGACGGCAAGGCCATCGCCGGGCTCATCGACGGCGCAGCGTTCGGTCGGGCTTGACCCTTGCGGCCGCGCGGTGCAGAACCGCGGGCTGCTTGGGTTGCAGCATGGGAATAATCCTGCGCGCTGGAGAGATAACCGTCGCGTCGCGGCAGCCCAACATGGCACGTTGCCCCTGTCACTTCTCGTTCCTGCATCGAGTGTTCATCATGTCCAAGGCAGAGACCACCATCGAGGTCAGAGACCTCACCAAGTACTACGGCGACTTTCAGGCGCTGCGCGGCATCAGCTTCGATGTCCACCGCGGCGAAATCGTCGGCTTCCTCGGTCCCAATGGCGCCGGCAAGTCGACGACCATGAAGATCCTCACCTGCTACATGGCCGCGACCACCGGCACGGCCAAGGTGATGAACATCGATGTGACGACGGACTCCATCGCCGTCCGCGCCCGCATCGGTTACCTGCCCGAGAGCGTGCCGCTCTACGACCAGATGGTGGTCTTCGACTATCTTGACCACCTGGCCGAGCTGCGCGGCGTGCCTTCGTCGAAGCGCGAAGCGGCCGTCACCCACGCGGTCGAGGTCTGCGGACTCGGCCCCGTTGTCGCGAAGAAGATTGACGAGCTCTCCAAGGGCTACCGCCAGCGCGTGGGCCTTGCGCAGGCGCTCGTGCACAGCCCCGACGTCCTCATCCTCGACGAGCCCCCCTCGGGCCTCGACCCGAACCCGACTATCGACATCCGCGAGCGCATCCGGCATCGGCAAGGAGAAGACGGTGCTCCTCTCCACCCACATCCTGCAGGAGATTGAGGTGCTCTGCGACCGGGTCATCCTGATCAACGGTGGCAGCGTGGTGGCCGATGGCAACTTCGAAGAACTCTATGCGGCCTACCCCGCAGCGGAGCGCAATCTGGAGAAGCTCTTCCGGCTCCTGACGGCGAGCAACGCGCCGACGCCGGTCGCGCCCAAGACCGCGGCGCCCGCCGATGCGAGCAAGTATCTTCCGCCCGAGAGCAGCGCCGCTCCTTCGACCGAATCCTCGGAGTCCTAAGCCATGAACCCCATTCTTTCGATTGCCAAGCGCGAGCTCCGCGCCTCCTTCACCAGCGTGACGGCCTACATCGTCATCGCGCTCTTCCTGCTCATCGCAGGCGGCCTCTTCTGGCTGGAGATCTTCAACGCGGCCTCGACGGAGCTCTCCATGCGGACCTTCTTCACGCGGGCCCCCTTCTTCCTGGCCTTCTTTGCGCCGGCCATCTCGATGGGCCTTCTGGCCGAAGAGCAGCGGTCCAAGACGCTCGAACTGCTCATGACGCTGCCCGTGACCGACACGCAGGTTGTGGTCGGTAAGTTCTTGGCTGCGCTCACGCTGCTCGCCATCGTGCTCGGCGCCACGCTTCCCTACCCACTGTCGCTCGCGACGCTCGGCGACCTCGACTGGGGTCCGATCATTGGCGGCTATGTGGGGCTGCTATTCTTGGGCGCGGCCTACCTCTCGGTTGGCGTCCTGGTCTCGAGCCTGACGCGTGACCAGATGGTGGCGATCCTGGTCAGCTTCTTCTGCTGCTTCCTGCTCAACACCTTTGGTGAGCTGGCCTCGCACACCGATGGGACGGTGGCGCAGGTGCTCCGCTTCATCAGCACGAGCGGCCACTTTGAGAATGTCTCGCGCGGCGTCATCGATACCCGCGACCTCCTCTATTACCTCACGATTGTGCTGCTCTCGCTGAGCGGCGCCTCGATCGTGCTGTCGCGCCGCCGCTGGTAGGCCG